>JAFSTG010000040.1 GCA_017450605.1 Paludibacteraceae bacterium | reverse complement strand
TGGCTGCGTTGGCAATACGCATCTTGGTGGAGTGCGATATGGCATACTCCATGCAGTCGTGCAAAGTCATGGGGCCGCCTGTGCGGTCGTCCCGGGCACAGCATAACTCAGGCATTACCGCCAACATTGCTATTAGATATATTAACGTGTTTCTGCTCATTTCTTTCCTTACTTCTGCAGGTTATTTCCATTTTCAGTTCTTGGCATTTTTTCCAACTGACGGGAAATAGTCAAGTTGCTGCATTTGATATGGCATATTCTGTGCCAAATATGCAAACAAGTTGATATTAAGCAGTTTGATAATTCTATTCATTTGTGGAACTGTAAAGAATCTTTACACAATTGTAAAAATCTCTTACAGGAACGTAGGCAAAATCTAAGGCCTTACGGATGGCTTGCTCGCTCTGCGCAGATTATCGCTGAAATATGATATATATTTGTGTATCTTCTAAAAAACATGTATCTTTGCGCATATTTTAGAAAAAACTTATTATGACTACTTTGTCTGAATCTGAACATAAACTGCAAATGGCTGACATGCGGCAATCTGATGAGCCTATGCCGGTATCGGGATATTTTTTGGATTGCCGTTTATCAACTATCCCAAACTGCATCGTCAGATTTGGAAAGATAACCACTCACTAACATGGAAACATATCGTTTTAGGAAACAGATTCACCGTTTGCCGGGAAAGATAATACACGCCATACCGCTGCCTGAGCCGGAAGTTAACGAAGGCGCAGGTTCGCGCAGACAAATAGGCGAGATATGCCTCAGCAACGGCTACAAGCAGGTGCTTGTAGTAACCGACAAGACACTGCTCGGTTTAGGTTACGAAAAAGCTGTCATCGACTCGTTAGAGGAAGCCGGGATAGGCGTTTCACTATTCAGCGACATCAGCTCAGAACCTAACATAGCAATCATAGAAGCCGGTCGGAAGCAGGCGTTGGCAAGTAAGGCAGAAGCCATAGTGGCATTGGGCGGCGGTTCGGTGATGGACAGTTGCAAGATGATAGCCGCAGGAGTGAAGATGCCGCATGTGCCCGTAAAAGCCCTCTTGCTCAAGTTCCTCCCTGTTCCGGGCGGCACACTCCCGCTCATCATGATTCCCTCCACCGCCGGCACCGGTGCGGAACTGACAGTAGGGGCAGTGGTGAGCAATGACAAAGGTCAGAAAGGTTCTACCGTGCTCATCGGGCTCAATGTAACACATGTGGTTCACGACAGCGAACTGACTATCCATGCTCCACAATCCGTTACTGCAGCCTGCGCCATTGACGCACTGAGCCATTGCATAGAAGGTGCAGTGGCTGATGTTGACGAGAACGAGGAGGATATGCATCTGTCAATGGAAGGCGTGCGACTGATTATGGAACATCTGCCTATAGTGCTCAACGAGCCGGAGAACAATGAGTCGCGTTTAGCCATGTGCCGTGCTGCCATGTACGGCGGCAATGCCATCAATACTCAACTTGCAGGTTATGTGCATGCCTTTGCACATAGCATAGGTGCTTTGTATCACCTCTCGCACGGTCAGGCTATTTCATTGATGCTTATGCCTGTACTACTGTTCCAAAAAGAGACATGCAAGGAGCGCTATCAGCAACTTGCACACTATTGCCAAATAGGAAACGATGCCGACGCCTTCCTTGAGGCTGTTCGCAACATCATTTGCCTCTGCGGCATGGACCGATTGCAGTCGCCCGTCGAGGCACGCGACTACGACACACTCATACCTATGATAGCCGCCGACTCTATCAACTATTCGGCACCGGTTACACTAAGCAATGAAGATATAAGGAAAGTGCTACGGATGGTAACACCAAAGACCCACGAGACGGAGGAAAAAGGTCGGCGTGCAGACGTGCAAGCCAACAAAACATGTAATGGCGAATGGACTGAAGAGGCTATCCGCAATGTAGTGGCTACGCAACGCCGGTTCTTCCGCACAGGCACCACACTGCCTGTCAAATGGCGCATCGAACAACTCAAACGACTACGGCAGGCAGTCATAGCCCATGCTGACGATTTTACTGCTGCTTTAGCAGCTGATCTCAGCAGAAGCGAGGTCGAAGCCTACCTCTGTGATGTAGGACCAATCATCGTGGAGATAAACGAGATGCTGAGCGGACTCAGACGATGGGCACGCCCTGAGTGCCATTGGAGCGGGCTGATGTGCTTCCCGAGCCTCATAACCAAGGTCTATAAGATGCCCTATGGGGTTTCGTTGGTTATCAGTCCTTTTAATTTCCCTATTCTGCTGACCATAGGCGTCGTGGCTGCGGCAATGTGCGGCGGCAATACCGTAGTTATTAAATCAAGCTCTAAATCATCGGCTTGTACGGCAGTGTTGAAGCAATTCTTTGCCGAAGTCTTTCCTCCGGAATATATAACGCTCATTGACGGCGGACACAACATAGCCGATTTATGCCTGGCACAACGCTTCGATAAGATTTTCTACACCGGCTCACCGGCCGTAGGCAAACATGTACTTACAGAGGCTGCTAAGAACCTGACACCCGTAGCATTAGAGTTAGGCGGTGAGACGGGTAACTGGTGTATCGTTCGTAAAGATGCCGACATCAAAGATGCAGCACGGAAAATAGCTTTCTTCAAACTTACCAACGCCGGACAGATATGTATCAACATCAATCAGATAGCTGTAGCAGAAGAGATAGCTGAAGATTTCTTGACCGAACTGCAACAATCGTTTGTAAACCAGATAGGCGAGCATCCCGAGACTAACAACGAATACCCCAAACTGATAACCGATGCCGCATACGACAAATGTGCCAAATGGGCAGATGAGTACCGCAACCGCATCGTCTTCGGAGGAAGAGGGGTGCGCGAGACTCGCAAATACGCACCGACAATCATCTATCCTGTTGATATCAACGAAAACATAGTCCAACACGAACTATTTTGTCCGCTGCTGCCTGTTGTACCTTTTAAAGATGACCAAGCAGACGAACTGATGGAAGTGATAGCCGGGCGCGAACACCCCTTAGCCATGTATATCTTCACCCGCAACAAGCGTTGGGCTAACCGCGTGATGCAGACACAGCAGTTCGGCGGAGGATGTATTAACGAAGTGTGCATACACATGATGGTCAAAGGAGTACCTTTCAACGGAACAGGACACTCCGGCATGGGTGCCTACCATGGAGAATGGGGCTTCCGCGAGTTCACACACCCTCAGACCGTGCTACACGGCAGCACCATTTTCAATCTGCCTCTGCGAGAACATCCGTATGGAGGTAAGACCGGCAAAAAGAAAATGCAACTACTGAAACTTTTTGAACGATAAGACAGTCAACCTGCAACTGCAATATGAGCTGCAATCGTACATAACAACATTTTCATTTATACCCGTGCAAGTATTTTCGTATCTGTAATTTTTTGATTACCTTTGCCGCTGAAATAACCAGCCTGCTTAGGCGTAGTATTAAGGGCACATCTAAAAATTCCACGTTTTAGAGAACCCGAATATATATACTTATTTAACACTTTTATTCTGCTTTCGATTTTTTCTTGGCATCTTGCTGACTTTCACGCGGTCACAATGCCCGCATTGCTCCCTTGTTCAAGCCATCAATATGCTCAAGATAAAACCCGAAATCAAAATAAAGCAATTTTTAGAAGAGCCCTTAACCCTTTAAACCACATTGTTATGAAAGACTTAAAAGGAACAAAGACCGAGCAGAATCTTATGGAAGCTTTTGCCGGCGAGAGCATGGCACGTAACAAGTACACTTTCTATGCCTCCAAAGCCAAGAAAGACGGTTATGTGCAGATAAGCAAAATCTTTGAAGAGACGGCAGCCAACGAGAAAGAGCACGCCGAGATTTGGTACAAATACCTGAACGGCGGCAAGGTAAGCGACACCACGACCAACCTCTTGTCGGCAGCAGAGGGCGAGAATGCCGAGTGGACGGATATGTATGCACGCATGGCGGCTGAAGCACGGGCTGAAGGATTTGATGAGATTGCCGAGAAATTCGAAATGGTAGGTGCTATCGAGAAACACCACGAGGAGCGTTATCGCAAACTGCTGAAAAACATAGAGGACAAGGTGGTCTTCTCGCGCGAGGGCGACTGCATCTGGCAATGTTCCAACTGCGGTCATATAGTCATAGGCAAACAAGCACCTGACGTGTGCCCCGTATGCAATCACTCTCAGAGTTATTTCCAACTGCTGGCTGAAAACTATTAATCAATGTCGCCACATTGCCATATCGATTATCCTAAACACACATCGCCATATCATTTAGCAGAAGAGTTCTCAGAGAGAACCAACCGCTGCCTGTTTATAACCGGCAAGGCGGGGACGGGCAAGACCACCTTTCTGAAGCATCTGCGTGATGTTTCGCTGAAGAACATGGCTGTGGTGGCACCGACGGGCGTGGCGGCTATCAATGCAGGAGGAATGACCATCCATTCATTCTTCCAACTGCCGATACGCACACTCGTCCCTACCCCGCAGTCGTATAAGCAGATGTTTGCCGAGCAACGTATGATGCAGCGCAAGCGGCAGATGCTCTACCATTTGGAGATGCTTGTAATAGACGAGATAAGTATGGTCAGAGCCGATGTGCTCGACGCTATCGATGCCGTGCTCAAGCATTACCGGTTCCGCCACAATGAGCCTTTCGGAGGGGTGCAGGTGGTTATGATAGGCGACCTTATGCAGTTACAACCAGTGGTGCATGGCGATGATGACCGTGAACTGATGGCACGTTACTACGAGGGTCCGTATTTTTTCCAAAGCAAAGTGTTGCAACAGGTGCAACCTGTATATATCGAACTGGACCATGTGTTCCGTCAGCAAAACGAACAATTTGTACGCCTTTTGAACGAAGTACGCGAAAACAGACTCTCCGACGAGGGACGAAAGATGCTGGCTGCGCGGTATAAGCCTCAGTCGGAAAGCAATGGCCTACACGCTGGAAAAACAAAGAGCAATAACCGCTACGCTGATGATGATTTTCATATTACACTGACCACCCATAATCAACAAGCAGACAACATCAATCATTGCGAACTTGATGAACTAAGCGGCAAACTATATACTTTCAAGGCCGAAGTTCAAAGGAACTTCCCTGAGAGCAGTTATCCCACGGAAGAAACACTTCTAATAAAAGAGGGAGCACGGGTAATGTTTATTCGCAACGACGAGCAGAAGCCACGCCGTTTTTACAATGGTAAACTCGGCATTGTAAGAGGTATTGACGATGACGAGGGTACGATACTTGTGGGTTGCGACGACGGCGATATTGAGGTGGAGCCTATGACTTGGGAGAACATACGATACAGAGAAAATGCTACGACAGGCAAGATACAAGAGGAACTGCTCGGAACATTCACGCAGTATCCGCTTAGGTTAGCTTGGGCAATAACAATACACAAGAGTCAGGGACTAACTTTCGACCGCGTGATAATAGATGCAGCGCGTGCTTTTGCAGCCGGACAGGTATATGTTGCTCTATCACGTTGTCGCACATTAGAAGGCATAGTGCTTTCGTCGCCTTTGCAGCGTGTTGGTCTTGGCAACGACCGCCAAGTACTTGATTATGTCAACTCACAACCTACAACCGAACAATCCGGCGCACAACTCAGTCGGGCAGAAAAAGAGTATCAATTGCAATTATTTTCTGAATTATATAGCGTCAGCACGTTACTCTCGATGGAAGAGCAGATAGAGCGACATGTTGCAAAGTGCGTGTCGTTCAATGCAGAAACGATGCCGTTTCTTGGTTCTTTGAGGGAGTTGCTCAAAGAGTTAGTTCCCGTATCGGAAAAGTTCCAGCGACAACTTGCCGGAATCATCGTTGGAGGCAAGAGACTTGAGTTGGAAATCATGAGCCAAGAATCAGAGTTCAAGAATCAAGAGGATGCATATTACTTGCAGCAACGCATGGATGCAGCTGCAGGGTATTTCGTACCCAAAGTAGCACTAATTGCACAAAGAGTGAGCACACACCCATGCCGCTGTAAGAACAAGGACGATGCAGCCGACTTTGATACTATGATGGCAGACCTTTTTTTGGTGCTAACACAAAAAGCAGCGCTGATGCAGAAAGTGGCAAAAGAGGCAACAACAGAGGCTTATCTAAAGGCTAAGAGTCGGTTTGCAGTATCTGAGATGGATACGGCAACAGCATTCGAAAAACCTGAAACAAAAAGTAAGACAGCCAAGAAATCGAAACAAAAAAATCTGACTTTCAGTACAAAAAGTAAAATCAAAAAGGATAGCACAGAACCTGATGTTAATAAGGGTGTTGTTAACGATATACGCCAACTACTTCATAAAGAGAAAGCGGTAAAGAAATCGACCTACGAGCAAACATACGAGTTATACAAAGAGGGTAAGACGCCAGAACAGATTGCCGAGTTGCGAGGGCTGACACTGAATACCATAATTGGACATTTGGCAAGATATGTGCGGCAAGGACAAATACTCATAACAGACATAGTACCAAAAAACATAGTAAATAAGATTTTGAATGCTCGAGCCGAAAATCCTGAGCTTTCGTCACTTAAAGAGTTTAACGAACTATTGGGAGGTGAAGTACCCTACTCTTACTTAAGAGCAGTATTAGAAAGCTATAATATGCTTTAGCTTATAAAACTAAATCAGTTGTTTGAATTGTTTAATAAATACAAAAAAAACACTCGCAGTAGGGCGAGTGTTTTTTGTATTTAGATGATACAAAGATTATTCTACGACCTCAGCATCGACATATTCGATTCTATCTTTCAACTTTTTGAGATGTTTCTCGAATTGGTTGATACCTGCGAGTTTTATCCAATATCCTACGCCGTCAACAATAATGCCCACACTAACCAAAGTAGAGAGAATAGTGGCACTTGCAGTAGGATTATAGAACAGACCATAAATACCTAAAGCAATACCTCCCAAACCGAGAATGAGCAAGCAATACCAATACTTGAAGCCTACATGCTTAAAGTCGAAAGACTCCAGCGAAAGACTCAGACCTTCGAAGAGAACATAGCCTGCAAATAGGAACGGCAATGCAAGAGCAAGTCCTACAGGGTTAATAACAAGAACTATACCGAGTATAATCTCGATGATAGCAGTAAACATAATAAGATGACGTTGTGGCAGATGGCGACCTATAATAAACCATTCTGCACAATTAAAGCAACCGGTAAAAAGCAAAATCAGACCAATTGCCCATGCCAAAGTAATAATGGTGTCGCCGGGATTAAGCAAGCAGACAACACCAAGTGCCACAAGTGCTACACCTGCGAGACACATCCAGATTTTTGAACTTGTTTTCATATTAGTTTTAATTATTTGAATGACTGATTTCTATTACCGCCGGTTACAAACCGACGTTTCCACCTGATTCATGATTCTTGATTCCTGATTCCTATTTCTGTACTAAAATAGTAGCAGAGTAAGGTGAAACAACTATTTGCATTCCACTGAGCGTAGTAAGTCCGTTAACATCCGCCTTACCATCGTGTGCTAAGACGACATATTCGCCCATTGGGAAGTTAGCATTGACAGATTCGTTACTACCATTGAGTAGCACTACTATCGACTTAGCAGTGTCGATACCTTCGAGGTCTTTGAGGCGGAAGGCTATGAGCGACTCTGTTTGAGTGGGCAAGAAGTCTAAATGCTTGTTGACAAGCTCAGCGTTGCCCAAACGAAAACCGCGGTGCTCGCGGCGGATCTGTATCATCTGACGATAGTACTCGTACAAGTCGTTGTACTTAAGTTTATTCTCCCAAGGAATGGTATTTATTGAGTCGGGACTTTGATAGCTGTTGTCGATGCCGCGTTTGGTGCGATATAGCTCTTCGCCGCCATAGATAAATGTCATACCTTGCGACACGAAGACAGCAGTCTGTGCGAGTTTGTTCATGCGAAGACGTGTCTCTTCGGTTTCTTCAGGTGCGCTGACTTCAATACGGTCGCGCAAGCAGTAGTTATCGTGACAAGTGATGTAGCTCACATGTTGCATAGGTTCGCCCGACCATCCTTCACCAAACTCGTTGTCGTGGTAGTTGATGCCACCTGCCAAACCGAAGCATAGAGCCTGTCGGCTTGCCGTGTTGCCCGAGGCGAAGCCTCGTTCGTGGTCAAAGGGTGAGCCGATAAGGGCGTTGCGTATGTCATCGCTGAAAGCACCTACTCGTGGCATCTTGTAAGTCCACTGTTTCATGGCGAGGCTGTCGTACGGATAAGCCGGCGCCATGGCTGCCCAGCCCTCGCCGTAGGTGAGAATAGTGTTGTCGATCTTGTCGAGCGCTGCGCGAATCTGCCTCATAGTCTCTTGGTCGTGAATACCCATAAGGTCGAAGCGGAAACCATCAACATGATACTCCCGTGCCCAATAGCATACCGACTCAACCATAAACTGCCTCATCATCTGCTTGTCGCTTGCCGTCTCGTTGCCGCAACCTGAGCCGTTGGCGTAGGTGCCGTCGGCGTTCAGACGGTAGAAATACTGTGGCACGACACGTCCCAAAGCACAACCTGCCACGTTGTAGGTGTGGTTATAAACAACGTCCATAATAACACGTATGCCGGCTTTATGAAGAGCCTGAATCATTTTTTTCGCCTCAATAATACGTGTAGCGGGATTATAAGGGTCGGTTGAATATCCTCCTTCGGGCACATTGTAGTTGACAGGGTCGTAGCCCCAGTTGTAGTTTCCACGAACAAGTGTTGTCTCGTCGATGCTGCCGTAGTCGAACATGGGCAGTATCTGCAAATGGGTGATACCAAGCTCTTTGAGGTGGTCGATGCCTGTGGCAAGACCATCGGGAGTGGTGGTGCCTTGTTCTGTGAGAGCGAGGAACTTACCTCTATTGCTGATTCCCGAGTTGGGCGACATGGTGAAATCGCGCAGGTGTGTTTCATAAACCACTATGTCGGTGGGGTCGGTCATCTGAGGGCGTTTGTCATCCGACCAGCCTTCGGGATTGGTGGCAGCAAAGTCTAAAATGGCAGCACGCGTGCCATTCACGCTTACTGCTTTGGCAAATATACCGGGTGCTTCTTCTTCCCATTTGCCATTCTGGCAAGAACGGATAGTATAATACTTGCCATCGAGGTTGCCCTTAACAGTCGTTTGCCAGAAATCGTTATTGCCTTTCTTTAGAGCATAAGCCCTAAAGTCGGCAGTCAGAGCATCGTCATACACTCGTAGCTCCATTTGTTCTGCCAGTGGAGACCAAAAGCAGAAACTGGTTTGCGACTTGGTGTAAAGACACTCGTTTTCAAGACACGGTTGCTTAGTGCAAGCAATAAAAGTAAGTGTTGCCAAAACAAATAAAGATATTTTTCGCATGGTATTTATAGTTTTTTCATTCACTTGTCGTGTTTGTGTTCGTAGAGCGATTCTTCAACGTTGATAATGTAGTCGCCCATTTTTTCCAATTCGATAATAATATCCATGTAGTTGACACCCGTTGTATAATCGTACTCCCTGTCGGTGATATGCTGCATATTCTGCGCCTTTAGCTCGTCGCGGAAATTATTTATTTCATTCTCGCAATTCGTCATCTCAAGAAATTCTTCTTCGGTGATATTCACTTTTTCCAATGCCTCCACCATTTTTGTTTCTGCTCCGCTGACGAGATAGATCATCATCTCGACATTTTTATCTTGATATTCAGTAAATTTAATATGGTTATCGTGCTTATGACGGATATATCGCGAGAGATTATAATTAGCATCGCCAACCGACTCTAACTCGCTGACGATACGCAACATCTTATGCACTTCGTGCTTTGATTGGTCGGATAGTCGTCCGTCAGCCACTTTATTCAGATAGTTGGCAATCTCGTACTCCATGCGGTCGCAAATACCTTCGTATTTTTCGACTCGCGAGAATATTTTGGTAAACTCGGTGTCGTCTTGTTCACGATAAAGGTCGTGTATCATACCTACCATACGCTGTGTTCTGACAGCGAACACATGCACTTCTTTCCAAGCCTGCAGTATAGAGAGTTCGGATGTTGACATCAGTCCACCAGAAATAAAAATTAGTTGACTCTCGTTATCTTTCTGCTCGGGCTTCGAAGGTATTATAATGGTTACCAACCGTTCCAATACCGGCACAAACCAAATAAGAATAAGTGTATTTGTTATGTTGAACATCGAGTGGAACGTAGCAAGCACAGCATTCAGTTTGTCGGGCGACACATCGCTCGGTATGCCCGGAGTAAAATCCACTCCCCACAAGCTGCATACTCCCCCTACAAACCAGCGAAAGATACATAGCACCCAAATAACACCAAAGATATTAAACACCAAGTGCGCCAAAGCAGCACGCCGAGCCATGACAGAGGCAGAGAGAGCCACCACATTAGATGTTATTGTAGTACCGATATTCTCGCCCAGCACAAGTGCAATACCCATGTCGATAGGTAGCACATGCGTTGAACAGAGTGTCATGGTGATAGCCATTATTGCAGCCGACGACTGCACTGCAAAGGTCAGTATGCCACCTACCAACAGATATAGGAAATAACTGCCATACCCCCAACTTGCGGTAGCCATAAAGAAATTACGCACCGGCTCCATCTGGTCGAGATGCATCTCAGTTGCGTTAATTTTAAGAGTTGTCAGACCCAATAACATAAGCGACAGACCTATGAGAAAATCTCCAAGATTGGCATTTCGCTTGGTATATATAAGTGCCACTGCAAGAACGATCGTGGCATAAACTACCAATCTAAGGTCGAACGAGCCGCCTCCAAGCACCATTATCCATGCGGTAAAGGTAGTACCAATGTTGGCACCCATAATTACGGAAATAGCCTGTGCCAACGAGAGTATGCCTGCCGAAACGAAACTGACTGTCATAACCGTAGTGGCAGTTGACGACTGAACAGCGGCAGTAATAAATGTACCGGTTAGAACACCGGTAAAGCGGTTGGTAGTCATCGTTCCGAGTACGTTACTGAGGCGACTACCTGCCATTTTTTGCAATCCTTCGCTCATCACCTTCATTCCGTACATAAGCATCGCCACGGACCCGATAAGCGTAATAATCTGTAGAAGTAATGTCATATAACTATAGTATTAAGCAATCAACACAAACATTATCAATACAATAACAATAGTATTACTGAATTTATAAAAACATATCGCAAAGGTAATGTTTTTTTCTGAGATAGGCAAATAATGATATAATGAATGAAACAAAATTAATCTTAAGGTAAGTTTATTACGAGCGCTCTGCATGGTGTATTCTTGAAAGTTGAAAAAAAATCGTATCTTTGCGCCGTGAACAGATATCTATTCTCAATAATTTTACTCTTTATTGTTGCATTTGCATACGCCACTTCCGACTCAATCGGCACTTTGCAGCCTCCTTGTTTATTTGACCGAGTAGAGCCGTCGGCATCGCCCATGCAAGCCTTTCTGCCCCAGCCTACCCGCTGGCAGAAACTGATGCTGCGTGCTGACAGGTATTTTCTTAAGAATGTTAACACCGACTATATAGGACTTCCGCGTTACCGTTTTACTGTGGCTCTGAATGGCGACTACGGCAGTGTCCATACATCAATAAACTGTACCAACTTGCCGTATTACGACAATGTTGTTTCTCAGTTAGGCTCGAACATAACTACCAAATTAGGCTTCGTTGTAGGATTCAGAAACATGAGTTTCGGTTACTCATGGGATTTGTTTCGCGGCTATTCGAACCTTAAATTTTCCCTTCTGCAAAATAGTTTCGGAATAGACCTATTCCGGCGGAAAACCACATTTGCGGGCGGATATATCGACGCCTCATCTACAGAGGGGAATGTAGAGTTCTCGAGTAGCGACATTGCCACCACAACGTTCTTTGTTTCGGGTTATGTAGCGCTTAACCGACAGAAGTTTTCAATGCCTGCCGCTTTCAAGGCATCGTACACACAGAAACGTTCGGCGGGTTCTGCACTCATTGTTGCCGACTTCATATACTCGCGCTTAGAATTTCTTCACGATGAACTTATTGAAAGGATTGGAGGGGTACACGAAATGGAGCTTTATCAGATAGCCATTGGTGCAGGATACGGTTACAACTACACCCCCAACAAAGGAAAGGTGCTGCTGCACATATCAGCAACACCTATGCTCTCGATACTAAATCGCATGATAATAACGGGCGACGACCGGATGTTTATACCCAAAGAAGTGGGATACAACCTTATACTTAGTCGTAAACTAAAACCTGCATTCCCCGTTTATGTTACCGGGCAAGCCAAAGCAGCCGTTGTATATAACATCTCATCACGCTTTGTGCTTTGCTTCAACGCTGTGGTCAACAACATTCGTTTCAAAGCCAAAGACCGCATGATAGCAGTGGGCGAAGGTAGCACAATTACCGAAAATCCTGAAATCAACATGCGACTG
The DNA here is from genome assembly GCA_017450605.1 of Paludibacteraceae bacterium. Taxonomy (GTDB): domain Bacteria; phylum Bacteroidota; class Bacteroidia; order Bacteroidales; family Paludibacteraceae; genus Colicola. The sequence continues at coordinate 1,305 of JAFSTG010000040.1, read as the reverse complement.
ATGACATGGGACTGGAATGCAGTTCTCAATTTCGCCGTACGCTTTCAATAAACATGAATGTCTGCTATTTGTTTGAGTTATTCTTTTAAGACAGAGTTATTCACATCAATTTGACATATAGAAAATACAATTCAAAAGAAAATATAACGTTCACGACATAAATTTGCACAAACTCTTGCAGAATTCAAAATATTATTCTACCTTTGCGACTGAAAAAAACAAACCGATGAAGAAACTAATTACAATTCTATCGTTAGGGTTATTACTTATTTTGCCCGCATGCGCTAAAAAGAATTCAAACAATAATACAGATAAAATTATGAAAATCTACGATTTTACGGTGCTCGACACCAAGAAGCAGCCGGTTCAACTGGCTCAGTGGGAAGGCAAAGTCCTATTAGTGGTTAATACTGCTACAGGCTGCGGTTTTACTCCGCAATACGAAGCGCTCGAGAAACTTTACAAGAAGTACAAAGATCAGGGGCTCGTTATTCTTGATTTTCCTTGCAACCAATTCGGGCAACAAGCTCCGGGTACAGAGGAAGAAATAGTAAGCTTCTGCCAGCTGAAATATAACGTCAGTTTCCCGCAGTTTGCAAAGATAGATGTTAACGGCGAGAATGAATCACCATTGTTCACCTACCTCAAAGAGCAGGCTCCTACAGAAGAATACCACGGTTTGGCAGCCAAAGGAACAGGCGCTATGCTTAAGAAAATAAGCAAGACCTACGAGAAAGAAAGTGATATTCGCTGGAACTTCACAAAATTCCTTGTTGACCGCGAGGGCACAGTAGTTGGACGCTTTGCTCCGACAACCAAACCCGAAGACATCGAGAGCGAAATACTCAAGGTGCTGTAAGAAGGGTTGAAAGCCGAAGGTTGTACTTTAACATTGAACCTTATCGTTAAACCAATAAAAATATAAACACTATGACAAAAGAAGAAGCATTAAAAGGACTTGCGTATTTAGGCGCAGTATGGTTTGGTAATAGTAAACAACATTTTGCTTTCTCAGCTTACGACCGTCTTAACGGTTGGAACAAGCTTGCCGACAAATGGAAAGAGGAAGCCGAAGAAGAATGGGACGAGGCAGAAGAAGTACTCAACCGCTTGGTAGAACTTGGCTGCAAACCGGCAGACCTCCAGGAGGCTATGAAGACTATCGAGTTCCCGTTCTATGACGACCCTAAACAGCAGATCGAGACCGACTACAATTCTGATGCAATTAAAGAGTTGAGCGAACTTGCAGCAGCCTTCGCTGACGATTATCCCACACAGAAACTCATCCAGAAATGGATCGACGGC
>JAFSTG010000039.1 GCA_017450605.1 Paludibacteraceae bacterium | reverse complement strand
TTATATCGAGGTATGCCTTACCATAACAAGAATAAGGAGCATTTTGTGGCAGTTTGACATCTTACAACATTTTTTAGGAACTTTCCAAGCAACCTACATACAAAATAGCAAGAGGGTGTGTCGGCATTTTGACACACCCTCATTAGTATAGTGTTGTGTTGTTTGTGCTTAGTTGGTAACGAGAACGTAGTTGTTATATACTCCTCCCCGGTTAACGATCTTGAGTCGGAAGAGTCCTGTCCAACGCGGGGTGAAGCGTACATAGCAGTCGTCGGTATAGTCGGTATCGGAAGTGATGAGGTTACCGTTTTCGTCGTAAACATAGAGGTCGAGGTCGGTATCGCCATCACCGGAGAGAGCTACTTCGGCTACTTCATGAGCCCGGAAGCGGATATCGTAGTAAACATAGGAGTTGGCATAAACAGTTCCGTAGTCGTATTTGGGTCCGTTTACAGCGCCTCGCGCAGTATCGTTTTGAGCATTAAGTTTTGCCTCTACCTTATCGGCCAAAGCCAGGACGTTTTCATCTTGTGTAAGAGTGCGAGCATCGTTGAGCAGTTGAGCGGGAGCGAATTGTACTTTTTCTGTTTTCTCGTTCTCGTTAGGGTTTTCTGTTCCATTCTGTGTTTCTGCCTCGAGGGTGCTAACGGGGGTAGAAGCGATGATGTTGGCAGCCTCGATGAGAGCGGTAGCCGATTCAGCCTCGTAACCATACTTAGCGAGGTCGGTGGCAGTGCGAAGTGCTGCGAGTGGTTGGGAAGCCTCAGCTGCGATGGTTTCTTTCTCTTCGGTTTGTGCAGGTTGTTTGTTGCACGAAAGCATCATGGCAGAAATAGCGATGATGCTGAAAAACATTACTTTTTTCATCTGTTTGATTATTTATTTGGTTAAACATGAGTTGTGTAAAGTTGAGGTTAAGGTTAAGGTTGAGGTTTTTAGAAGAATATATTGTTTTCGCCTCCAGAGGAGACATCGAGGACGGGGTTTTGTGTATATGGTATGATGGATGCTATACATTGGCTCACGCTCTGTCGTATTTGTTTGGCAGTGAGTCGTGTGAAGTTGTCTCGTTGCTGATACAAAGCGTATGTAAGCGAGCCGTTGCCGTTATATTCGTAGTTGCTTTGGTAGGGTTTGCAAGCACTGAGGAATACCCATTCCACCTTCTGCACAGGTATGTCTGCGTTATGTCGGTCGTCAGCAGTAGCAGGGATAACGAAAGCGTCTCTTGCGCCGCGAATAACATACTCGTCGTCTCCTCTGCTTCCTCCGCCGCTATGGCATGCGTCGGCAATAACCACGATCTTGCCTGTATCACCCACTTTTTGGCGGAGCCGGTGGAGATATCCATTCAGTTTGTCGTCAACAAGGTGGTTTTCGCCTTCGTATTTACCTTTCTCGAAAGCAAACTGTGCATCGTAAGGAATCCATGCTTCGTCGAGCCCATCGTCCTCATCGCCGTTGAGGTCGGTTATTTGCTGACCATGACCTGAGAAATGAATATAGATATAGTCTCCTGTTTGTGCTGCCGAAACGAGGTTCTCTAACTGCCGGCATATAGCGCTGCAGGTGGCTTGGCTGTTGCTCAGACAGGTGATATTCTGTTTCTTGAATCCGTTGCTGCGCAATATGTCTTCTACCATAGGAATGTCCTTGTCGCCGTTTATTTTTGCCCAGCCACTACCGACGGGGTAGTCGCCTATGCCGATGACAAGGGCACGATGGGTTGCATTTGCATCAAACAAAACAAATGCCGCCAATAATATTATCATTATGCGCTTCATATCTTCCATTAAGCAATTCACCATTTCCACCATTTTCACCATTTTCACCATTCAAAAATCCACCATTATTAATATTCCTTGAGCGAGATACCATAGAATTTCCAGTCGCTCTCACCGGGTTCAACAAGGTTGAAGGTGGTGGTGCCTTTGGCAATAGCGGGGAAAACGAGTTTGAAGGTTTTTGTCTCTCCTGCTTTTGTAAATACTGTCTTGTCGGGCGAGATAGCTATACCTTCGGCTCTTTTGAGTTTCAGTTCCTGACCATTAGCAGTAATGGTTGTGTTCTTGTCGATTGACATCCATTGCGAGAATCCTTCGGCAGCCTCGTTGCTGTTTGTCATTTCCACTATCGTTTCGTTGTCGGTAATAGTAACGCTGACGATGCGGGTGTTGGCAGTGCGTGTGAAATCGACGTATGGACGTCTTACCACCTTTGCTCCTTTTGTTATTTGTGAAGATCCGTATTTAGGTGTAGCAGAACGAGGTGTCTCGCCGCGCGATGAACAATGGATAAGGCATACCAAGTCTTTCACGTTCTTAACTTTCTCAGGCAGGTTAAGACCGGCAAGATTACCTTTGGTGGGCATCACTCCGTCTTTGTCCTGTAGTCTGCCGACGAGGGCTTGCAAGTATGAGGCTTTGATAGCATAACTTACGTTTTCGGCATCAGAGTGTTTGGCATTCACCACACCTATTATGTTGCCGTTGTCGTCGAATAGTGGACCGCCGCTGTTGCCGGGTTGCACGGGCGCAGACATCTGATATTGCACCTTGCTGCCTTGAAATCCCGAATGCGACGATATGATACCGGTTGTTAGTTTTATCTCCTCGCCCATTGTTGTTGTAAGCGGGTATCCTAAAACGAATACCGACTCGCCAACATCGGCAAGAGTGGTCTTGATGGCGTATGGCAGAGTGCCGAATCCATGAAACTTAGAGTCGTTGATTTTCAATAGCGCAAGATCGTTCTCCTCGTCCATTAGTACCACTTGAGCGGAGTATTGCACGGTGGTGTCGGCATGCGAAAAACTAACTCGAATAGTGCGAGCGTTATCTGCAACATGGTGGTTGGTAACTATATATCCTTTGTTGAGCGCCCAACCAGTCCCCGACCATTCGGTAGGTTGCTGAGTCTGAAAAGGAAAACGCCCCTGAGCAGAAAGGGTTACGGCAAGCAAAACGAAGAGATATATGGTTACAATACGCTTTCTCATAATGTGATATTTGAAATTATGGGTGCAAAGTTAAAAAATAATAACAAATTGTCAAATAAATATATGAAAATAATGTAAAAAATGTGCTTCTCTGCGGTTAGGAATCAGGAATCAGGAATCAGGAATCAGGAATCAGGAGTCAGGAATCAGGAATCAGGAGTCAGGAATCAGGAGTCAGGAGTCAGGCGGTCGGTTACCATCTTCCTTTATGTATCAGTCCTCCGATAGCGGATATGAGCATATAATATGGATAAACGAGACTAAGCAGCAGACTTACAGGTGTTGTGCTACTTATAAATCGTCGCTCAACGAGGTATTTAGGTATGTAAAACAGAGGACACAAGATACATAGTATGTTTATTATTGCCACTGCAGCAGCGCATAGCCGTATGTCGCTGTCGGTGTAGTGAGGAGCTTTCCCAGCCCAGCGCATCCGTTGTCTCAGTAGTCCTCTTAGTGTCGGTTGCGGCTCAACGATTGCCGTCAGTTCCGGCTTACAAAGGGTGTTGATACTAAGTCGGCGGCGTTTGAAACTTTCGAGTATGAACATATCGTCGCCTGAAGGTATCTCAGGGTGTATGTCTTCGTAGCTTGTGAGCCAGGCTTTCCGTCTTACGATGAGATTCGCTCCCGAGCACATAACCGCTCTACCTTTTCTTGCAGCCTCTATTGTCAGCCGTTGAATAGCCTCGTATTCTGTTGCTTGTAGCCGGCAGAGCAACGAACCATTCCCTTCGGTCATTCTAAGCGGCAGGATATACATATCGGCGCTGAGTTGACCGATGGCAGATAGGTCGGTTGCTCCGGTGGTGTCGGCATCACGAAACCATACGTAGTCGGTTGTAGCAGCCTCTACGCCTTTCAAAAGAGCATACTTCTTGCCCTTCCCTGCATCGTCAATAAATAAGGTATTGGAGGGAAACAGCTTCTTGTCAGGCTTCGGGTCGCCATGACGCACTGGCACTATAACAGTAATACTCATGGAAGGTGAAAAGTTGAAAGTTAAAAGAAAAATCCGTTCAATCCGTAATAAAATCTTCCAATCCGTGGGAAATCAGAAAATTGAAATCAGAAATAAAAATCTGCTATATCTGAACAATCTGCGTCATCTGTGTGAAATTCCTTATTTGAAATAAAAAATTCTGTTTATATCTGCAAAATCTGTTAAATCTGTGGTTAATAAAACATAAATCTGTGGTTAAAAATATATTAATCTGATTTTCAGTCAAGCATAACGAATCCTGCCCAATATGTTGGTTCCGGAAATCGTGAGCGTATGGTGTTTTGTGCATTGCGGAAGGCTTCGCGTTTGGATTGATTTTTTGTAATCCAGTTGCGGTAGAACTCGGTCATCAAGAGTTGGGTGGCAGCATCGTTGACCGGCCAAAGCGACATGATGATAGTTTGTGCTCCGGCTTGCTTGAAGGCTCGTTGCAAACCAAACACCCCTTCGCCTGTTATCTCACCCTTGCCTGTCTCGCATGCGGAGAGGACAACCAATTCGGCATCGCGCAGGTTAAGCAAAGAGATTTCTTTGGCTGTCAGAATACCGTCTTGCACGCCGTCTGGCAGTTCACTGCTATGCCCCGAAAGGGCAGTGTTAGCCCCTGCAAGAAGCAGTCCGCAGCGGTTTAGCGGGTCGATGGCAGGTGGTGATGGCATTTGGTCGTTGTCAATCGGCATCATGCGCTGCGAGAAGTAGTCTTTGCGGTGAGCGGCAGAGTCAGTCCAGAAGAAGCCGTGTGTGGCAATATGCAGTATGTTTTGGTGCTTACCACTGAGGGCTTTAAACGACTCTTCGTTAGCAGCAGTGGAAGTAAAGAGTTGTACTGCGAGGTTGTTATCTTTGAGCATGCGGTTGATATTCTCAACCTCTGTTTTCGTACCTTTAAGGTAAACAACTGTCCCGCGGTTAGTAGTGTCGTTTGCTATGCTTCGAAAGTCGGGAAGGTCGGTTGTTTTATATTGTTCACTTTCTGCAAGAAGTTCCTCGCCTGTCATATTGTACTCGATACCACCGTAGAGCGTAGCGTCGGAGTGTTTGATTTCACTCCTGCGCATAACTATCTCGCGAGTGGATGACAGACGCACAAGGTTGAATATATCAGCCATAGTGTGAGTCTCGTCGTACGGAAGGGCTTCAACGGCAAGTTGGTGAAGCAGTCCTGAGGGTGCAAAGTAGATGGTCTCCCCTTGTCTGACATGCGGCAAAATCTTTCCCCATACAAGGTCGGCAAGTTGCTTGCCGTTGTCATCGAAGGAGTATGTGAAATTCGTGTTGTTTTCAGAAGTAGTGTTTATAAGCGCCAAAACCTCTTTCTCTTCGAAAAGCGGAATCAAGTCAGGGTACTCGCTGCTGTTGCGCAGCAGAAGTGCGCAATACATGGTAGAGTCGGCATTGAGCGGTGCTACCATATATTCGATGGCTACTTGATTCTCTGCAAGATGCAGCCGCACACTATCGCAACTGATAGTCCACTGCTCACGACTCTGACGCAGAGCTGCGCTATTTCGAGTTAGTTCTTTTTCGAGTTGCTCTGCTTCTTGTTTGATTTGATTGAGATATTCGGATTGTGGATTTTTCTCTTCAAGTACTATGATTTGCTGTTTCTTGGCGACTAATTCACTATATTGACGAATTAACGTGGTATCACGGCTATCTATTATAGAACGCTTGATAGATTCTGAGGAATTGAGCAGTAAGCCTTTGGTAAAAAGCTCGTTGTTGTATGCAAAAATGGAAATGTCGGGTTTTGCAGTTTTATAACGGTAAGTAAACTTAGGATATGTATATTCGTAAGTTGTTTTTATTGTATTCCAAAATAACTCTCTCTGTTGCTCCGACATATAGTCAAGCGATTGCAAGAAAACAGATTCTGTAATATTTTTATTCTTTAGAAAATATTGCTCTGCCTTAGAATAGTCGCCCATGTTATGAGAAAGAAGTCCTAAACCTGTTAGAGACATGGCACAATTAGGATGATTCTCACCTAAAATTTTCTTTTTGATATTTAAGGATTCAAGATAATATTGTTCTGCTTTAGAATAATCACCAATAGAACTATAAAGGCGTCCTAAATTATTAAGAGAAGCCGCATACTGAGGATGATTTACCCCAAAAATTCTTTTTTTGATATCTAAGGATTCAAGATAATATTGCTCAGCTTTAGAATAATCACCTATATCAGAATAAAGAAGCCCTAAATTCATAAGCGACATAGCATAATCAGGATGATTTTCGCCTAAATTATTTTTTCTGAGAGATAGTGCTTCAAGATAATATTGTTCTGCTTTAGAATAATCGCCCATAACACTATAAAGACTGCCTAAACTCATAAGCGCCGTGGCATACTGAGGATGATTCTCACCTAAGATATTATTTATTATTTTCAATGCAACAAGATGATATTGCTCTGCCTTGGAATAATCGCCAATATTACGATAAAGAATACCTAAATTATGCAGAGATGTAGCATAATCAAGATGATCCTTTCCGAAAACATTTTTTGTGATGTCTAATTTCTCAAGATAGTATTGCTCTGCTTTAGAGTAATTGCCGATGTTAAAATATAAATTTCCTAAACTCAACAGTGATGCTGCATACATTGGATGATTCTCGCCAAAAATGTTCCTTCTGATTTCTAAAGATTGAAGATAATATTGTTTGGCCTTGGAATAATCGCCTATATCAGAATAAAGACCGCCTAAATTATTGAGAGACGTGGCATACTCAGCATGATTCTCCCCTAAAACATTTTTTGTGATTTCTAAAGATTCAAGATAGTATTGCTCTGCTTTAGAATAATCGCCCATATCAGAATAAAGAAGTCCTAAATTCATAAGCGACGCGGCATACTGAGGATTATTCTCTCCTAAAATAGATTTTATTGATTCTAAGGATTGAAGATAATATTGCTCAGCTTCAGTATAATCGCCGATAGTCATATATAGAATTCCTAAATTACCCAAAGATGCAGCATACTGAGAATGATTCTCACCTAAAATAGATTTATATATGTTAGAACTTAATTTATAGTAAGGTAAAGCATTATTATAATCGCTGTAATAATAATTGTAATAGCCCAATATCTCGCTTTCCTGTGCTATGTAAATAGCCAAACTATCAACTGCCGGAATTTGAAAGCCAATAGAATCAGCGTAGCCGAAAAAATTTAATCCGGAATTGATGTTTACATACAAACTAACATTTTCTTCATCAAAACTCCAATCCTCAACCTTTTTAATGTTTCTCAGTGCTTTGTCGAAGTTACCTTTATTGATGTTTTCTATTAGACGTTGCTTTTGTTTATCAGCTCGAGACGACCGTGCAAACAACGCAAGGCTGCTTGCTAAAACAAGTAATATTATAAGAAATCGTCTCACTATAGTTCAATTTTCAAAGTTCAAAGTTCAAAATTCAGATTCAATTTTCAAAGTTAAAATTCAATTTTCAAAGTTTAAAAGGAAATCGGGAAACGATTTGTGTATACATTCGCTGTTATCTACTTTGTAGCCGGCTGCAATAAGTGCCATGGCTATGCGGTGGTCGTTATGCGAACTAAGGCATGTTCCTTTCGCCGGCAATTGCTCTATCTGCTGCATCGCTTCTATGCGGTTACTTTCTTTTATAGTCAGTGCCTGCATGCCTGTAAACTGCTTTTCAACGCCGAGCAAAACGCAAGTAGCATAAAGGGCAGGGTAGAGGTCGGGGCAAAGCGAGAAATCGAGCGTAAGTGTTTTAGCAATTGGTTTGTTGTCAGGTCGTATTAGTATGCCGTCGTTTATCTCTTCGGTAGCGACACCGAGTTGCCGAAATACTTCTGCTACCATCTTGTCACCCTGGCAAGAGTTAAGCGACAATGCAGGAAAGAAATACTCCTTTCCGGTCAGTGCCGTGTTCTCGTAGAAGAATGCTGCAGCCGACCAGTCGCGCTCGAGAGTGCTGTAGCCGCTGAGAATAGTCCGGGTCATGTCGATATAAGGCGAGTGACAGTCGGTTGTAACATTTGCGCCAATAAGTATCAGAGCCGATATGTATTGAGTGCTGAGCGGCTCTAAAATGGTCACTTCTCTGCTCTTGTCAAGCCTCTTACCTCTAATCATTAGCGGGGGAAAGCCTTCTTTCTCTAAATAAGTAATATCAGCACCAATGCAGCGTAGTGCATCAACGAGTTGACCTATAGGCCGCTGTTTCATCCGCTCACAACCCGTAAGGATTACTTCGCAACTCTCTCTGTCGGCAAAATATGCAGTAAGAAAACGCATGGCAGTAGCGCAGTTGTCAAGGTTATAGGTGGTAGGTGATAGAGTCGTAGCCACAATTTGTGCGTGTCTCAGTACACCCAATATAAGCCGAGTGTCGTCGGGCAGTCTGTTGCCGGTTACGGGTAATGCCAAATCGCCCCCTTCTATAGCGGATTTTAGGAGGAGGCGATTAGCAATACTTTTCGATATAGGTAGCTCTACCGTTTGCATGAACCAAGCGTTAGTCGTTCCATGTGGGCAGTGGCGAGTAGTCGCGCGAGTAGCGCAGGTGTTGCTCGGCATAGCCCTCGTTGTAGTTAAGTTGGATGCTTATTACCTTGCCTTCCTTGTCGCATAGCATCTTATACACAGGATTAACAAATCCTTTGTATGGAGCAAGGTCGAGTTTCTTGTATCTTTCGAGCATCTCGCGGTGAAGTTCGGGGTCGATCTTCACGGCATAGGTCTCAACCAACTGCTTAGCCATCTGGTAGTCGCCCGTTGATGTGATATGTTGCACGATAGCAAGCAATTCGCCATAAAGTTTGCGCAGACCTTCGTAATCGTTCACTTGCATATACGACTTGCCTTCGCGTTTCACTATCTGTACTTCCGGCGCTTCGGGGTTGGTGTGTGCAAGTACCCAATTAGCAATAAGTTGGCGGTTGCGCATGTGCGCTTCCTCAAGGTCTTTGCCAAGTTCAACGCGCACAAGCTGTGTCATAGCACCGTTCATCATCTGACGATAGTATTCGGCCTTATATGCCTCGTTGTTTGGAAGAATACCTAATTCAACCATCTTGGGGTCGGCAATATAATAGAGTCCGAAGAGGTCGGCTCGAGCTTCTTCGATGGTAGAACCATGTTCGCGCAGTGCATCTTTAGAAACACCTTCGAGCATCTTGCCCGAGCCATGTCCCAAGCACTCGTGCAGGTCGGTATGACAATTGTCGTCGAGCGAACCATACTTGCGTGTCATCTCTATTTCTTTGGAAGAAATCATAAATTCTTCGTTGAATCCGTTGCCTTGCGCTGCTTTGTCGTAAGCGTCGGTGATATTCTGAACGGTAACCGATTTGGAACCATACTCGCGACGTATCCAGTTGGCGTTAGGCAGGTTGATACCGATAGGTGTTGACGGATAGCAGTCACCTGCCAACAGAGCGGCATTAATCACCTTGGCGCTTACACCGCGTACTTGCTCTTTTTTGTATTCTTTGGCGGTAGGACTGTTATCTTCAAACCATTGGGCGTTTGCAGCCAACACCGAGGTGCGTTTTGTGGCTTCAAGATTCTTGAAGTTGATCATCGACTCCCATGCGCCTGTAATGCCAAGCGGGTCGCCATAAACCTCGGTGAATCCCATAACGAAATCGACTCTCGACTCGAGGTCTTTCACCCAGGCTATGCAATATTCGTTGAAGGTTTTGAGGTCGCCTGTGCGGTTAAACTCAATAAGTTTTTCAATCACTTCGCGTTGCTGGTCGTTCTCTGCCACTTCAAGTGCCTTCTCAAGGTTCTCAACAATCTTCTCGAGTGCCTGACTGTAATGTCCTCCTATGCGGAATACCTGCTCTTCGATGGTGCCGTCGGCATGTTTCACGAGTCGCGAGTTCAGTCCTATCCAAAGCGGCTCCGGTGAGTTGTCTTTGTGTGCTGCATACCATGCTTCTGCTTCGGCTTGTGTGAGGCCGGCATAGTAGTTGTTGGCTGAAGTCAAAAGCAAGTCAACACCATCGGCTTGATTCACTTTCTTTGGCAAAACCGTGGGGTCGAACATAACGGGCATGAGCTCGGCAAACATAGCTTCTGCGTCGCCATTGTAACCTTCAAGCAAACGCTCGATATCCGCCTGAGGAATGCAATGTATAGCCTCGGCAAACCATTCTTGAGTGAACTCGGGCAAGAACTTATCTTCCGAATAGTGGTGGTGTATGCCGTTCGAGAACCAAACGCGCTTCAGATATTTCTCCATCAGCAGATATTGCTCGTTGGTCTTGTCGGGGTAGTTGGTATAGATACTCTCCAAAGTGCGTCGAATAGCCAAGTTATAGCGGCAGTTCTGGTCGTAGAGGATGTCTCTGCCATAGAGTGCAGCCTCTGTAAGATAGCATATCAGCAGTTGCTGTTGCTCGGTGAGTTGGTCGAAGTCGGGCACGTCGTAGCGTAGCACTTCGAGGTCGTAAAATCTGTCCACGTTATAATCGTTAGGTTGTGTTGTTTTAGTGCACGAGAGCATACTTAACGATGCAGCAAGTGCTATTATCATTGTCTTTTTCATTGTTTTATATTCTTTCAAGTACTGTTTCTACAAGTTGTTTGATACGTGGTTTGTAGTCGGTGTTGGCGGCTTCAACTTTCCTTTGTGCTATAACGCAGCAAACGGTCATTGCACGGTGCCCCATCAGCAGACTCAGTCCGGCAATAGCCGACCCTTCCATCTCGTAGTTGGTGATGCGTTGTCCTTCATAACGGAAAGCACTTATCTTCTCGTTGATGTCGGCAACCGCAATATCACAACGAAGCACGCGTCCTTGCGGACCATAGAAACCGTTGGCAGCGATAGTACATCCGCGGTGCATATCGTCGCGGGCAATACGCTCAACTAATTCTTCGTTAGCCTTTACAATATACGGAACAGCAGCTTTCTTCGGGTAACCGATGAAGTCAACCAATGCCTTCTCAAATCCGAGGTCGCTTATCTCGTCGCGGCCCTTGTAGAACGAAAGAACACCATCGAAACCTATCGACTTAACGCTAACCAAGAAACTGCCAAGGGGTATGTCGTCTTGCATAGCTCCGCAAGTGCCGATACGCACAATCTCCAAACTTGTTTTCTCGGCTTTCTCGGTGCGGGTGTTGAAATCGATGTTCTTCAGTGCATCTAATTCGTTCATTACGATGTCGATATTGTCAGTGCCAATACCTGTCGATACACATGAGATACGTTTGCCGTGGTATTTGCCGGTTATGGTGTGAAACTCGCGCGACTGAATGTCGCATTCAATGCTACCTTCGTCGAAGAACGATGCCACCATATTAACGCGGTCTTGGTCGCCTACAAGTATGACCTTGTCGGCAAGGTGTTCAGGACGAATGTGGAGGTGAAATGCACTACCATCAGCGTTGATGATAAGTTGCGATGCGGGGAATGTTTTCATAGTATTACAATTTTTATTAGAATTATTTATCTGTATTATTTCTTTTTTCTGTCTTTAGGTTGCAGTTGCCATAGATAGGCAAAGTTCAAACTCAGGTTCATGTGATTCGATAAGTTGAAGTAACCTCCGGCTCTCGACGAGTAGATAGTGCCAAGCGAATAGTTAAAGCGGCTTTCTATTTGCCAAACGCCTGCTTTAGTGCGGGCATACATACCTATACCTGCTGTTACTCCCCAGTCGAAATGATTATCGGTACGTTGCTTCTGCTGTACGGCTTCGTCGCCTGCCGTTGAGGGGGGGAAGTTGTCGTAGATAAGGTAGCCTATTTGCGGCCCTAAATTTATATATCCACGCACTTTCTTACCAAAGTAGATATGCGACATAAACGGTATTTCTATATAGTCTAACCGGCGCGAATATTCTTCGGTTGTCTCGGTGCTCGGTTCCCTCCAACCTCGTTGCATGTAGTTGAGTTCCACTTGCAGTCCGCAGTATTTATGCCTTGCATAGCGGAATACCACTCCTGCATTTGCTCCCCATAACGGTTTGGTAGCCGTCTGATTGACTGTAGGCGAGAAGTTTACTCTTGAAGCCAATACACCCGCCTGACCGCCAATATAGTATTCGGGCGACGACAAAGCAGGCTGAGCTGCAGCCTGCAACGCCGAGAATCCTAAAATAAGCAAAAAGACATATCGTTTCATTGGGCTTGGATGGCTGATTATCTAATCAGTTCTTATTCAGTATTGGTATGTAGCTATTAATGCAGCCGCCATTCGTTGTGGGTTTGCATTCGATGCGCGATTGCACTCCCTCAAACTGTGTCTGAACGGCACGTTGCTTCAAACTTGTCTCCGAGCCTTGCTGAAGCAGTCGGATAGTATAAGTTGTAATGTCGTATCCTAAAAGGTCGTAGCGTGGATCGGTTGTGCGTGCGTTGTTCTTGAAATAATAAAGGTAACGCGAGTCGTAACGAGAAACGCTGAATTTATTGATGTTGAAAATATTAGTGTAAATGGCGGGTAGAGTGAATGTTTCCTGATTGATCCACGAATGATGAGCAAATAGAGTTATTCGGCACTTTTTTGCCGCTGTTTTAATTTTTTTGTGATACTGCTGAAGAGCATTATATTGCTCGAAATCGAAAATCAATATGTTTTCTCTTGTGGCGTCGAGTAAGTAACTGAGCGAATCGTTCTCTATAATTGAAGCTGAAATCTCAGTAATGTTAACTTTTTTGTCCTTCAACATTTTCTTTATCTTTGCGTTGTCGTCGGAATCTGTATAAGGAGTGTTCACAAACACGCAGTTGATGCTTTGTTCTCGTTCGGTAAGATAGTTAACCACAGCTGTTTGCGTCAGTTCGTCGGTTGGGTTGAATTGCACTATATACTCATTCGATTCCACATCTGCCACTTTCGAGGTAAACGGAACGATAAGCGGCACTTTGTTTTCTTTTGCAAATTTAGCGGCTTTAGCAACTTGCGAGGGGTATGCAGGTCCGATGATGGCATCGATGTTGAACATTTCAGGACGCTGCAGAATATGCTCGATTCTAACATCGCTTTTCTCCGAGTCGTAAACATATAGTTCGAAAGTTTGTCCGGCATCTTGTGCCTGTTTGATGGCAAGAAGCACTCCCTGATAGAACTCTACAAACCGTTCGTTAGAGGCATCGATGGCAGCATCGGTGCAGAATGGCAGGATAATAGCGATACGAAGAGGAGTGGCAAGCATGCTTGAATCTATAGCAGGTTCATTTTGTGGGGGAGCAGTAATGGAGTCGAACCCAAAAGGATTGAACAATGAGCCTATCAGACTCTCAATATTTGTTTTGCTCACTAACGACGGTTTAGAGATCGTGTCGGGCTCTTGTTTGCTTTGTTCCTGCGAGATGTTGTCTTTTGCTATGTCCTTCTGTATGGTCTCTTTCTTAGTGCCGTCTGTGGCAGATGTATCTTTCGATGGAATAATCAATTCGGCTCCTATCGGCATGTTTTGTGATACAACGGGGTTAGCGGCTTGCAACTCTTCAACGCTTACGCCATATTGTCTGCCGAGCGAGAAAAGCGTCTCTCCCTTGCTTATTATATGTATTCGTTGGTCAGTCGGTTTTACTATTTCCGATTCTGCCGTTTGTTCTTTTACCCCGCTCTTATCTTCATTTTCTTCCTTAATTTCCTTTTCTTCCTTTGGCTCATCCCTTTCGCCGGAAGGAATAAGTATAACATCTCCTGCGCGAAGTTTCGATTTCTTGAGTTGAGGATTAACGGCTATTATATCGTCAACCTTTACTCCATAGCGCTTAGCAAGCGAATAAAGTGTTTCCCGACGCTGTACTACATACTCTATAGTACCTTCGCTTTGTGTTGTATCGTCTTTTGCAGGTATATATATAGTTTGTCCATATCTCAAACCTGATGTGGCTAATTCCGGATTCAGGGCTATTATCTCGTCTTGAGTAACATCAAAGTTCTTGCTTATGCGCCAAAGTCCCTCCGACTTCTGAACGGTATATACATACACTCGCTTCCCATTGATAACTTCAATGGGATAGTCGTGTGCCGCTATATGCACCGAGAACACGAATAGGATAAGGAATATCGAAATAGTATGTTTCATTATTATGATATATTGGTTTTATACCGGCTATATTTCTTTTTGCTTGCTATGGTAATTGTCAAACCTATCAGACACAAAACAAGCAATGGCATACCTATGATTAGCAGTCGGATGCCGTTGATATGCTCTTGTGTGCGTTGTTTGTTGAGTAGCCTTAGTGTTATGTTTTTCTGCCTAAGTTGCAGTAGGTTATCGTTGTCGGTCAGGTAGAGTATCGTGTTAAGAAAGAAATCGCGATTACCGAATTGCATTTTCGAATATCTGTCGAATCCGAGAGGCAGAGGCTTGCCGTTTTGCAATTCATTCTGAATTGCTGTTCCACATGCCACAACCACTTGTCTCGACGAGCCTTCGCTCATTTGCTGAGTGCTGTTCTCTATCGAGTCGGGAATCATTCTGTGAGCAAACAACGACGGAAACGTACCCTCTATCGAAGCTGCTACAGGCAGTGCATTATCGGTAAATAACTCAGGGTTCTGACTGAGGTCGGTGAGGTCAACTTCGGCAGGCGTAGCTTGTGTTTTGCTGTTCGACGAGGTGAATAACAGCACCTGACGCTGCTGCCCGTCCCCACTGCCCACAAAGCTGACAGTGCTTGAAAAAGTAGCATTCACCTGCATGATGCCGCGAGTTATAGCATTTTCGGCTGAGGTGTTGAGTAGTGGCGAATAAACCCATGGCATGGGCATGTAGTTATGTTGTGTGGGGTCAGCCGACATATCAACGGGAATAGGCAGACATTGCACGTCTTCCACCAGATTGTGGTTGATGCGGAAACCATATCTGAACAGCATGTCTTGTATGTTAAGGTCGAGTGGCAGAACGGGTGTAAAACCGTTGTCGGTCAGTGTAGCCGTCGATAAACGCACACCGTTCACCACCCAGAGCACTCTGCCACCACGCATTATGTATTGGTCGATTATGTATTTGTCGTGCTCGCTGAAACGTTCCGTGGGGTCAGCTACTACTACACAACGGAACTCATCTAAGCAACGTGCATCGTCGGTAATGGTGCCGAAGTAGATGTCGCAATACGGAGCGAGTGCCTGCTGCAAGTCTGCCGTGTTTAGTTCAGGCAACTCACCATGACCCTCAAGGAATGCCACTTTTGGGCGTTCGCTTTTCACAAGCAGATGAATAGCACGAAGCAAGGTGTACTCAAGTTGCTCAATAGATGTGTTAAGATTCTCCGCACCCGACTGCGAAGGATTGTTGACAAGTAGGTTAGCTACCACTATATGTTTGCCGTCGGATAGTAAAACATAAGGATAAACTATCGTTTGCTGCTGTTTGCCATCGCCTGTTGTCTCGTAAATCTGTGTTGGGTTATAACCGTTTTTCTCGAGCATCTGCATTTGTGCTGCAAGTTCTTCATCGTCGGCATCAGCGAGACTTATATTAGCATAACGCGATAGTTCGCGCAGCATATCAATGGTAGCTGTTTGCAATCGGCTAAAGCCCGCATTCAGATTGCCGCTTAGCATTACTTGCGCCTGCAACTCGCAGTCGATATTGTGCTGAAGGTATTCTTTTGTTGATGCCGAGAGGGTGTATCGCTTGTCCTCACTGAGATCGAAACGCACACTATGGCGCAACAACACAACATTAAGTGCTATTGCAAGCAAGACAGCTAATATTATCCGGCGTATCTTCAACTGAAACAGAATTTTATTATAATGTCGCTTTAACTTTCTCGAACACCGAAGTGTCAACCACCACCTCGTATTTGTCGTGCAGACGTTTGAGCCACTCTGTCTCAAGGTAGTTCTGATAATCACCCACCACCTTGCCGCGTTCGTCTTGATACTCTTCGGCGCCTTTCAGTTTCTTACCCACCACTTCAACGAATGGGAATATAGTATCGGCTGCTACTTCCACTTTTTTCTGCTTGAAGCCATAACGGTCAACAATCGGATTTTCACCTTGCGCCCATAAGCCTTTCTCGCAGCTGACAAACTGCAACGAGTCGGCATTGATGCGCTGAGCAATCACACGGTCGATAGTGTCGGCAGGGAAGTTCTTTATAATCGACTTGGCAGCATTGAGTGCCTGCTTTGTTTTTGCTCGTAGTATCATACCCTTGAAACGAGGTGTCTCCCACTTGTATTGAGCCTTGTGCTCGTCGAAATAACGGCGCAAACCGGCTGTGTCCTGGCCTGCCTTGTCCCAAACTTCGTTGAGCGATACATCGAAAAGCAATATACCATCGTGATATTCTTTCATAAGATTATGCAGTTCGGGATATTTTTCTTCCAAATGTTTGTCTTCCGTGTCGCGCAGTTTCTGATTTTTGAACATATTGTATTTCTCGTTCAAAGCTTCGTGCATCGAACCATATTGGCTCCATGTGTTCTTCTTTATATATTCGGCAAAATCGTCTTGAGTGAATACCTCTTCACCAATAGCAAACATAAAGTTATGAAGCAAGGAAATGCGCTCAAGGAACACACTGTCTGCGAGGTTGCTGCCCGTGATAGCTTCGTGGAATGCAACTATGGCTGACGGGTCCTCGCGGAAACCATATTCTGTTTTTAGTTTGTCGCAGAAGGCTTGCTCTACTATGTCGCGACGTTCATCGCGCATTATGTTTTTCTTTATTGTCTCTTTTACATCCGGCAGAGGTTCAACACCTTTCTGACCATAATATTTCATTATATGCCAACCGAAATTAGTTTGGAACGGCTCGGAAACATCGCCTTCCTTTGTCATTGCAAATGCCACATCTTCGAATTCTTTTACCATCTGGCCTCTGCTGAACCATCCGAGGTTTCCACCTCTTTGAGCAGTGCCGCGGTCGTCGGATTCCTTCATCGCTAATTCAGCAAAATTGCTGTCATCTGCTTTTGCAATCAGATAAACCGAGTCGATAGCAGTCTTTGCAGCAGCTGATGCCTCTGCATTTTCTTTTGCTGCTTGTTCTGCATCTTTATTTTGAGAAAGAACCACACGTTTCATTATATGAGCGGCATTAACCTCTTTGTGAGGCAGTTCGTTTTCTACTTTCAAGATATGAAATCCGAAAGGTGTGCGGAATATCTGACTTACTTCTCCAACCGGTGTTTCGTAGGTGGCTTTTTCGAAAGGATAGACGAAATGGAAAGGTGTTACCCAACCTACCAAGCCGTTGTTGTTCTTTACCGACGGGTCGTCTGACATCTCCAACGCCACTGTCGCGAAGTCCTCAGGGGTGCGAACTATGCGGCGGTTTCTGCCTTTGCCAACCGTGGTGGCTATACCGGTGGTTACGCGTTCGCGAGCCACCTCTATCTTGCCGCGAGCCACTGCTACTGCCGAGTCGTTCTCGTTTAGCTGACAACGGATAGCGATATGACGAACCTGCCGGTCGATTAACATGTTATGGTAGGTTTCTTCAACTAACTGATTCTCTGCTATGGTATCAGTCATGTAGCGAGGTGTTGCTTGATGACGATAATTTCGCAATTCTTCTTTAAACGACGCCAGCGTGTCGATACCTTTGTCTTTGGCATCTTCTACTTTTAGTTTGAAATTGATAAACATCTCAAGATACTCGTTGAGCGACTGCGCTGTAACAGCCGATTCCTGTTTGTTCTTGTTATAGATGTAAAGAAACTCACCCACGGTTGAAGGCTCACCGTTAACAGTAAGCAGAACCTGCTCGTTGAGCGACTGAGCGCCCACGCTGAAGATTGAAGCGGCAATTGCCGCAAAAAGAATAAGTTTTTTCATTGTTATGTTGTGTATTAGTTTTCTTTTACTATGCCATTGTCAACTATAAATACCTTGCCTCGGTCGGTGGCATTGTTTATCAAACTGCTTATATGCTGCCGGTCGGTATCGCTTAGGAAAGTCTGTCCGAATCGGTCTGACCCGACAAGTGTGATGATGTGCTCTACCCTTTGTGAATCGAGTTTATCGAATATATCGTCGAGCAGTAATAGAGGTTTTTGCTTTCTAACAGCAAACACCGACACCGGATTTTCTGCCAAGAAACAAGCTTGCGACAACTTCAGTGCAATAAGGAAAGTCTTTTGTTGCCCCTGACTACCCACTTCGCGAATAGGGTAGGTGTCGAGTTGCATGTCAAGGTCATCTTTGTGTATGCCTTGCGTAGTCCAGCCCAGTATGTGGTCGCGCTCGCGAGTATCATGTAGCGACTTTCGTATGTCGCGGTCGGCTACTTGCGAGATATAACCTATGTGCGTGCGCTCTTTGTTCTGACATATAAAACTATAAATATCATCGAAGTACGGACGAAATCGCTCGATAAAACTCCGACGTTCTTCGTAGATGAAGAGGTCGTGTTTGCTCATTTTGTCCTCCAATATGTCGAGCAAAGCCTCTTCAGAGGCATCGAATTGGCGGTCGGCTGCTTGCTTGAGCACTGCGTTACGCTGCTTTAGAAGTGCCTGATACTGACTCAGGTGCTCTAAGTACTGGCGGTTATATTGCGATATTATACCGTCAAGAAAACGCCGGCGTTCTTCGCTACCCTCAATTATCAGTTCCTGGTCGGCAGGCGAAACCATAACAAGCGGAATAAGTCCTATGTGTTCGAGCAACCGCTTGTAGTCGGTCTGACCGCGCCTGAATTGCTTTTTCTTTCCAGCCCTTATAGCACACGATATAATAGTCGGCTCAGTCTCTCCAAAATCGTAACAGCCCTTCACCATTGCCATCTGCTCGCCATGCAGTATGCATTGCGAGTCTTGAGTGGTAAGTCCCGACTTAGTGAAACTAAGGAGATAAACAGCATCAAGCAAGTTGGTTTTGCCCATGCCGTTATCGCCTACAAAACAATTTATTTTGTCGGCGAACAGCAAATTAGCCTCTGCAATATTGCGATAGTTGAATATGTTAAGTTCTCTAAGTAACAAGAGTTAAGCAATGTATGTTTGGTTGATGAATGTCAGATAGCGAATACTTTATCTTCGAGTTTGGTTTTTGTATCGGGTTTGGGTGTTTCGTAGGACGTGTAATTACCGTTTGCCTCTTCTATTTTCAGCACAACAAGTGCCCCGGTTGATTTATCGTAAATAAGTGTTATCTGCTTGACGCCTACTTTATGATTATTCTGACGCTTTAGAGTGAATATATACTGTGTATCGCTTTGCTCTGAAGTGATTTCTGCTTCGTTTTCAGCGGCAACAGACGCTACCTCACCTTTCATTGCATAGATAAGCGAACTTTTAAATACCGACATCTTGCCATCTTTCTGTGTGTTACCGAATTTTAGAGTCTTATCGCCGCGACGAACATACATAGTACCATTCTCTATTAGCGAATAATCACCTTCAGGGTCGGTGTAACGCATCATAAGCTTTTCGCTTTCGCGAACGAAATAAAGATTGCCGTATTTTTTCGTTTCCTTCTTAATTCGAGGCATCACCTTTGTCTCGGTGAAGGCCGAAGATATGTAATTGTTGCCCTTGTTAAGAGCCGCAACTTTTTCTATAAGCGAGTCGGTCGCAAAACAACTGACAGCAAAAACGCAAAGTAAAAATAATAATCCGTTTCGTTTCATAATAATTGAAGTTTGTGAGACATTTGCTATGGTTTACAATGATTCTTATCAGACACACAGCAAACAAAGTGCCACAAATATTTTAGCCTGCAAATTTATGAAAAAAATATATGCCTGCCAAATTTTTTGTAATTCACTGTGGTTAAAAAGGAAATTTTCGTTGATGGTTTTATCTATTTCCCGACAAATATCGTCAATCAGTAAACTGACTAAAAAACTGCTACAATGTTTATAATGCAGGCAACAATAGTTTGAATTTAGTTAATGCTGTGATTATTAATGTATAGTTGTAACTGATTTTAACTTCAATAAAACAAAAAGCCCGCTGATTGTCAGCAGGCTTTGTAGTGCTACGGGGAATCGAACCCCGGTTTAAAGATTGAGAATCTTTTGTCCTAACCGCTAGACGATAGCACCGATTATTTTCATTTGCGGCTGCAAAAGTAATGCTTTTTTTTGAATGTACAAAATAGTTTGCAAAAAAGTTTCGTTTTTTTGTTAAATCAATAATTTTTTATATCTTTGTAGCCGTGCTTATATACGCATTGATATTAAGGTATTCATTTTTTCTTTCCTGTTTCTATCATGCAAAATAATTTCGGATTTGTAAGAGTTGCGGCTGCGGTGCCGCAAGTAAAAGTGGCTGACTGCTCTTTTAATGCCGATAGAATAAAAGAACAAATCGACATAGCAGTAGAGGCTGAGGTGCAGATAGTTTCATTTCCTGAGTTAAGCATCACGGGATATACTTGTGCCGACTTGTTCTTCACTCAACAACTGCAGCAAAATGCTATGTTGGCATTGCGTGATATAGCCGAATATACTCGCGAACAACCGATAATAGTGCTCGTCGGCGCTCCGATAAAAGTCGATAATAATTTGTATAACTGCGCCTTTGTGATAACCGACGGAGAGGTGATAGGCGCAGTTCCAAAGGTTAATTTACCCAATACCGGCGAGTTTTACGAAAAACGCTGGTTTACGCCTGGCAGAACTAATATACCTGTTATCGAACTTTGGAACGGCGATGTACCCTTCGGTGCAGACCTTCTTTTTATGACTCGTAATTTCTGTTTCGGAATTGAGATTTGCGAGGATTTGTGGTCGCCTCTGCCACCTTCAACTCAACTTGCGATACAAGGGGCTGAGTTGATATTCAACCTTTCGAGTTCCAATTGCGTTACGGGTAAACATGCTTTCCGTCGTCAGATGATAACACAGCAATCGGCTCGCGTGCATTGCGGCTATATATATACCTCGTCCGGAATAGGCGAGAGTACTACTGACATAGTGTTCTCCGGCTCGACTTACATCGCTGAGAATGGCAAACTGCTCGACGAGGGTGAACGTTTTCAAAGCGATGCAACAATGGTAATCTCTGAATTGGATATTGAGCGCTTGCGCACCGACCGGCAGCGCAACACCAACTTCACTGTCGATCAGGTGGGGCATTATCGCAAGATTTATGTTGCTCCCCTCGGCGATTCGGGTATGAATGCCTCTCCTATCCATCGCCATTTCCGCTCTAATCCATTCCTCCCGCCAACAACCGAACGTGTCGAGTTCTGCGAAGATGTGCTGTCTATTCAGACGTCGGCTCTTGCGCGCCGATGGGAACATACGCATGCAAGAACGTTGCAGGTGGGTATATCAGGCGGTCTCGACTCTACTCTCGCATTACTTGTGGCAGTGCAGACCGCCGACAAATTAGGCTACGAGCGAAGCCTGATAATGGGTGTTACTATGCCCGGATTCGGAACAAGTTCGCGCACTCATACCAACGCCCGGCGTCTTATGGAACTGCTTGGCGTAACGCAGATGGAGATTCCTATTGTTGACGCAGTAACCCGGCATCTCAATGACATCGGTCATCCACTTGATGAGCATGACCTCACCTACGAAAATGCACAGGCTCGCGAGCGGATGCAGATTCTCATGGACCTCGCCAATCAGCATGGAGGATTAGTGCTTGGCACCGGAGATATGTCGGAACTTGCTTTGGGTTGGACTACTTACAACGGCGACCACATGTCGATGTATGGGATAAACGCCGGACTGCCTAAGACAGTGGTTCGCTATGTGGTAACTTTCCTCGCCCAACAGTATGGAGGAGAAATAGGGGAGATACTAAACGATATAGTTGCCACTCCTGTATCGCCCGAACTGCTGCCTCTTGATAGCGACGGAAACATAAAACAGAAAACCGAGGACGCCGTAGGACCTTACGAACTGCACGATTTCTTCATGTATTATTTCCTGCGATACGGATTCTCGCGCGATAAGATTGCCTATATGGCGTCCTACGCTTTTAACGATAAATACGACAGCGAACAAATCACTCGCTGGCTCGATATTTTCATGACCCGCTTCTTCCGTAACCAGTATAAACGCTCGTGTATGCCCGATGGTCCGAAGGTGTTGCCACTCTCGCTCTCACCTCGTGGTGATTGGCGTATGCCAAGTGATATAGACCCAATATAGAATTATGATAAAAAGAAATAAACATTTGCTTTTAGTATCCCTGCTTCTTGTTCTTTGTGCCGTTCGGTCGGTGTCTCAAATAGTAGAACCGGTGCATTGGAATGTTCAGCAAGACGACAACGGATATACGGTAACTGCCACTATCGACCAAGGTTGGCATCTCTACGACCTTGCTATGCCCGACAATGGTCCGCTCCCTACAGTCTTTAGTGTGGGCGACGAACAGGTAAGGGCTGCGGCTCTGACAAAGGCTGTCGTCAGTTTCGATGAGAATTTCGGAATAGAACTCTCATATTATGAGAATGAGGCGGTGTTCGTCGTATCTACAACCTCCCCTCAGCCGCTTTCTGTCAGATATATGGCATGTAATGATATGTCTTGCACCTCACCTATAACCAAGCAGCTGAGTGCAGGGCACGAGTTGCATACTTCATCAGCTAACTCCTCTCCGGCTACCGATTCTGAGTATGGGCTATGGTGGATATTCCTTATGGGACTGATAGGCGGATTTCTCGCTATCTTTACGCCATGTGTATGGCCTATCATACCTATGACGGTAAGTTTCTTTATGAAGAAAAACGAGCAGAAGAACGCCCTGCGCGACGCTATGCTCTACGGACTTGCTATCATTATCATATATGTCGGGTTGGGCTTGCTCATCACTTTGCTTTTCGGTGCAAGTGCTCTTAACAGTCTTGCTACTAATGCAGTGGTGAACCTTCTGTTCTTTGCCTTGCTGGTGGTGTTTGCTCTTTCGTTTTTCGGAGCGTTTGAAATTACCTTGCCCTCGTCGTGGAGCACTCGTCTGGATGCTAAAGCAGCTTCTACTACAGGCTTCCTGAGTATTCTGCTTATGGCATTCACCCTCGTGATAGTGTCGTTCTCGTGCACGGGACCTATTATTGGAACCTTGCTTGTTGAGGCGGCCGGCCGTTCACTTTTGGCACCTACGGTAGGTATGCTGGGCTTTGCTATAGCTTTGGCATTACCGTTTACCTTGTTTGCCATGTTCCCAAAATGGATGAAGCAACTGCCTAAATCCGGCGGTTGGATGGACTCGTTTAAGGTGGTGCTTGCATTCCTCGAATTGGCATTATCTCTTAAGTTCTTCTCGGTGGCAGACCTTGCCTATGGCTGGCATCTGCTCGACAGGGAGGTGTTCGTAGCGTTATGGATAGTGATATTCGCATTACTCGGGCTATACCTGCTCGGTGTGTTCCATTTCAGACACGAGCAACCGATAGGTGGCATTTCGGTGTTCCGTTTTATGTTGGCAGTAGTGTCGCTTAGTTTTGCTATGTATATGGTACCGGGTCTGTTTGGTGCACCACTCAAGGCAATATCAGCATTCGCACCGCCCATTTCAACACAAGATTTCGTTATCGGAACAGAGAAAGAACAAGCGCATCTTGATGATTTAGATGAAGCGCTGACCCGTGCAAGGGCTGAGCATAAGAATGTGCTATGCGATTTCTCGGGCTACGGATGTGTCAACTGCCGGAAGATGGAAGCAAAAGTATTATCCGACGAGGATGTGAAACGCGAGTTGCAAAACTTTATAGTAGTAACACTAATGGTTGACGATAAAACACCTCTTGAGCAGCCTCTTGTAGTGGAAGAAAACGGAGCCTCTGTTAAACTAAAGACAGTGGGCGACCGTTGGAGTTATGTTCAGCGTACGCGTTTCGGGGCAAATGCTCAGCCTTACTATGTGGTTCTTAACGCAGATAACGAAATGTTGGGTACTCCATACTCTTACAACGAGAGCGTAGAAGATTTTCTTGTGTGGTTACGCTCGGTGGTAAGAACGGAAGAGACGGTAATAGAAGAAATGAAACAGCAAGGACTTCAGCCATTCGAATTTAAAGGATATAAAGCACAATAAGTTATGATAAAGAAAACTAACAATACCGAATATAAAGCACGTAACAATACCGATTATAAAACACGGCGTGTGAAAGAGAAAGAGATGATATTCGGCATACGCTCGGTGATTGAAGCTATCGATGCCGGAAAAACCATTGATAAGGTGTTGTTGCGGCGCGATATGTCGTCGGCATTAGCTCGCGAACTTGCCGGGAAACTGCAAGCCACTCCTACTCATATTCAGCGGGTGCCGTTGGAAAAACTCAACCAACTCACCGATAAGAATCATCAGGGGGTGATAGCTTTTATCTCGCCTATCGATTTTTGCAAGGTAGAAGATATAGTTCCAATGGTATATGAACAAGGTCGAACACCGCTTCTTGTCGCCCTCGATGGTATTACCGACATGCGGAATTTCGGAGCTATAGCGCGTACTTGTCTTGCGGCAGGTGTCGATGCTCTTATCATTCCTGCAAGCGGTGGCGTGGCTATCAATGGCGATGCCGTAAAGACATCGGCAGGGGCATTGCACCGTCTGCCTATATGTAAATCGGCAAACATGCCTGCTACACTCGATTTCTTACGCGATAGCGGACTGCGAGTGGTGGCTGTGAGCGAACATTCTTCTACCATTTGTTTCGATACACCGCTTACCGAACCATTGGTGCTTGTTCTCGGTAGCGAAGATAATGGTATAAGCGAGGCTTGTCTTCGTCGGGCAACCGACCGTGTAGCAATACCGATGTCGGGCGAAATCGAGTCGCTTAATGTGTCGGTGGCGGCAGGTGTTCTAATATATGAAGTTATAAGGCAGAGACGCTGACAAATGACTGTTCTTTACGAAGATAACCATATAATAGCGGTGAATAAGACCTGCCACGAACTTGTGCAGGGCGATAAGACGGGCGACCGCTCACTCATCGATGAGGTGAAAGACTATATAAAAATTAAGTATAACAAACCCGGCGAGGTGTTTCTTGGTCTCCCTCACCGACTTGATCGCCCAACCTCCGGTGTCGTGCTGTTTGCTCGCACCAGCAAGGCGTTGCAGCGACTCAACGATATGTTCCGTTCGCATGAACAAATAAAAAAAATATATTGGGCAATAGTTGAGAATACTCCTCCGGCAGAACAAGCTACGCTTGAACACTGGCTTGTGCGCCGAGAGAAGGAAAACAAAAGCTATGTGGCACGCCCTGCTGATAAAGAAGCCAAGCAAGCACGACTTGTTTACCGGCTATGCGGCAAGTCGGATAGGTATTCGCTGCTCGAAGTGGAACTGCTCACTGGGCGGCACCATCAGATACGTTGCCAGTTGTCGGCTATTGGATGTCCGATAAAAGGGGACCTTAAATATGGGGCACACCGTTCGAATAAAGACGGAGGAATATGTCTGCATGCCCGTAGCATCAGTTTCATACATCCGGTCAGTCGCCTTCCGATAAATATTGTTGCACCATGTCCCGACGATGCATTGTGGCAGTTTTTCGAACATTCAATCTTCAACACGCAGTAACAAACATTCAATATATACATTCACTTAAAAAACTTAGAAACCATGAAACACTTACTTTTAGGCGATGAGGCAATCGCTCAGGGTGCTCTTGATGCCGGTTTGTCGGGTGTGTATGCCTATCCCGGCACTCCTTCTACCGAAATCTGCGAATACATACAGTCGGTAGAAGCCAAAAAGTTAAAATCAGGTGATACTCAGTCGCCTGTTTTCTGCCGTTGGGCAACTAACGAAAAGACGGCTATGGAAGCTGCATTGGGTATGTCGTATATGGGTAAGCGCGCAATAGTATGTATGAAACATGTGGGTATGAATGTGTGTGCTGACGCTTTCATGAACGCTGCTATCACCGGCGTGAACGGAGGTCTGATAGTAGTGGCTGCCGACGACCCTTCAATGCACTCCTCGCAAAACGAACAAGACTCGCGTTTCTATGGCAAGTTTGCCATGATACCGACTTTTGAACCATCAAATCAGCAAGAGGCTTATGATATGATGGCTGCGGCATTCGAACTGTCTGAAAATCAACACACCCCTATTCTTCTTCGTATAACAACAAGAATGGCGCATTCGCGTGCCGTTGTAGAGACTGTTGCTCAGAAACAAGAGCAGAAATCTATATCGTATCCTAAGGATGTGAAGCATTTTATTCTTCTGCCGGCATTTGCAAAACGTAATTATGCCGAACTGGTTGAAGCGCAAACCGACTTTCTTACTCTCTCGGAGCAGTCGCGGTTCAACTCTTATATTAGAGGTGATAATCCTAAGACATTAGTTGTGGCTTGTGGTATAGGTGTCAATTATGTTAAGGAAAATAACTTCGAAAAACTCGGATGGAGTCTTATCAAGGTGGCGCAATATCCTTTGCCTGTGGGACTGATACAGAAGGCAGTATCCGATGGAGCAGAGCGTGTTATAGTGGTTGAGGAAGGGCAACCGGTGGTTGAAGAGTTGATGCATGGCTTAGTGCCGTCGTCGGTTAAGGTGGATGGTCGTCTGACCGGTTGTCTGCCTCGTATGGGTGAGTTGTCGCCGGATAGTGTCCGCCATGCATTAGGACTTGAACCGTTAACTCAGAAACCTGCCGATGATATGGTGGTAGCACGTCCACCCGCTCTTTGCCAAGGCTGCGGTCATCGCGATATGTATGCTGCTCTCAACGAGGTGGCTCGTGAATACGATAATTCGCGAATCTTTGGCGATATAGGATGCTATACGTTAGGAGCACTATCGCCTTTCCATGCTCTCCATTCGTGTGTTGAAATGGGAGCTTCAGTAACAATGGCTAAGGGTGCTGCCGATGCCGGACAATTCCCCGCTATAGCGGTGATAGGCGACTCTACCTTTACACATTCTGGTATAACAGGACTCTTAGACTGTGTTAATTCTAATTCGAATGTTGTTATTCTCATATCCGATAATCTGACAACCGGTATGACAGGCGGACAAGACTCTGCCGGAACAGGGCGACTCGAGCAGATATGCTATGGAGTAGGAGTGGAAAAAGAGCATGTAAGAGTGGTTGTGCCGCTTCCTAAGAATATGGAAGAGATAAAACAGGTACTCCGCGAAGAAATAAATTACAACGGAGTAAGTGTGGTGATAGCACGCCGCGAATGTATCCAAACACTCAAACGCCACCTGAAAGCACAAAAGAAATAACCAACATCTACTTACTAACATTTACTAAAATCATGAAAAAAGATATCATACTTGCAGGCGTAGGAGGTCAAGGCATACTTTCCATCGCCACCGTAATAGGAGAAGCAGCTCTCCACGAAGGATTATACCTCAAGCAAGCTGAAGTACATGGCATGTCGCAGCGTGGCGGCGATGTACAGAGTAATCTTCGCCTGTCGTCGGAACCTATTAATAGCGACCTTATTGCTCGCGGTGGAGCTGATATTATCATTTCGCTCGAGCCGATGGAAGCACTTCGATATGTCCCTTATCTAAAAACCGATGGCTGGATTGTTACTTCATCTGTCCCCTTTGTGAATATTCCTAACTATCCTCCACTCGAGCAGTTGCTTGAGCATATCAAAGCATATCCACATCATGTGCTGCTCGACGTTGAAGCTTTGGCAAAGCAAGCAGGAGCGCCTGCGCAAGCAGCCAATATGGTGCTGCTTGGTGCTGCAATACCTATGCTCGGAATCGATTATCAGAAGGTAATCGATGGCGTCAAACGTGTGTTTGCAAAAAAAGGAGATGATGTGGTTGGCAAAAACCTTGCAGCAGTTGAAGCAGGGTATGCTAATAGCGTCAAATAATCAGAGACTTTTAGCTAAAAAAGGGGCCTTTTTGTAAAAAAATACTTTTTTTCTTATTTTTTACCTTTTTTTATTGTGTGTTAAAAAAAAATATCTAACTTTGCGGCGGAATTTACTGAGAATTAGCTCTTATCACATGAGCTATGATTGGCAAACTTCGATTATATCGAACTTTGCAGGCAAATTCCACTACAGATTGGGGATTCTATAGGGCTGTTTGCTTAAAGATGTTGATTGTTTTGGTGTTGTTGTGATCGATATTCTTGCAGACAGCCTTTTTGTGCGCAGTAAAGAATAGAAAAAATTGTTTTTGTAGCGAAAATATGCCCGTTTGTAGTGCTCTTCTTTGAATATTATTGCAATCTATTTGTTTCTCTTAAAAAAAATGTGTATCTTTGCCGCGCTTTGTGTGGCAAAGATTTTTTTATACGCTACATATTGTTCGAAAGGTTTAGGTATGACCAAACATCAAACACGGCTTAAATATTTGTTCTACGTATGCTTGTTTGCATTTGCAAGCAACATGCTCTCGTCGTGTGTAACCTCTCGCAAAGTCAATTATTTTCAGCCCCCGAGCGACGATATCCCTGCCTATACCGACACCCTCTCTTACGAGGAATATACCATTCGAGTTCACGACCGGCTATATATTCAGGTTTATACTCTCGACCAAAAGATGACCGCTTTGTTCAATGGCGGGCAGAATTCTCAGAACGTTAGGCAGATAGCAAGAGGAACAAACAACGGAAGTGTGTCAGAACTCTATACATATCTTGTTGACGACGGCGGCTTTATAAAATTCCCCACACTCGGCAAGGTGGAAGTTGTAGGTCTAACCACACGCGAACTAAAGCACAAGTTGGAGCAAATGCTCTCAACTATGATTGTCCAGCGTGGAGAAATGCCTAACCTTTCGGTTGACATACAGGTGGTTCAGCGCTTTTTCTCGGTGATTGGTGCTAATTCTTCGGGGCGTTTCCCCATTCAGAAAGAAAAAACCACTATTTTCGAGGCGATAGCACTGTTTGGCGATATAGCCGACTTCGGAGATCGTAGTAAGGTGAAAATAGTGCGTCAGATAGGTGATTCAACATCGGTTAGAACTTTCGATGTGCGCTCAAAAGATATTGTTAACTCTGAGTTCTATTATGTTGAACCTAACGATGTGATATATATAAGAAAGATGAAGGGCGAAGCATTTGGTATCAACTCAGCATCTGCAGCAATTTCGGTTGTAACTACTACAATCTCGTTTGGTGTGTTTATCTATACTTTGGTTGACCGCTTTATTATTCAACCGATTGAAAGAAATAAAAATCAGTCAACTTCATCAACGTCGGCAGTAACGCAATGAAAACTATAAAGCACATATTATTCCTGTTGGTTGCACTTCTGTTTAGTTCGTGCTACTCTCATCGTGCTGTAGGTTTGTTGCAAGAACGCGACGACCTTCCTCAGTACGAACCTGCCGATTATAGCGAGTATCGACTGCGTCTGAACGATGAGTTGGTATATCGTCTTATAACAATGGACGAGACCATTTCGAAGATGATGCAAGGCAACAATGTTACTACTTCAAATAATGCCAGCTACTATCGTATCTATCCTGATGGAACAGTCGAACTGCCATTCCTCAAGCCTATTCATGTTCTTGGCCTTACAATAGATCAGGCTGAGGATACTATTCAGGCTGCTTTCCGAGAGATAATTCCCGATGCAGAAGTCAAGTTGGCGCTTGCTAACAAAACTTTCACAGTGATAGGGGATGCAAGTTCGGGGCAATATGATATATATAAAGATCGTCTGACTATATATCAGGCATTAGCAATGACGGGCGACCTCTTCCAGCAAGGCGACCGTCGGCATGTGAGAATCATTCGCCCGCAAGACAACCAAGAACCTAAAGTGCTCGAGTTCGATATTCGAACCAACACCATAATAAATTCCGAATTTTATTATATTTATCCTAACGACGTTATCTATGTGGCACGCTCGAAAGGCAGTTTCTACAAGGTGGCATCGTATAGCGCATTTGTAGGACTTGTAACTTCATCGGTTGCACTACTTGTAAGTGTACTTAATTATACTGAATCTTTTATTAGAAAATAATAGAGTATGGCAGAAGAAAACAATCCATACGGAAACAATCCTTACGGTAATCCTTATGGCAGTCCTTATGGTTCACCTTATGGCAGTCCTTATGGTTCGCCCTATGGTAGCCCTTATGGTAGTCCTTATGGTTCGCCCTATGGTAGTCCTTATGGTTCACCTTATGGCAATGCTTATGGCAATAATGCCTATGGTAATAATGCTTATGGTAATGCTTACGGGAGTAATCCTTATGGTAATTCTCAGCAGCAGCAACAGGCCGACGACGAAGTAGGCTCGTTCAATATACTCGATTGGTTGCTCCGCATACTCAACTATTGGTATCTGTTTGTATTGGGTGTGGCTATTGCCTTCACTTTCGCCTTTGTGCAAAACCGGAAGATTATCTCTCAGTATATGTCGGCAGGTACGATAATAATTAAAGAATATAGCGGATATGGTACATCATCGCTTATGATGGGCTTTGGCGTAGATGCAGGTTATAAGAACGTCAATAACCAGATGATAATGCTCTCATCTTACGACCTGATGTCGCGTGTTGTTGATTCTCTGCCGTTTCTGCAAGTCGATTACATTACGCAAGGGCGTTTCAAAACTCGCAATATTTATAATCAAACACCTTTTGAGGTAGAGACAACGCAAGTCAGTTCATTCGCTTATGGTATTCTCTTCGAGATAGAATTGCATGCCGATGGGACATACGAGATTACAACCGGTTCCGACGAAGATAAATTTCTTGTTGAGGGTGAGTACGGACGACCTATTTCATGTAGGTATTTCGATGCTACGATATGGCCTACCGAGTTCCTGCGCTCAGGCAAGTTCTATTTCCGATTGCGCGACCATGCTTCGCTTGTCTCAGAGTTTATGTCGCGTCTTCAGTTGGGCTTTGTCAGCCAAGGCTCGTCGGTGCTGCAACTCTCGCTTGTTTCTGATGTGCCTCAGCGCGACTGCGATTTCATAAATAAACTATGCGAGATATTCCTATTGCAAAACGTAGAACGTAAGAATGCTGTAGCTGAAAACTCTATTAAGTTTATCAATCAGCAACTCGAGGTACTGCAAGAGTCGCTTACTGTAAGCGAGGGTGCAATGACCGATTTCCGTCAGAAAAACAGGTTTATTGATGTGTCTTCCTATGCTTCTACCCTTATATCGCGTATGGAGTCGTACGATGGTCAGGGTATGAACTTGCGACTTAAGGAGACGTATCTCGACTATTTGGCTAATTACCTTCAGCGGAATATGGACAACGAGACGATTCTCGCTCCCTCGTCGCTCAGTCTGAACGAGCCAATGCTCACTTCTCTTGTGCAGCAACTCAACGACTTGCAATTGCAGCGTGCTGAACTCTCAGAGAAAAACGTGTATTATTCGAAATATACCAACGATATCAACAACGT
Organism: Paludibacteraceae bacterium; assembly: GCA_017450605.1. Taxonomy (GTDB): domain Bacteria; phylum Bacteroidota; class Bacteroidia; order Bacteroidales; family Paludibacteraceae; genus Colicola. Next base: position 38,433 of record JAFSTG010000039.1, on the reverse strand, counting down.
TAAGTCGGCTATCAACGAGGTGATAAAGTCGATGCGTGCTTCGCTTGAGATAGAAAAGCAAGACCTCAAAAACCGTTCAAGCGATGTTGAGAGTGCTATTCAGCGTCTTCCGGAGAAGGAGTTGGAAATGGTGTCGCTTGAACGTGCTTATCGTATCGACGACAACTATTATACTTTCTTCTTGCAGAAACGTGCTGAGGCTGAAATTCAGAAAGCAAGTAATACGCCGGATAACGATATTCTTGACAAAGCTCGTGTGCTATATGTTACCAACTCTTCGTCGAAGCGCAACACTACGACGCGCTACCTCATATTCGGACTACTTATTCCACTTATCTTAGTGATCCTCTTCGAGATTCTGCAAAACCGTATTCGCAATCCCAAAGAGGCAGCTACAATAAGTCGTTTCCCGCTTATTGGTACATTACGTCATGCCAAATCGCAGAACCCGACCTTAGTGCAGGCTGCTCCGCGTTCGTCGTACTCAGAAATGCTACGTTCGGTGCGCTCACGAATAGAATTTATTGTTCAGCGAAAGAAAAATATATCTATCACTATTACATCCACTCAGTCGGGCGATGGTAAGACATTCCTATCGTCAAATCTCGCTTCGCTGTATGCTATGATGGGGCGCTCGGTAGTGCTCGTTGACCTTGATATCCGCAAACCTAATGTGCACGAGAAACTCGGTTTGGATAACGGGATGGGTGTTACTAACTACCTGATTGGTGATTGCACACTCGATGATATACTGATTAAAGATACTCCGTTTAAGTTCGATGTCATTCGTGCCGGTACCGTGCCGCCTAATCCGGGAGAATTGATAAGTTCAGAAAAACTATCTGATTTGATATCTACACTTAAGCAGAAGTATGATATCATTGTTCTCGACTCATCGCCTATCGGACAAGTGCCGGATGCTTCTTCTCTTATCGAGCAGACCGACCTCACTTTGTATGTTATCCGTTGCATGCAGACCAATAAGAGTTTCTGCCAAGTTACACTCGACCAACTCTATGCCGAACATCCTACGAAAATCAAACTTATACTTTCCGATATGCCTACCGACTCGAAACATCGTTTCGGATACTATAGCGGTGGTTACACCTATGGTCGTTACGGCTATAATAAATATAGTTATGGCGGCTATGGTTATGGATATGGCAAGCGTAAAAAAGGCAAAAACAACTATTACGCCGAAGAAGAGTAATTTAATTGATTTAGAAATCAGAAATTAGAAATAATAAATAATGTTAGATTCTGTTTATTCACCTCAAGCCATTGAATCGAAATGGTATCAGTATTGGCTCGATAATAAGTTTTTCCATTCAGAGCCTGATGAACGCGAACCATATACTATAGTTATTCCCCCACCTAACGTTACCGGTGTGCTCCACATGGGGCACATGCTCAACAACACCATTCAGGATATCCTCGTGCGCCGTGCACGTATGATGGGTAAGAACGCGTGCTGGGTTCCCGGCACCGACCATGCCTCGATAGCTACAGAAGCTAAGGTGGTCGCTAAGTTGGCTGCACAAGGAATAAAAAAGACCGACCTCACACGCGAAGAGTTTCTTGAACATGCATGGGATTGGACACGCGAGCACGGAGGCATAATACTTAAGCAACTGCGCCGTCTGGGTGCATCATGCGACTGGGATCGCACAGGCTTTACTATGGACCAAACACGCTCCGAGAGTGTTATTCGCGTGTTCTGCAACCTCTTTGATAAGGGACTTATCTATCGTGGAGTAAGGATGGTTAACTGGGACCCGAAAGCGCTTACTGCTCTCTCCGACGAAGAGGTGATTTTCAAAGAGCACCAAGGCAAACTATATTACCTGCGCTATAAAGTAGTGGAGGATGGATGCGTCAATCCCGCTACAGGAGCCGATTATGCAATAGTGGCTACTACTCGGCCGGAAACCATCACGGGTGATACGGCAATGTGTATCAATCCGCACGACCCTAAGAATGAATGGCTGAAAGGTAAACATGTTGTTGTACCTCTCGTTGGCAGGCAGATACCTGTGATAGAAGACGACTATGTTGATGTTGAGTTCGGAACGGGTTGCCTCAAGGTTACTCCGGCTCACGACGTTAACGACTATATGCTTGGCGAGAAGTATAACTTGCCTTCGATTGATATATTCAACGATGATGGTACGCTTTCCGAGGCTGCAGGCTTGTATGTGGGCATGGATCGTTTCGACTGTCGTAAGCAGATTGAAAAAGATCTCGCAGAAGCTCAACTGCTTGAAAAAACTGAGAACTATACTAACAATGTAGGCTTCTCAGAACGTACTAATGTACCTATCGAACCCAAACTGTCGATGCAGTGGTTCCTTCGTATGGAGCACCTCGCTAAAATTGCTCTTGACCCCGTTATCAACGACGATATAATGTTCTATCCTGCAAAGTATAAGAACACCTATCGCCATTGGCTCGAGAATATTAAGGACTGGTGTATATCGCGTCAGTTGTGGTGGGGACATCGTATCCCTGCCTATTATCTGCCTGAAGGAGGATTCGTTGTGGCTCAGAACGCCGAACAAGCTCTCGAAAAAGCCAAAAAGCAGAGTGGCAACAACAAGCTTACCATTGCTGACTTACGGCAAGATCCCGACTGCCTCGACACGTGGTTCTCGTCGTGGCTTTGGCCTATATCGTTGTTCAATGGTATTCTCGACCCGCATAATAAAGAGATAGATTATTATTATCCTACCACCGATCTTGTTACCGGACCCGATATTATATTCTTCTGGGTTGCCCGTATGATAATGGCAGGTTACGAGTACGAGGGAAAAATGCCGTTCAAGAATGTGTATTTCACCGGTATCGTACGTGATAAACTCGGACGTAAGATGTCGAAATCGCTTGGTAATAGTCCCGACCCGCTCGAGCTGATTGATAAGTTCGGAGCCGATGGTGTGCGTATGGGTATGATGCTCTCTGCTCCTGCCGGCAACGATATACTCTTCGACGAGTCACTTTGCGAGCAAGGGCGAAATTTCAACAACAAGATATGGAACTGCTTCCGCCTTATTAAAGGTTGGCAAGTGGCAGAGCAGGAGCAATCGCCAGCTGCTGCACTGGCATGCGAATGGTTCCGTTCAAAACTCTCTGACACTGCTGCTGAGGTCGCCGATTTGTTCTCTAAGTATCGTTTGTCAGAGGCTCTGATGGCTGTATATAAACTATTCTGGGACGAGTTCTCAGCATGGTATCTGGAAATGATAAAACCAGCTTATGGCTGTCCTATCGACCAAATAACATACCAGCAGACCCTTTCTTACTTCGAGTCGCTGCTCAAACTGCTACATCCGTTTATGCCCTTTATTACTGAGGAACTATGGCAAAACCTCTACGAACGTAAGCAGGGCGAGAGCATTATGGTGTCGCCACTTGGCGAGTTCGCTCAGGCAGACAACTCCGCACTCGAGCAAATGGAGCAAATAAAAGATGTTGTTGTGGGTGTGCGCAATATACGCCAACAGCGCTCAATAGCACAAAAAGAACAATTATTGCTCGAAGTGGTAGCGCAGCAAATGCCCCTCTCTGATTCTGCACAGCAAGTTATTTGCAAACTATGCAACTTGTCGGCTATACAAACAGTAAGTCAGAAATCGGCTACTTCGGCTTCATTCATTGCAGGAGTAACTGAATATGCCGTACCGCTGAATGCTTTCATCGATGTAGAAGCAGAGCGGGCAAAGTTGCTCTCAGAGTTGCAATATCAAGAAGGTTTCTTACAGAATGTAATGCGTAAGTTGTCGAACGAGCGCTTTGTGCAGAATGCTAAACCTGAGATAGTGGCACTCGAGCGCAAGAAGCAGAGCGACGCTGAAAGTCGTATTGCAGCCATTCGCGAAAGTCTGCAGGCACTGTAAAGCCGTGAAAGTGTATGGTTCCGCCGGCCGGTGGAATACGTCTCATGACCATCTCTGACTTGTCTTGAGGAAAATCTCTTAGATACAGAACAAAGAAAGCCGCCCCGCGGGCGGCTTTTCTTTGTGTCTGCAATAGGTAACAACGCATCTGCGTTACCTTGCTCAGAGCGTTTACTCTTCTTCTTTCTTGGCTTCTTTCTTTGCAGCCTTTTCTTCTTTAACCTCTTCTGCTTTAGGCTCTGCTACCTCTTCTTTGGCAGTTTTCTTTGCCTTCTTTGCAGGTTTTTCAGCCTCCATAGTGGCTTTCAGGTCAGCAAGAACTGAAAGGTCTCCAAGAGTGGTCTTCTCAAGTTGTTGTGCAGGAGCAGCCTCTTTTTCTTTCTTGGTGGCTTTCTTCTGAGGTTTCTCTTCCTCTTTCGGAGCCTCCCAAGTGCGCAAGTGGCTTAAGAGAATACGCTTAGCATCCTTATTGAACTCAACAACCTTGAACTCTAAGGTTTCGCCTTTCTGTACAGGAGCCTTATCTTCGGTCTGCAGATGACGTGTGGTGCAGAAACCTTCAACACCTTCTTCAAGGGTAACAACAGCACCCTTGTCGGTTATCTCGGCTATCTTGCCCTCTACTACAGAGTCAACGGCATAGCGAACTTCGAGAGCCTCCCAAGGATTCTCTTCCAATTGCTTATGACCAAGCGAGAGACGACGGTTCTCCTTGTCGATTTCAAGAACTACTACCTCAATGTCGGCACCAATCTGAGTGAACTCATTGGGGTGTTTGATTTTCTTTGTCCAGCTCAGGTCGCTGATATGAATCAGACCGTCAACGCCTTCTTCAATCTCAACGAATACGCCGAAGTTGGTGAAGTTGCGAACCTTAGCAGTGTGGCGTGAACCAACGGCATACTTCTCTTCGATATTTGCCCATGGGTCGGGTTTGAGTTGCTTGAGACCAAGCGACATCTTGCGGTCTTCGCGGTCGAGAGTAAGGATAACGGCCTCAACCTCGTCGCCAACTTTAAGGAAGTCGTTAGCCGAACGCAAGTGCTGGCTCCACGACATTTCGCTAACGTGAATAAGTCCTTCAACGCCCGGGGCAACCTCAACGAATGCTCCGTAGTCAGCCATAACAACAACCTTACCTTTGATATGGTCGCCAACTTTCAAATCAGGATCAAGCTTGTCCCATGGGTGAGGTTGCAACTGTTTCAGACCAAGAGCAATACGCTTCATGTCTTCTTCAAAGTCGAGGATAACAACGTTAATCTTCTGGTCGAGAGAAACGATGTTGTGAGGATCGCTTACGCGGCCCCAACTAAGGTCGGTAACATGGATAAGACCATCTACGCCACCCAAGTCAACGAATACGCCGTAGTTAACGATATTCTTAACTGTTCCTTCGAGTACCTGACCACGCTCAAGATGCGAAACAATTTCTTTCTTCTGTGCCTCAAGTTCAGCTTCGATAAGAGCTTTGTGTGAAACAACAACGTTACGCGATTCGGGACTGATTTTAACGACTTTGAACTCCATTGTTTTGCCAACGAAGATGTCATAGTCGCGAATTTGCTTAACATCAATTTGCGAACCGGGAAGGAAGGCCTCGGTGCCGAAGATTTCTACAATCATACCACCCTTAGTCTTGCACTTAATCAGACCGGTTACAATCTCGTCGTTTTCGAGAGCAGCGTTAACACGCTCCCAACTACGAGACGCACGAGCCTCTTTGTGAGACAACTCGAGTTGACCCTTCGAGTCTTCAAGTTTCTTGATGAATACTTCAACCTTGTCGCCAACTTTCAAATCAGGATTGTAGCGGAATTCAGCAGCAGGAACTATGCCGTCCGACTTGTAACCTACATTGACAACAACTTCACGTTTGTTGATCGACATAACTGTGCCTTCTACAACCTCTTGGTTCTTGATGGCGTTCAGACTCTTGTCGTACTTGTTGATAAGTTCTTCGTTTTTTACACCTTTGGATTGAGCTTCCTCGGCATCCCAGTCGAAGTACTGGAGCGATTTGTTTTCTACCATTGTGGTAATTAAAGTGTCTGATCCGTCCTCAATCCGCATGTCGGCGGATATGTTGTTCTTCAGACTTTAAGGGGTTAAACATTATTTTTTATTTGCTTGAATGAATCGGTCTATGGCTGATTCCTCAAAAAGCGCGCAAAATTACAATATTTTTTTTATTCTCACAACACGTTGTGCAAGAAATTTTTATGAGCAGTATGTTTTTTGTCAACTAATCAGAATTGCTCATCAAGACTGGCCGTGTCCTATGATACTGTTAGCTCCACAGGATTGGCTGTGTCTCTGTATTCGTGCAGCGACAGATTATCGCTTACGTACTTATATGAATGTACGTTCTTAAATCCCATAGCACAGATAAAGGCAAGTTCCATATCGAACACACAATCATTATAAGGAGACTGAACAACGAAATCAACAGCGCTGTAGCATGGTGCTTCGATAAACTTGATATCTGTGGCAGGTTGAATAATATTGGTCGGCAAATGCTGTTCCGGCTCAGGGTATTTTACGTTGGGGTGGTGAAGAAACGACTCCGTTACACGTACCCATGTCCCGATTTCGAAATTAGCAGATCCTGCGTAGCCAACATTTATAAGTTGGGTGTCACGAGGAATGTCGTTGAGGCTCCTATAGATGTTTATTGCACCCACGCCCGTAACTAAAACAGAAGCGGCAGGAAACAGCCTTGTCGCCATTTCCCGCTCGCTTTCTTCTGCGATAATAAGCAATGTATTCATAGCCGTTATTGTGCCGGTTCTGCAACTGCAGGTTCTACCTCCTGAGTTGACTCAACTTGTTCAACTTGTGGCTGTGCCGATTTGCAGAATGGTGATGGGCAACCGCAGCTTTTGAATACTCCGCAAAGCCACAAGATGCAAACCAATACCAATACGCACCCTATGCCGATGCACCATTTCTTCCATGCTGCCATTTTCTTTTTAGCAAACGGATCCACACCTTTTATCTTCGGATACTTAGGCATATCGGTCAGTGTGGCACCAAAGGCGATGTTCACAAGCGACGACGAGTTGATAGCCCAGCCGTTGGCGTTGAGTACAGGAGCAAGGTTGCGCTTACGCAACTTGAGCCATGCCATCACCATGCTCGGACCGGAAATGATAAGCAGTAGCACGAAGAAGAAGATTACCCAATGCCACCATGCGGTGAATGCTGAGAAGAATGCCGCCAATGCAGCTCCAACAAGTCCGACTGCCATGCCTATTGCAGCAAAAATACCGGCGAACTTTGCAATGTCGAATGGCGGTTTCACTTCAGCTGCTGCACCTGCCGGAGCGTCGGCTGTTGAAGCAATCTTGGTGTTTGCCTGTTCCATAACCTTTGCATCCTTCTCGGCAGCACGTTTGTTTATCATGTCTTCCACCGACTTTGCCATCTTGCGATATGGAGCCCAAAATGCCTGACGGATACTTATAGGATTGTCAACAATAGCAGTAACGGTCGCATCCCAATCGTTGCCGTCGCGGTCGTAGAACACACCGTTCTTGCCAACCATCAGTTGGCTGACCTCGCCGTTGGTAACCACTGCCACTATCTCCATCGTCTTGCCAAGACGCTTGCTCTCGCAGTTGCAATACATAAGGTACATGCCGCTTGCAGGGGCCTGGGCTGTCTGTTTGCCCTTGTCGTTGACCTTCAGACAAAGTTTGAGGGCGCGCTGGTCAATATAAAGCACACCGGCTTGGAAGATAGCACCTAACTGCTTGTCGGGGTCGTAAAAGTCCTGGAAAGTTACAAAGTTTTTCAGAAGGGTGTAGAAGTCGCGTTGCAGCAATAGCAGTTTCTCTACTAAGCGATAGTCGGCAGTGGCTGCTGCATAATCGGCATCAACGGCATCGGTAGCAACTTTCTCAGCCTCGGCTTTGGCTGCCGCAAGAGCGGCTTTAGCCTCTTTATATGCGGCAATCTTGCTACTTATGTCGTTCCATTGCTCTTCGTCCATCTCGTCAAGAGTGAGCAGTTTTGCAAGAGCGAGAGTTTGGTCGGCCCATACGGGGTTAACACCTTTCTTTAAATTGATAACTCCCTTGGCATTAACGCGGGCAAGAGGATAGGTGGCAATCTCGTCTTTCTTGGTAGTGAGGTCGTCGGCAGAAATAGCTTCGATACGGGATACTTGTACGTCGAGAGCGGCATTGGCATCAGCATCGAACTGAACAAGATGGCAACGCATGAAGTAGTCGCGCATCTTGGCATCAAGAGCATCATGAATACCTTCTATAGTGTCGGAGTTAACACCAAATGGCAGTTCAATGTTATCTTCTATGCTTTTGGCTGCAGCCTCTTCTTTGACAATAGCTGCAATGGCAGCATCTACATCGGCAAGACTGACTTCGTCTTTTTCGAACTTACCGAGGGCAGCATACACGGCTTTGCCCTCGTCGGTCGATTGGTTGATGTCGGCGAGAGTAATCTTGTCGCCGCCCGAAATCAAACGGTCGGCATCATTCAGAACACTGCAGAGCCATTTGGAGGTTGCAATGACTTCGTTAACACGAATCTTACCATCGTTGTCCAAATCGGTCAGTTGAAGCGATTTCTCGCTTATCTCCAAACCGGTTGTAGGGCACGAAAGTACAGTCCACATCTTCTGGTCGAGTTCGTCAAGATGACGAATATCTTCGCCTGTCTCAATCTTTACTCTGGTAGCGCCACCTACTGTGGCGAATCTCCATTTGTACTTCTTACTCATAGTCTTAATGTTTTATGTTATTATGAATTTGTGTTATTTCCTCCAAAGTGCGCGTGTGAAGAGTAACAGTACGGTGAATATCTCCAAACGACCTACAAGCATAACGAATGTCATTACCCATTTGGCAATAGTGGGGAAAGCGGCGTAAGTGTCGGCTGGACCATAATGACCGATACTGATACCTACATTGCCTATTGCACTGATAGTGGTACCGATAGCCTCATCAAAATCGATGCCGCAAGCACAGAATATAAGTACGGTAACAATTACTATTACAACGTAGAATACCATAAATGCCATCACGTTGCCGATGGTTTGCTGAGATAGCGGTTTCCCGTTCAGTTTAACTGGAATAACGGCATTAGGGTGTATTCGGCGCTGAAACTCAGCAAAGCCGTTTTTCGCAAAAATGATAATTCGTACTATTTTTATACCTCCCGAAGTTGAACCTGCGCATGCACCGCTGAACATCAGAATGAAAACCACAACCCACAGTAAAGGATACCAAGTCATGTAGTTATCTACGGCAAATCCCGTTGATGTTACCGAGGCTGCCACGGTGAACAGCCCCTTGCGGAAGGCTTCTTCTGCACCGCCCAACGAGTAGTTGTAATGAGTGAAGAAATAGCCTGTCGAAACCAACAAAGTGGCTACACCAAGCAGACTCATATACCACTTCGTCTCTTCGTCTTGGAACAAGCGTTGAGGTTTACCTATAAGAACATATATGAATAGTGCAAAGTTGATACCTGAAAGTATCATGAACACCGCAATTGTGTATTGTATTGCAGGCGAGAATAATGCTACCGATGAGTTGTAGGTTGAGAAACCACCTGTGGCAATTGTTGTTAACGCATGATTAACAGCATCAAACCAATTCATTCCGAATAGTCGCAGAAGAACCGACTCCGTAGCGGTTAAAACCACGTATATGCCCCAAAGCAGTTTGGCTGTATCGGCAATCTTCGGACTTACTTTTTCGTAGGTCAAACCGGTAACCTCGGCTGCATATAGCTGCATGCCACCCAATCCGAACATCGGCAGAATGGCAATCGATAGTACGATAATCCCCATACCGCCGAGCCACTGGGTGAGGCTGCGCCACAACAGCGTAGCGTGCGATAGTTGCTCAACATCGGTAACTATGGTTGCACCTGTTGTGGTAAAGCCCGACATTGTCTCAAAAAACGAGTCGGTGAAACTGTCAATACTGCCACTCAGGTAATATGGAAGCAGTCCGAAAATAGAGAACACTACCCATACCAATGCTACTATCACATAACCTTCGCGTTCGCTGACACGCTCGTCGGCACGAAATCCGCGAAGTACTCCTATCAGCCCGCATACGAAAGTAATGCAGGTCGATATAAGAAAGGCACTGAAGTCGTAGTCGTGCCGGAACAATGCAAGAAGGGTGGGGACTGCCATGAAAAACGACTCGATAAGCAGCAGTGCTCCGAGTGTCTTAATCACTAATCGCCAATTGAAAGTACGAGTCATTGTTGTACTTTATTTAAAGAACTTGTCAATCTTCCGTATCTCGCTTGCCTTACAGAATACCACAACCTTATCGTCTTGGATAATCTGTGTGTCGCCGTTAACAAGTATGCCTTCGCCATCGCGTACTAAGCCGCCGATATTGACGTAATACGGTAACCCTACATCTTTGATTTTATGTTTCGTTATCTTGCTGTCAGGCTTAACTTCGAATTCCACTATCTGTGCATCTGCACTCGTCAGGTTCAGCACATTGAGCACCGTCTCGTTGAGCATCATCTGATAGATATACGACGAAGTAATGGTCTTTTTGTTTATTACTGCTCCTATTTCGAGTCCTTCTGCCATAGGTATGTAATCGATGTTTTCTACCTCTGCTATTGTTCGTCGAACACCAAACTTCTGAGCGGCAAGACAGGCAAAAATGTTAGCCTCTGAGTTGTCGGTAACGGCAATAAAGGCATCGGCATCGAGTATGCCTTCTTCCTTTAGCACTTCCATGTCGCTACCATTGGCATTTATAATAAGAGCATTGCTGACCTTTTCTGACAACGCATAGCATTTGTCACGGTCAGGTTCTATGATTTTTATATTTTTATCGTTTCCTAATTCTTGTACCGCCTTCTGGGCAATACGTGTCCCTCCAACGAAAATGATATTATTGGTGGGGTGCGAGTCTTTACCCGCTTGCTGCCTTACAAAATCAAGATTATCACTTGTGCATACGAAATACACAAGGTCGTCTGCCATTATCTCGTCGTCGCCTCGAGGAATAATAGTTTCTTGTCCTCGTTTCATTGCCACAATGCGGAACTTACCATGGTTGAAGGCGCCTGAAGAAAACTTCTTACCCACTATTTGCGCTCCCGCGCGAACTTTTACAACGCATAGCTCAAGTGCTCCTTGGCACAGAGATAAGTGATAGCGCATCCAGTTGGTGTGCAGCGAGTCAACTATCTCTTTTGCTGCCAAAACCTCAGGATAGATGAGGTGGTTGAGACCCATATCTTCAAAGAAACGGCGGTTCTCGGGCAGCAGATACTCGTAGTTGTCAATGCGGGCAAGGGTCTTTTTCGCACCTAACTGATTAGCAAGCAAGCATGAAGTCATGTTAATACTCTCGTGAGGAGTAACAGCTATGAATAAATCTACATCTTTCACACCTATATCCCGCAAGTCGCGAAGTGAGGTGGGAGAACCTACTTGGGTGAGCATGTCGTAGTTAGCACTTAAATCACCTAAGCGTTCGGGGTTCTCGTCCATTAGGCAAATGCCCATGTTTTCGCGTGAGAGCAGTTTGGCAAGGTGGGTACCAACGGCACCCGCACCCACTATTATTATTCGCATATTACCTCCTCTCTAATTCCTTGGGCATCAATGCCGAGCATTTTATAGAGTTCGGCAGTCGAACCATGCTCAACAAAACTATCGTTGATGCCTATTCTTTTTATAATGTTTGTATAATGTTTGTCGGCAAAGTATTCGCATACTGCACTACCAAAACCACCTGATATAACTCCCTCTTCAACCGTTATTATTCGTTCGAAATGTGTTGCTATATAGTCGAGTTGAACGGTGTCGAGCGGCTTAATCCAACAGAAGTTATAATGAGCTATGTCGGTGTTGTCCAGCGCTTCAATTACTCTAAGACCAATGCTGCCTGTCGAAATAACAGCCGTGTGCTTACCTTCTTTGAGGCAACGGCTTTTGCCTGTCTCTGGGGTAGTGGTTGGCAAACCTTTCATGGCTGCCATTCTTCCCCGAGGATAACGTATTGCTATCGGACCGCCAAAGTCAACTGCCGTACGCATCATGTTTCGAAGGTCGGTGGTTGATAACGGCGCACCTATAGTGATATTCGGAACGCAGCGCAGGTATGCTATGTCTAATAATCCATGGTGAGTAGCTCCATCGTTGCCTACTATTCCGGCGCGGTCGATACACAACACCACATGAAGTCTCTCTATTGCCACGTCGTGTATTATATTGTCGTATGCTCGTTGCATAAACGACGAGTAGATATTGCAGAACGGGATAAGCCCCTCTGCGGCCATACCTGCTGAGAAAGTAACGGCATGACCTTCGGCTATACCAACATCAAACACTCTTTCCGGCAATTCCTTCTGCATGATATTCATCGAGCAACCGCTTGGCATAGCAGGCGTAACACCTACTATCTTGTCGTTCGCCTTTGCCAACTCAAGCAAGGTCTCGCCGAATACATCCTGCCAAAGTTTAGTGTCAGCAGTATTGGGAGCAGTAATACGCTTGCCTGACTCCACTTCGAACTCACCGGGAGCATGCCAAATAGTCTGATTCTCTTCGGCGGGCTTGTAACCATGACCCTTTTGGGTTACTATATGCAATATGCGCGGACCCTTATAGTCTTTTATCTCCTTGAGAATACGCACCAACGAGAGTACGTCGTGCCCGTCGGCGGGACCAAAATATCGCAGATTAAGACCTTGGAAAATGTTCTTCGATTGCTTTGTCAGACTCGCTTTCAGACTATTGTTGAAACGCTGCACTTGTGCCTTCCCCTTCTCGTCAATGAGGTGCAACCGTTTAGCTATCAAATATAAACGATAACGAATGCGATTGTAACCCGCAGAGGTCGTCAGATCAACTAAATACTGCGTAAAACCGCCGCGAATAGGGTCGATAGCCATGTTGTTGTCGTTAAGAATAACGAGCAGATCGTTGTCGTACATCGACATGTTGTTCAGCCCTTCAAAGGCTAATCCGCCGGTCATCGAACCATCACCGATGATAGCCACAACCTGGCGTTTCACGCCTTGCATGCGCGAAGCTATTTGTTCTCCTAAAGCTGCTGATATACTATTGCTTGCATGACCGGCTATAAATGCATCGTATTCGCTTTCATCAGGATTAGGAAACGGACACAGACCTTTAAACTGCCTGTTGGTGTAAAACTTGTCGCGTCTGCCTGTGAGAATCTTATGAGCGTAGGCCTGATGACCTACATCCCATATCAAACGGTCATTGGGAGTGTCGAACACATAATGGAGTGCAACAGTTAGTTCTATTGTGCCCAACGAGGAAGCAAGGTGACCGGGGTTATGACTTAGTTCGTTTACTATGAAATCTCGGAGTTCGTCGCAAAGTACAGGAAGAGCCTCAAGTGGTAACTTCTTTAAATCTTTGGGATAGTTGATATTTTGCAAATATTGATATTCCATATTTTAGAAAGAGACTTCTTCAAGCCACAAAGATACAACTTATTTCTCACTTGTGCAAATAATAAAAAAATATTACTTTTGCAAACGTAATTAAAAGTCACTCTATAATGAAAATTTCTCTGATAGCACAAGTTTTATCGTGCAACAACACTTTTAGCATTGATTTAGATATCAACTACCTTCTTACCGACTCCCGGACTCTGAAAACTCCACCTGCCGGGACATTGTTTTTTGCTCTCCGAACTTCGAAAGACGATGGCGCCCGGTATGTCGCTGACTTATATAAACGCGGATTGCGGGCATTCGTCGTTGCCCGCGATTCCCTGTTCTCCGGTGATATTGCCAAACTACAAGATTGTTGTGTCCTCTTTGTTGAAGACCCACTGCAAGCTCTTCAGACGTTAGCAGCGTATAAGCGCAGTCTTTATCCGAATCTGACTGTTATAGGTATAACGGGGAGTAATGGTAAAACAGTTGTAAAAGAGTGGCTCTATCAGTTGCTAAAAGATGACTATAATATAACCCGTTCACCTAAGAGTTATAATTCGCAGATAGGAGTGCCGCTTTCGGTCTGGCAAATCAACGATAAGACGCAGTTGGCTATTTTTGAGGCTGGTATATCTGAAAAGGGGGAGATGGAGCGGCTTGAAAAGATAATCCGACCCACCATCGGAGTGCTTACGTATATTGGTGAGGAGCATGGCGAGAATTTTGCTTCCATCGAAGAGAAACGTGCTCAGAAAATGCTGCTGTTCCGTAATAGCCGGGTAGTGATAGAAGACCCTACGCATCAGAACCTTCGCACTTGCGCTGCAGTGCTCCGTTATCTTGGTTACAGCGAAGAGGCAATACAGCATAAACTGCTTACTCAGACACACGAGACGGTAATGCAAATCAATCTTTCCGCCTTGGCTGATAATGTGCGATATTTCCGCTCTTGCCTCCGTCCAACCACTAAACTTGTGTGTATGGTTAAGGCTTTTGCCTATGGCGCAGGACCGGTAGAGGTAAGTCGCTGCTTACAAGATAATAAATTAGCCGATTATCTTGCTGTTGCAGTGGCTGACGAGGCTGCCGAACTAAGGCAGGCAGGCATTAACCTGCCCGTCATTGTTATGGATCCTGAACTTGCTGCGCTACAAACTATAATAGAGAATAATGCCGAGCCGAATATATATTCGTTTCAAGCACTTGATGATTTTATAAAGGCAGTGGAAAAAGCAGGACTCGAACAATATCCTATCCATATAAAAATTGACTCCGGTATGCATCGCTTGGGCTTTGAATTGGCTGATATACCCCAACTTATAACAACGCTGCAACGACAGCAAACCGTACGGGTAAAATCGGTATTCTCGCATTTGGCAACTGCCGATGAGCCTTCATGGGACGATTTTACACGACAACAGATAGCCTTATTTGGCGACTGTGCTAAGTTATTATGCAATGCTTTGCAATATCCCATCCTTCGTCATATTCTCAACTCGGCAGGTATCGAACGATTTTCAGAATATCAATTCGATATGTGTCGCTTAGGTATAGGTATGTATGGCTTTTCTGCACTCGACGGTGTGGAAAACCGGAAAGAGCAGGCACCGCGTTTGCGTAATGTGTGCACTCTTAAAACCACGCTTCTTAGCGTGAAGAAAGTGGCAGCAGGCGAATCAATAGGGTATGGCCGTCATACGTTCCTGAAAGAAGAACGCAGTATAGCGGTTATTCCTATTGGCTATGCCGACGGTTTCGACCGGCGATTCGGTAACTATGGTGGCTCAGTTATTGTTCGGGGAAAACGCTGTCCGGTGGTTGGGAATGTGTGTATGGACCTGGCAATGATAGATGTTACTGACACCGATGCACAACCCGGCGACGTGGCTATGATTTTTGGCGATGAGTTGCCAATAAGTGAGTTGGCTCAAAAATTAGGCACCATAACCTATGAAATTCTCACATCAGTCTCACGCCGAGTAAAGAGAATCTATTATTACGAAGCGTGATGTAATTAGTACTATTTGATTAAGAAGATTGAAGAAATAAACAGCTTTAAAGATATTAACCATTTAATTCAATAACCTGACATTCATTTGCTTGTGAAAATAAGTCG
The DNA here is from genome assembly GCA_017450605.1 of Paludibacteraceae bacterium. Taxonomy (GTDB): domain Bacteria; phylum Bacteroidota; class Bacteroidia; order Bacteroidales; family Paludibacteraceae; genus Colicola. The sequence goes on along the minus strand of JAFSTG010000039.1, from coordinate 22,995 downwards.
TTACTTCCTATTTGTAATTTGTTTTTTATGGCGTTGATTGCTAATGACGATTGATCAATTCCTATCCATTGTCTTCCTAATTTTTCGGCAGCTTTAAGCGTTGTACCCGATCCTGCAAAACAATCCATTACTATGCTGCACATATTCGATGATGTTCGGATGATTAATTCTAATAATTCGGCATTTTTTTCTGTTGGATAGACAGGGTACATAGGATCTTTATATTCCCAAATATCTTGTACCCGTTTACCTTGGCGTTCATCAGCAAATATTTTTTTACGAGGATTACCATTTTCAGACCACTCAATAAGACCTTCTTTGTCCCATTCCTCAAGTGTTGCTACATCAGTACGCCAATGTCTGCCCTTGGGAGGGTAAATGCCCTTGAAAGGTTTTGCTGATTCGCCGTTATTTGTTTCTCCCGGTGCATGTATGGGAACAGTTGTATATCTTCGCCCTTTTTCATCAATCTTGCTGAAAAGTTTTTCAATGTCTTGTTGCGTATATGGTTGTCGAGGCTCATTCCAAATCGGTGAATTGGTCTTGGAATAGAAAAGTATCATATCTTTAATGTTGCCATAGCCAATACGCTCAAAATTTTTGGGGTTGCACTTTATGCGAGTAATGTCGTTACGAAAATTTTCTATTCCGAAAACCTCGTCCATCATTACTTTGACATAATGCCCAATTTTATAGTCAATATGAAGATAAATAGAACCTTTGTCTGATAATAAGTCTTTTATTAGCAATAGTCTTTCTTGCAAAAATTTAATAAAATCTCTACCTTGAACAATGTCTGAATAGGCGATATCTCCTTTACGAGAATTACTGATTGTTGACGCACGTCCGTCAGTAATAGTGAAATTAGCACCTGTAGCAAAAGGAGGATCAATATAAACTAAATCAATTTTACCAGCATATCCATTATCTAAGAGATATTGCAAACCTACAATGTTGTCGCTATGTATAAGTATGTTTTTCATTACAATTGATATAAAAAATCTCGTAAAACAAGTGCACTCATTATGTTTTCATCGAAGTACGTGCGTGTTATGGCCTTGTACATCTTGTTGTTAGTTGGAATATATAATACACCATCAAGAATGGCTATCTTAACAGCCTTGACGTGAGGAGTTATAATTGTACTGATTGCGTCATTAAATTGTGCATTTTGATGTCCACCAAAGTCAGTAAGAAACTTTGCTTCACCTATCACATATTTGCCATTAAAGCGAGCAACAAAATCAAGACCTTTATCGTGCCTATAATTAAGTTTCTCACGAGCAAAATCCATCATTTGAGCATCACTGGCATCGAGTATAGCATTACTTGTGCTACTAATAAATTGACTAATAGGAATGGGGCTGATTCCTAAAGCTTTTGACCGAATCCAATCTTTGAAAAGTGGTCCAATTTGTCTGTTCGTCTCTTTGGGTTCGCTACAGCGTTCAAATAATTTGGTTAATCCCATCTCGTAAATTCTTCCACATAACCGATTAATGGTTTGTGGATTACGCATAATTGCTTTAGGGTCGCGTCGTAAATATGCAATATAACTATCTTTTATTGGAAATAAATCTAATTGTAATAGGCTTTCTATTAGCAATCTATTGTCTCTAATACGAAAGGCGTCTTCCACTTGATGCCATTTGGTCATATCAATATCTCTTATCCCCTCAGGAATTGTTGGATATACTTGAAATAAATCGTCAAGATAAGAACGCTGATTAGCATATTGTATGCTATAATGTATCCACTTGTTCATACTTTATTAGCTTTTTTGTGTAGTTGTTATCTATTAAAATCCGCCAATATGGATTCTAATGATCTTTTTCAATTTCGCAAAATTACTAAAATTTTTGTTTACAGACAAATGTTGAATTTATTTTTTATTTTTTTTGTGTATTTATATGTTATATGTGATGTAGCAGATTTATTGTGAGAAAGGTAACTATAATCAATGTTTGTAGTTTTCTCTATCTGAATGAGATATTTTTTTTGAAAAATCAATGAAGTTTGCATTTTTCAAAAAAAAATCTTAATTTTGCATGCTGATAGTAAAACGAACAAAAACGGCTATAACAAAGATAACAAAATTAAAAAAATATATGAATACACTTCAAGAGTTAACCGACAAGATTTACGCCGAAGGCGTAGAGAAAGGTAAGGAAGAGGCTGCCGCTATTGTTGAGCAGGCTAAAAAAGAAGCTGAATCCATTGTGGCTGAGGCAAAAAAACAAGCTGATGAACTCATGGCAGACGCCGAAAGAAAAATAGCTGAACGCGATAAAAATTCGCGTGCTGAGTTGCAACTATATGCTGCACAGTCTGTTCAAGCCTTGCAAACCAAAGCAACCAACCTTATATGTGACAAGTTAGCAAACGACTCGGTGAAAGCAGCAGTTGCCGACGGTAAATTCATGCAAAAGATTATACTTACACTTACCGAGAAATTAGCCAATGGCGACGAGGTGGTTATTGAAACTGCTGACGCAAAGGCATTAAAAGACTACTTTGCAGCAAATGCTAAAGAACTTCTTGCTCATGGCGTAGAGATAAAACAGGTTAACGGAATAAAAACCAATTTCACTATCGAACCGAAGAAGGGTGGTTATAAATTGGCATTCGGGCAGAACGAGTTCGTTGAATATTTCAAACAATATCTGCGTCCTGAACTTGTTGAATTGTTGTTCAACTAATTGGCAAGGTTATGCAATATCATTATCTGTTAACAGGTCTCGACGACTTGCAGTTGGGAAAGAAAACTGCCCTGCAAGAGGCTGATTTGCTCGCACTGCTCGAAGAGCAAATGACTCCTGCCGATTGGCAATATATTCTCCAACTCCGCAAGCGTGGCGACGATGCCGATATTAAAGCACTTATGCAGGACGATGCCGTGCTCGACCGCTTTCACCAAACAAGCCTCTCAGAAGACGATTTCCGCACTCAGCTGCTCTACGAGCAAGGTATGCACAGTCGCAACCGATTTGTGCGCGCTTGGTATGAGTTCAATATGAATCTGAATAATGTGCTGGCGGCTACTGTTTGTCTTAAGCATGGCTACGACGTCAGTAAATACGTGATAGGCGACAACGAAGTGGCTCAACTGCTGCGAAAAGGAAATATGTCACGCAATGTAAATCTTGTTGCGCTCTTGCCCGACCTTAAAGAGATGATAGCACTCACAGAGATAGAAAATCTACTCGAACGGGAGAAACACATCGATGCATTACGATGGAATTGGCTTGAGCAGGAAACGTTGTTTCGCTATTTCGAACTCGACAATGTGCTCGCTTATTATCTTCAGGCTGAGATACTGCATCGCTGGGACGACCTCACGCGCGAACAAGGCGAAAAGATATTCCGCCAACTGATAGCAGACCTTAAAAAGGATGTGAATTTCGAATAAAAAAGGGCTTGTCTTGAACCCGATGTCATGGAAGAACCGAAAATCCACAAATAGAGTAGGATAATATAAACAAAAACACACTAAAATGAAAAAACTTATTATTGCTGTAGCCGTTTTAATGGGCTCGGTTACTCTAACCACTTCATGTGGTAACACAGAAGCATGCTGGGATGTAGCTTACACTTATTCCGTACTTGGCGTTTCACAATCCGCTCATGTATATGTTTATGGTACTAAGAATGATGTAGATGCTAAGATTGAGGAAATAAAAAATCAAGTTCAGGAAGGTGATATCACATTCACAAGAAAGAAAATTGATAAATCAAAATCAGATTGCGTCGGAATAACACTTTAATCCTGACCATCATTTGTAAAAAAAGAATGTGACATACGCACATTCTTTTTTTATGATATGCTATCAATAACGATAGTTACCGGACCGTCGTTAACAAGCGAGACTTGCATGTCGGCTCCGAAACGACCTGTTTGAACTTGTAACCCGTATTGATCGCTGAGCAGACGGTTGAAATATTCATAAAGCGGCTCGGCCTTATCAGGTCGGGCTGCTTCTATAAACGACGGACGATTGCCGTGGCGGCAGTCGGCATATAGAGTGAATTGCGAAATACTAAGCACGGAGGCATCGCTAATATCGCTAAGCGACAGATTCATCTTACCTTCTGTATCGCTAAATACTCGCATTTGTGCCACTTTTTTTGCTATATAGCGAACATCAGCCTCTGTGTCACTGTGAGTGATACCTACAAGCAAAAGAAAACCTTTGCCTATTTTGCCGACCACTTCGCCTTCTATACTCACTGAGGCTGAATTTACCCGTTGTACTACTACTCTCATAGTTGTTGTTTGCTTGTAATGTTTTTACTATTAGATATTTAACAAATTTGATGTTAACTTTTTTGTGTTTTTAAAATTCATTATAATCGTTTGTATAACAATATGTTAATAGGCTCTCACTCCTGTCATCTTCCTGTCTACATCCTGTCAAGAACGAGTGATTGACAAAAATACAACTTTTTTTCTTCTTCTGCAAATCAACCTTCATTTAAGCTCCCTATCGCCTACAATATTGCGTATTTATAAAATAAAGTGTAATTTTGTGGGTTCAATTCAAAATCGTGATAAATGAGACGAATTATATCTTTTTTGATTTGTTTGCTTGTATGTGTAAGCACCACTTTTGCCGGGCAGAAAACATCTGCTGACATCAAACAGCATCAGCAGGACTCTCTTCCCTGCCCACAAACCTTTGCCTATGCGAAGCACGATACCGTACTTCATCTTGATATCTATCAGCCTGCTGCTGCAGCTAATGGTTTCACCGTAATCCATATTTTTGGTGGAGGGTTTGCCGCCGGCAGTAGAACCAATAAGTGGGATGTAGCTTATTGCCGACAGCTGGCAGCTGAAGGCTATCGGACGGTGGCTATCGACTATCGTCTTGGTTTGTGTGGGGCAACTAATGTAGGAATGCAAACTATCAAATTGTTAGAAAATGCCATATATATCGCCGTTGAGGATTGTTCGGCTGCGGTGGCTTGGCTCTGCGAAAATGCCGCAACATTAGGTATCGATACCTCGAAAGTTATCATCGAAGGCTCTTCTGCCGGTGCTATTACAGCACTAATGACCGATTATGCCCGTTGCAACAAGCTTGACTGTGCAGCCGTTCTACCTCCTGCATGGAAACCTGCTGCTGTTATAGCATATAGCGGCGCTATATTCTCGCGAAAAGGCAAGCCCTCGTGGAACTATTCTGTGCCTGCACCTACATTGCTTTTCCATGGCACCGTTGATAAGGTGGTTACTTATAAGAAAATAGAACTTTTTAACACCGGTTTTTATGGCTCAAATGCAATAGTTAAAAGCTTAAAAAAATACAACCTGCCTTTTGCTATCTATCGTTATACCGACCTCGGGCATGAGGTATCTGTCGGCGGACCGCTTACAATCAGCGAACTCAATCTGTTTGTCAAACAGTATGTAACCGATTCCAGAAAATTGCATGCCGATATCACCATAACCGACGACAGCATACCACCATCTGAATACTCTAAAATGACAGTAAGACAGTTATATAAACCTAAAGATAAGAAAAAATGAATAAATCCGAGAAATATACAACCTCACTCACAGAAATTAAGGCACTTCTTAGCGGCGAGACCGATATGATAGCAAAGATGGCAAATACCGCCGCTTTGTTACACAAGGAGTTCGACTTCTGGTGGACAGGATTCTATCGTGTTGTTGACAACGAACTTATTCTTGGTCCGTTTCAAGGACCGCTGGCATGTATGCATATTGCCAAGGGAATGGGTGTATGCGGCACGGCATGGGAACGAAAAGAAACTATTGTGGCGCCTAACGTGCACCTATTTGCCGGACATATAGCTTGCTCTTCTGAGTCGAATAGCGAGATTGTAGTTCCTATTTTGCGCGGTGGCGAGGTTGTAGGAGTGTTGGATATCGACAGCCGCGAATTTAATACTTTCGACGATATAGATAAATATTACTTGCAACAGATAGTGGAACTTTTGTAGGTGGCAGTTGACAGGTATTTTGCTGTTTCGAAAAAAAGTGTTAATTTTGCAGCATGCAAGTTATGCCACGGAAATAAAAAATAAACACGGAAATAAAAAATAAAAATATAATAATCATGACAAACGGAAAAGTAAAAGGAATCATTTCCAACCTCGTAACTGTAGGAGTGGATGGTCCTGTATCACAAAACGAAATCTGCTATATTCATTTGGGAGGTACGCGTTTGATGGCTGAGGTTATTAAGGTAACTGGCGATAACGTGTTCGTGCAAGTGTTTGAGTCAACACGTGGGCTTAAAGTTGGCGACTCGGTAGAGTTTACCGGACACATGCTTGAGGTTACACTTGGTCCCGGTCTGCTTTCACGTAACTACGATGGATTGCAAAACGACCTCGACAAACTTACCGGTGTATTCCTAAAACGAGGCGAGTATAACTTCCCGCTCGATACTGACAAACTATGGCATTTCAAACCACTTGCCAAGGTCAGCGATAAGGTGGAGGCAGCCTCTTGGCTCGGCGAGGTGGACGAGAATCATCAGCCGCATAAGATTATGGTGCCTTTCGTCTTCAAGGGTGAATATACTGTTAAATCTTTGGCAAAAGAAGGGGATTATAAAATTAACGATACTATGGCAGTGTTAACCGACGAAGACGGCAACGACCATGATGTTACTATGGTACAGCGCTGGCCTGTGAAAAAAGCTATCACTGCATACAAGTCGAAACCGCGCCCGTTCAAGCTCCTTGAAACCGGTGTGCGTACTATCGATACAGCCAACCCGATAGTAGAAGGTGGTACGGGCTTTATCCCCGGTCCGTTTGGTACTGGTAAGACCGTGCTTCAGCATGCCATATCAAAGCAGGCAGAGGCTGACATTGTTATCATAGCAGCCTGCGGCGAGCGTGCTAACGAGGTGGTAGAAACCTTTACCGAGTTCCCCGAACTCGACGACCCGCACACAGGCAGGAAACTAATGGAGCGTACTATCATTATAGCCAATACATCTAATATGCCTGTGGCTTCGCGTGAAGCATCTGTTTATACCTCGATGACCATTGCCGAGTATTATCGCTCGATGGGACTCCGTGTACTGCTTATGGCTGACTCTACTTCTCGTTGGGCACAGGCACTGCGCGAGATGTCGAACCGTATGGAAGAACTTCCCGGACAAGACGCATTCCCGATGGACCTTTCGGCTATCATCGGTGCTTTCTATGCCCGTGCCGGATATGTTTATCTTAACAATGGTGCTACAGGTTCTGTTACTTTCCTTGGGACAGTGTCGCCTGCCGGAGGTAACCTTAAAGAACCTGTTACCGAAGGCACCAAGAAAGCAGCACGTTGTTTCTATGCTCTTGAGCAAGCGCGAGCCGACCGCAAGCGTTATCCCGCTGTCAATCCTATCGACTCGTATTCTAAATATATTGAATATCCTGAATTTGAAGAGTATATAACCAAGCGGATAAATAAAGAGTGGATTCCTAAGGTCAATGAGATGAAGACTCTCTTGCAACGTGGTAAGGAAATTCAAGAGCAGATAAACATCTTGGGCGACGACGGAGTACCGGTTGACTATCACGAGCAGTTCTGGAAATCTGAGGTTATTGACTTTGTTATCTTGCAGCAAGATGCATTCGATAAGATAGATGCCGTATGTCCGCTCGAGAGACAAGAGTATATGCTCGACCTTGTTATGGATATATGCCGACACGACTATAATTTTGACAACTTCGTGGCGGTGAACGAGTATTTCAAGCGTGTTATCAACCTCTGCAAGCAGATGAATTACTCAGAGTTCCAATCAGATCAGTTCAAAGACTACGAGCAGAAACTACAGGCTCTTCTTGCAGAAAAACAAATAGTTGCGTAAATAGTAAAAAGCTCAAGGTTCAAAGGCTCACACCATGGGGCTTTCGCTGATAGCAACAATATTCAATATTAACTATCAGTTGTTTATGCAAAGTGCAATAGCCATAGTAGAGCCACAGTTTATTTGTGCAGTAGGGTTACAACACCTACTGCACTTGATGTTGCCTTCGGCTTCTGTGCTTGTGTATAACAATATTAGCGATTGCATAACAGATATAGAACGCAGTGATGGCGAACGGCCATTTTTTGTCTATTTCTTCATTGATGAGGAGTTGCTTGTCTCATATTCCGACTATTTTGCGGCTCTGCCGCAAATAACAGTGGCTTTAAGTCGGTTACCTGTTCCGAAGATTAAAACCTACGAATTTCCTATGCTGAATTTGATGGCAGATGAGCAGAGTATATGGCAGCAACTGCTCAACTTGAGCGAACATACACCCACTGCAAAAAATATAGTCTCTCCTTCGCCGCTTACCGACAGAGAAATTGAAGTGCTGCAATTAGTGGCAAAGGGCTTGATGAATAAAGAAATAGCAAGTAGGCTTTGTATCAGTCAGAATACCGTTGTAACTCATCGGACACATATAACTGATAAACTCGGTATCCGTTCCGTTCCGGCACTAACGGTTTATGCCGTTGTTAATGGTTGGGTTGACTATAACGAGATAAATATCTAAACTTTAATTCCTCAATTCCTCAATCTTAAACCGGCTATATCCCGGCTCCGTCGGTGAATCCTTGCTCGCGCTGTGGTTTGCTTTGCAGAATGCGAGAGTGAGGTGCAACACTTTGTGTAATCCACACGTTGCCGCCGATAACACTGTCGTGACCTATTGTTATTCGTCCGAGTATAGAAGCATTGCTATAAACCGTTACGTTATCCTCTAAAATAGGATGGCGTGGGAGGTCGAGAGGCAGACCATTAGAGTCATATTGAAAATTCTTAGCTCCGAGTGTAACTCCTTGATACAACATCACATGCTTACCTATAATGGAAGTTGCACCTATCACGACACCAGTACCATGGTCGATACAGAAATATTCACCTATCGTTGCCGCAGGATGGATGTCGATACCTGTGAGGTTATGTGCCATTTCGCTTAACATACGAGGAATGAGTGGAACATCCAACTCAAATAACCTATGTGCAGTGCGATAGTGTAGCATAGCTGTTACGATAGGATAGCATAGTATCACTTCCGCTCTACTGCTAACTGCGGGGTCGTTGTGTAATGCTGCTTCAACATCCGTGAGCAGTAGGCGTTTTAGTTCTGGTAGCGAATGTACAAACTCGTCAGCAGTGTCAGCAACGCACTGAGCGTTCGAGTCGTGACATTCACGGCACATCACAGTTGACAACTGCGAATATAGAAGTCCGCGCAGTATCTGGTCGGAGAAGTCACGATTAGGATAATATTCAGGAAAAACGATAGAGCGCATCAGGCGCATTATCTTTTCCAATTCGCTGTGAGAAGGGAAATTCATAATACTGATAAATATCTCTCGCCGGTATCCGGCAATAGTGCAACAATTGTTTTGTTATTGTTTTCAGGCTTTTGTGCTAACCTGTATGCGGCTAAGAACGCGGCACCTGATGATATGCCGACCAGCAACCCCTGAGTAGAAGCAAGCATGCGGCAGCCCTCGTAAGCATCATCGTCGGTGATAGTAATTATATCGTCAACTACTTGGCTATCGTAGGTTTTCGGTATAAATCCGGCTCCTATACCTTGTATTTTATGCTTACCCGGTATGCCTGTTGACAGTACTGCGGAACTTGCAGGCTCAACAGCCACAACTTGAATATTCTTATTATGATGCTTTAGCGCTCTGCCTGTGCCGCTTATCGTGCCTCCCGTACCTACACCTGCAACGAAGATGTCAACCATGCCTTCAGTGTCGCTCCATATCTCTTCACCCGTTGTGCGCTCATGAACGGCAGGATTGGCAGGATTGACAAACTGACCGAGAATAACAGCTCCTTCAATACTTTGGCATAACTCGTCGGCACGGCGGATGGCACCTTTCATGCCTTCCTCTCCGGGAGTGAGTTCAAGTTGTGCACCAAATGCGCGAAGCAGATTGCGTCGCTCTTGACTCATGGTATCGGGCATGGTAAGTATCACCTTGTAACCCCTTGAGGTGCCAACCCAGGCTAAACCTACACCTGTATTGCCCGAAGTGGGTTCAACGATAGTGGCACCGGGGCGAAGGATTCCTCGTGATTCAGCATCTTCAATCATGGCAAGGGCAATACGGTCTTTTACGCTGCCGCCGGGATTGAAATATTCTAACTTAACTACCAATTCTGCTACTTGTCCTGTAAGACCGTTGATACGCAGCATAGGCGTGTTGCCTATCAAATCTGTCAGATTGTTGTAAATCATATATTAAAGTATAAATTATTGTTTATATTATTTGTTTCGTACAATTCCCGTTGTTTATCAATCGGCATACGTCCCACTACCTGCTACCTGTTCTCTGCATGCTTCTTCTATCACGAGGCTTGCAAGGGTAAAGCCGAAGATGGCGGTAATATGTACCAGGGTGCCGTTGGCGCGTGGTTCTTCTTCATCTATATATTTCCGGTTCAGCAATTCGTCGCTATATACACATTTGAACTTGTGTTGAGGGAACTGTCTGCTGTGCCGGAACCGGCGTCTGAGGGCTGCAGCAAGCGGGCAGCCGCTGACTTTCCAGAACTCGCCTACACGTATGCGCTGCGGGTCTGCTTTAAGTGCAGCTCCCATTGATGATAATAAAACGACAGGGATAGAGGTGGCATGAAGTATAAGGTTCATCTTGTCTTGCAGACTATCGATAGCATCTATTACAAAATCGTATGTATGAAGTTCATACGATTCGGCTGTTAGTGAGGTATATCTGCTTTGTAAAGCCGTTATTTGCGCCTCCGGATTGATATCAAGCAAACGCTCACGAAGAACCTCGACTTTGCTTTTGCCTATTGTTGACGTTGTTGCCATCAGTTGTCGATTGATATTCGAGGCACATACATTGTCGCTGTCAACAATGGTGAGGTGCGTAATACCTGAGCGCACAAGACCTTCAGCACACCAACTGCCTACACCCCCTACGCCGAAAATGATAACACGTTTGCAACTAAGACTATTTAGTGCTTCTTCTCCTATAAGCAGTTTTGTACGATTAAATATTGAGTTACTCATAATTATGAAAGTAGAAATTTGGTTGATTTATAGCAGAAGAAAAATATTGTATTTTTATCGATTACTCGTTCTTGACAGGATGTAGACAGGAAGATGACAGGAGAAAAGCCTTATTAACCTATTGTGATACAATTATTTAGGCTGAATTTTAAAAAGGTTGATTTTTTTGTATATGGTTAATAATTAGGGATTTATGAAAAAATAACTAATATTTGTAAGTGTACAGATATCAAAATTAGAGACTGCAAAATTACAACATATCATTTAAATTCGCAAGATTGATAAAATCATAATAAATTGCGATTGTGGTTATCGAGCAGAAATTGTACTTTTGCAGCCGAATTTGCAATATGCGGTAATTGTGGCTTTGTGAGAATATTATAGTTTAGCTCCGGAAATGAAGAAGGTATTATTAGTGTTAGCTTGGGTTTTGATTTCAACTTCGGTGTTTGCTGAAGTTGTACCTTTTGTTGAAGATACACTTCAAGAAGTGGTTGTCAATGCAAGGGTTGAGGCTCAGCAGCAGTCGGTCAGCATTCCTTCTTCAATTAAGCTTACGCGTATTGAGCATGAGCAACGCAATGCCATTAAAGAAATCTCAGCAGTAGTTCCCAATCTATATATTCCTTCCTATGGTTCTCGTATGACCTCATCCATTTATCTGCGTGGTTTGGGTGCGCGTATTGATAATCCTGTTGTAGGTGTGTATGTTGATGGTATAGGGCTGAGTAACAAGAATAGTTACGACTTCGCGCTTTACGATGTGCGCTCTATGCAAGTCTATCGTGGTCCGCAAGGTACACTATTCGGAAGAAATACTGTAGGTGGAGTGGTGCTGTTGCAAACACTCTCGCCGCTCGATTTTCAAGGAGTAAGGGCATCGGCAGGGTATGGCAATTACAATACAGCAGAAGCGAAGGCGTCATACTATCATAAGATTAGCAAAGAGTATGGTGTTTCTGCTTCAGCCGCATATAATCATACAGATGGTTATTTTACAAATATTTATGATGGTTCTGCTGCCGATAGATCTGATGAAGCCGGAGTGCGTCTGCGTTTCGATGCAAGAAAAGAAAACGGGGTTAATGCCAATGCTATTGTATCGTATAATTTTGTTGAACAGACGGGCTTCCCATATCATTTGCAAGGCGATCAAGTCAACCATAATGACTTCTGCGGCTATAGAAGGCATAACCTTATGGCTGCGAGCAGTTATTCGGTGCCTGTAGGTTCGCTTGTGCTAAGCGGAACGACCTCGTATCAGTATCTCGACGACCGTATGCAGATGGATCAAGATTACCTGCCGTTATCGTATTTCACACTTATGCAGGCACAGAAGGAACATGCAGTGTCGCAAGAACTAACTCTCCGTTCCGACAAAAAAGAAAAGAAATCGTACGAATGGCTGTTGGGTGTGCAGGTAGGTTATAAGCATAATACGATGACTGCTCCCGTTACATTTCTGCGTGACGGAATAGACTCGCTAATTCTTAAGAATGCCAATCAGGCATTCGTACATTCAAAGATACAGATTCGCGAGTCGGAGTTCGTTTTGCAGAGCGACTTCCTTACCAATTCGCTTGATGTGGCTCTCTACCATACTTCGTATTATCGTTTTGGCGACTTCTTGCTTGAAGGCGGTTTGCGTTTGGATTTGGAGTATCTCGATTTCAAATACGACTCGCAAACATCGCTCAGTGCACGGTTTCATAAGGTTGACAACTCCGTCGACGAGCCATACGTTACTATTTACAGCCAAAAGATAGGTAGCAACTCGCTTACCTATTTTGAGGTTCTTCCGCGCATAGCGCTGAGTTATAACCGACCACTTTGGAAAGTCTATCTCTCGATAGCAGAGGGTTACAAAGCCGGAGGATTTAATACACAACTATTTTCGGATATTCTGCAAAAGCAGCTAACAGAGGATATGCTTGGTACTAAGGATACTGAATACAAAGTTAATGATGTTATTACTTATCGTCCTGAGCGCTGTTTGAATTTCGAAATAGGGGCTGCTGCGCATAAACAATTCGACGAATTGTTGCTCGAAGGTGTGTTTACCGTTTATGAGATAGAGGTATTTAATCAGCAGCAGACTGTTTTCCCAAAATACGGGACAGGCAGATATATGACCAATGCCGCTCACAGCCGTAGCGCAGGATGCGAACTGACAGTTGCACTTCGCTGGAAACAACTTAGTTTCGATGCATCCTATGGTTTTACTTATGCTTATTTCACCGACTATGACAATGGTAGGCAGAACTTCGCAGGTAAGCGTGTACCCTACGCTCCGCAAAACACCTTGGCAGCAGGCATAACTTATAAGATTCCGTTCACTAACAAGTTCTTCCATAGTTTAGAACTGAACATCAATACCACTGCAGTAGGCAAGATTTATTGGAATGAAGAAAATACTGAAATACAACCGTTTTATGGACTGCTCAATGCCAATCTTCATTTGCAAATGAAATATGTGGCACTCGAGTTGTGGGGAAAGAATCTCACTAACACCCGTTATGATGTGTTCCGATTTGTGTCGATGGGAAATACATTTATGCAAACAGGTGCACCACTTACTTTCGGTGGGAAAGTATTGGTTGAGATATAATTGTGAAAATGACATTTTAAGCGAAAATGATAAATCAATAACTTAAAAATACTTAGATTATGAAGAATTATTTAAAATTATCAGTATTAGCACTAACAATGGTGCTGACAGTAAGTTGCGGTAAAGATCCTGTTGAACAGCCAGAGCAGAAATCAGGAGTTTTCACGGGTGAGATAACCGTAGTAGGCGGTAATGTAGATATGACCACTAATCCGCCATCGGTTGGAGATTTTGTTATGGAAGGTCTTCAGGTAACTGCTACAGTTCAGGAAGATGGTACTTATCAGTTGCTATTTCAGGATGTAACATTCTCTAACATGATGCCTACTACCATCAACATGATTGTGCCTGAAGTTAAAATTTCAGAGGGCAAAGTTTATCTTAACGGAGATGCGCAATTTGTTAATCCGCTAATGAAAACTCCTCTTGGAACAGAAGTGGCCGACAACTACAAGATTTCAGCATTGCAGGGCACGATGTCGTATAAAGACAACCACTTTGATGTACTTGAGGTTAGTTTTACTGTAACCCGTGTAACAGAACGTGGTGATGTCTCGTATCCGACAAGTTACCACGGCGTATATGTAACAGAGTAAGTTGCTAAATTAAAAAATCAAAAGGTCAAACGATAATTGTCGTTTGGCCTTTTGATTTTTTGTAGGTTGTTATGCGTTTATTAACACATTAGTGTCTGCGGATTTTCTTTTTGATGTCTGCTCGTTGCTTCTCTACGTCGTTCACCCAACCCTTGTTATCTGCAGGAGTGGAACGATACCAAGCAATTCCTGCCATAGCATTTATAACGAGGAAGAATATAAATAGAACAATTGAGAATATATTTCCCAAAATGATGAATAATATTATTCCGGATATGCTATACACAACCCAATATCTCCACGCATCGTTCTTACGATAGATAAGCCAGAAGTTCGCCAAAACAGACGAGGCAATAAGCAGTCCGTTGAACAGTTTTATCCAGAAATTATCGAGTATGCCATCGTGGTTAATGACATAAGTGGCAAGCAGATAGTCGGCAGCTACAATGAGTATCAATGCGAGTTGATTGAGTAGCAAACCTTTCACCGATAGGAATGTAGGAGCAAAGGGCTTGTTGTCGTCTTGCGGTTTCTTCCAATTGATAATCGACATCACTTGGAAAGGGATAAACACGCAGAAATAGAGTAGTGTGCTATCATATTGCTTTTGCAGGAAAAACTGCACTCCAAGTAATACAGACATAAGAATACCGGGGTAGAAACCTACATAATTCTGAGGGTCTTTGATTGTTAAGATATAAGCAACTCCTATGATGCTTGCCGGAATACCTACACACCACGCTGCGTCATGCCACTTTAAAAGTTGCAACGAGGGGAAGAGTAGTTCCACAATCCACAATACAAGCAGTAGTGCGGCGAAAATACAAGTTGCGAGACCTATATTTACAAATGTGGTCTTGATAAGTTGTTTGGTTTGTGTTTCCATGATTTTAATTTTAATTTTAAATTTCAGATTTCAGGATTCAGATTTCATATTTAGAAATCGCTAAGTGTTATTTCTTTGCCTCGGCAGAATCGGTGAACAATATGTCTGTCGTCGCCGATGTAGATAAATCGTTCGAGACGGTGTTGGAGACTGTAGTTGTCGTGGTTAAGTTCGCTATCGTCGATCACCAAGGCGTCGAACTCGTAATCGTTTTCGAAACTGCCGACTTTGCCAAAGAAACTGCCTGCCGATTTTGTGGCAATCCAGAATGCTTCTGACAAAGTGAGAAATGCCTTCGACTTGTCGCGACAATATTGCATCTTGCTCACCTCGATGGCATATACCATCATTTTGAATATACTGAGTTGGTGTCCGCCGCTTATGTCGCTACCTAACCCCACCGGAACACCGGCCTGCAAGAATGTGCGAACCGATGCCATACCTGAGGAGAGGTTGAGGTTTGACGTCGGGCAATGAGCCACCATCACTCTCTGGCGGCGCATGAGTTCTAACTCTTCGCCTTCCGTCCAAACACAATGAGCCATTATAGTGGGGGTCTGCCCGAACAAACCATACCTGAAATATGCGTCTCCGTAACTGCTACTTTCAGGCTCCAAGTCTTTAACCCATGCTATTTCGCCTCTGTTTTCCGAGAGGTGCGACTGCACAGGCAGATTATGTTTCTTCGCCAACTCGCCGCAAGCACGTAGCATTTCAGGAGTACACGAAGGAATAAAACGCGGAGTGATGATGGGGCGAACAAGAGCATCTTCTTTGTCGAACTCGGCAATTAGCTGCTCGTTGTCGCTAACGGCATCTGCCACTGTCTGAGTGAGCGTTGGCGGACAATTCCGGTCCATATCCACTTTGCCGACAAATGCTCCCATGCCTGCTTTTTGGAAAAGTTGCATTAACAGACGTGTGCTCTCGCGGTGAATAGTGGCAAAAGCAACAGTACGCATTGTACCATTGCGCCAAAGGTCGCGAACAAACAGTTTGTACATGCGCTTAGCATAAGCTGTGTCGGCATATTTACTTTCTTCAGGGAATGTGTAATTATCCAACCATGGTAGCAACTCCAAATCCATGGCAATGCCCTGATTCCGATATTGCGGGGCATGGACATGCATGTCGTTCATTGCGGGGATAAGCAACTTGTCGCCGAAATCGGTGATTGGCGCCCCGCAAAGCGATTCGGGGAGCCTTTCATATACACCAACTACCTTACCGTTTTCTACGGCTATATATCCATTGGGAATGATATCAAACTTATCTTTTACTTTTGTGAAAAGAATGTTAGCTTTATAGATGTGCATTATGGTATTATTTACTAATTCTACTGCAAAGGTAATGCATTTTTTCGGTATATGCAAACTATTATATGTTGCGGGTTTGCATATTTGTCCGAAAAGAGGTATCTTTGCTACTCGAAAAAATCCTTTTATAGTTTCTTATGATTAAAATTGTTTTTGTATGTCATGGCAATATATGTCGTTCGCCTATGGCTGAGTTTGTTATGCGTAGTTTGGCAAACGAAGCTGGCAGAGGCGGTGAGTTTGAGATAGCGTCGGCAGCAGTTTCGCGCGAAGAGACAGGCAACGATATCTATCCGCCTGCAAAACGAAAACTGACAGAGAAGGGCATACCTTTTACCCGTCGTTCCGCTTCACAAATAACATTGGCAGATTATCAATACTACGATTATGTGGTGTGTATGGACAGAAGCAATTTGCGCTATTTAGAGCGAATAATTGGCGATGATACCTGCCATAAGGTGTCGTTGCTTATGGAGTGGACAGGTGTTTTGCGTGATGTGGCAGATCCGTGGTACACCGGCGATTTCGAAATTGCCTACCAAGATATATTAAACGGTTGCAAGGCAATGCTCGAGCAAATATAAAAAGTACTTCCGTGCAAGGAAGTACCTTTTATTATAAAGTCTGTACCTATATTGGTATTACTCCTCTTTAGTGGGGTCGCCAACGATGCCGGTAAAGAGAATAGTGCCATATTGCTTCTCGCGGATAACGAAAATAAACGGGTGATTGGCAATGAACGCTACATTGTCGCCCACACTTGTAGTTCTAACGCCACCTACGGTTACTGCGGCTGCCTCGGTGCTCTCTTCATCAACGGCTATATAGCAATATTGTTTGACGAAACTGAGGTAAGTATCCATATTACTGAGACGAGAAAGATTGGCACTAGGATTAAAGACATCTATAATACCTGCCTTCTTCAGGTCGTCGGTTAGTTCGCGATTATAATTGAATTTGAATTTTGGCAATTCGATGTGAACTTGGGTAGAATATAACGACTTAATATAACTCTCCCATTTGTTGAGCGTTAGAGTCTCAAGGAAACTGCTAAGGTCGGTGCCTTCTGCCGGAAGCAGAATGTCCATACAATATTTACCGTCTTTGTAGTTGAGTTCCACCATTTGTGCATCGTTCGACATCGTGTAGAGTAAGTCGTCGTCCATTCTCATCATATCCGTTTTTACTTTTTGACCAGATAGAGTGGTGAATTCGCCTGCTTGAGTTAGTTTCTTATTGAATACCGACTCCCAAATTCCCTTGAAATATAGGGCGTTGGCAAATATCATGACTGTGGATGGACTTACCATGTCGCGAGTAATGATTTCATTGATAAGTCCGTTGGTTTTGTCGCTTCCCCATTGGTTTATCATGTCGAGTGTGGCTTGTTTAGTGAAATCGTCAACGTTGTCGATGGTAGCATCAAACACCTGTTCGGTTATCTGCTTGTAATCTTGGTTGAACGGGAATATCTCTTTAAGCCATAATGCATTGGCAATGTTCACAATCGTCGTTGTGTCGAGATAAGGCAGAGTAAGCAAAAGATTCTTGTAGTAAGCATTTATATCGTCTTGTTCCACTCCTTCGAAACCTAATGTTTTTTGCATCTGGCTCAGAGTGTTACCATCGGCACCATTCATCAGAATGCCCAAAGCCATACTTGCAGACAGAGGCGAGAAACAGATGTTCTCTTTCTTAGTCTCGTTTTGTCCGATAAGAGTGAGCATGTTCATCGAAAACTCGTTGGTGCGATACTGCAGTTGTTCTTCTGCCGACGAGAATACGAGTTGTTTGGGTTCGCGAATCTCGGTCTGTTCGGTAGGAGTGTTGGGGTCTTCGGGGGTCTCGCCTCCGCCTATTACTTCGCCGCTGCATGTGCGAAGACATAATACAAAAAGTAAGGCTAAAAACAAATTGGTTTTCATGTCTTTAAATTTTTAGAGTTGTTACTATTCTGCTGTCGGTTATTCAACCTACAAAATATGGTATTGTACAAACGCTTCTATCGCTTCGTAGTTAGCGAGTCCGAGTTGTGCATAAAGTTCGGCAGTAGCGTGGTTACGGTCTTCGGCACGTTGCCAGAACAGTCGCTCGTCGTTGCCCATGAATGGTGCCGACTCCATCTGACTTTGGTGTTTGAGTATGGTGTTTCGTTTGAATCGTAGCTCTTCGGGTGACATTGGTACAGCCATTTCGATGAGGTCAACTTCCCATTCCATCCATGCACCTCGATACATCCAGATGCGGCAGTCGTGCAACCAAGGCTCAGTGTCCTTCAACTCATCAATGGCGGCGAGAACGGCATCGAGACAAACCTTATGTGTTCCATGCGGGTCGGCAAGGTCGCCTGCCACAAACATCTCTTGTGGTTTTATTTCGAGCAATATGCGTTTCACAATGTCAACATCGCGCTCCGAGAGGTCGCCTTTCTTTATGGTGCCTGTCTCGTAGAATGGCAGGTTGAGGAAATGTATATGATTGAGCGGAAGCCCCATGTGTCGGCAAGCTGCAGTGGCTTCGCCACGACGAATAAGCGCTTTGAGGTCGAGTATCTCGCGTGTGTCGGCATCGCCTATTTTCTGATTATTGAAAAAATCGATATACTCGTTGTATTTTTCGTTTATAACCTCGCTACCCGTAGGATGAAGCAGGTTGAAACCTTTCGCAAAATCCAAGAATCGTATTACTTCGTCGTCGCAAACGGCTATGCATCCGGAAGTCTCGTATGCTATATGAACGTTATGACCTTGGTTGATGAGTCGTGAGAACGTGCCGCCCATCGAGATGACATCGTCGTCGGGATGAGGCGAGAATATCAGTATATCTTTGGGGTAGGGTTTAGCCCGCTCCGGTCGGTTGCTGTCGTCGGCGTTTGGTTTGCCGCCCGGCCAGCCGGTGATGGTGTGCTGCAAGTCGTTGAAGATTTTGATGTTGCAGTTGTATGCAGAGCCGTGGATAGTGATAAGTTCGCTTAATCCGTAGTCGTTATAGTCTTTGTTGGTGAGTTTGAGAATAGGTTTGCCCGTTTGCTGACATAGCCAAACGATAGCACGCCGTGTCAGTTGGTCGTCCCATTCGCATGAGGTAACAAGCCAAGGACGATGAATGCGTGTGAGTTGACCGGCAGCTGAAAGGTCTGCCTTCACTTCGGCGTTGTTGTGAAGTTGCAGAGCCGATGCCGGACATTTGTTGTCGTGTGCTTGCTCAACGGCAATGCGTATCTGCTCCGATTTATGTTCTCCCCATGCGCAAAGCACGATACGTTTGGCACTCAGTATGGTTCCTATGCCGAGAGTGATACTGCTTATAGGTACTTGTTCGGTTGTGCCAAACACGGCTTTTGCATCTTCTCGTGAATTATTGTCGAGCAGTACAAGACGAGTGCGGCTATTAACCTGCGTACCCGGTTCGTTGAAAGCGATATTGCCTTTTCTACCGATACCGAGCACCACCATATCTAAACCACCGACTTTCTCTATTTCTTGTTCAAATGTATTGCATGCGGCAACGATATCTTCTTTTGGCATGGTGCCGTTGATATGATGGATATTGTCGGGATTGATATCAACATGAGCGAATAACTGCTTATTGAGCAAACCATAGCATGCTTGCTGCTCGTCGCCTAAGGGGTAGTATTCGAACAAACTGAAGAATATAACATCGCGAAAACTAAGCCCTTCTTGCCGGTGCAAACGCACAAGTTCGGCAAAGATATCAGTAGTAGAACGACCTGTGGCAATCGAAAGGACTGTGGGTTTACCTGCTTTGCTGTTAGACTTGATGAGTTCAGCTATCTCACGGGCTATGTTTTTAGCACCTTCGGCAGCAGTTTCAAAAATTGTGGTTTTGATTTTTTCTGCGCGAGTGAGTCGCGACTCTTCGAAAACATCGTCGGGTACGTATAATTTGCGAGATACCTGACTCAGTTTGATAAGCGATGATAAATTATTTCTCATGGTTTATGGTATTTTAGTATTGTTGGAATATTAGAAATATCTCAGGCTGCAAATTTATATAAAATTGATTGATAAATCAAGCAATTGCAACTTTTTTTTGTTTTTTTTTGTCAGCGCTTGTAAAATAAAAAATTTTTCCTAACTTTGCAAACTGATTAATCTTAGTAACTCTATACCTAATTAAATAATAAAAACACTAATTATGATTCTCATTGCAGATGGCGGTTCTACCAAGACCCATTGGTGCTTAGTTACCAAGAGTGGTCAGACAGAAGAGTTCGTTACCGACGGAATCAATCCGTTTCTTCAGACAAGCGATGGCATAAAAAACTCTATTTCTAATCAGTTGTTACCTCAGATGTCGTACCTTATGTGGGTAGGACCTGTTGAGCATGTATATTTCTATGGTGCCGGTTGCACACCCGAGAAGTCTCCGTATGTTGCTCAGGCTTTGACGGCATGTTTCAAGAAGGCCACAGTAGAGGTGTTTTCCGACATGATAGGTGCAGCCCGTGCGCTACTCGGTACAAATCCCGGTGTGGCATGTATATTAGGAACAGGGTCGAACTCTTGCCAATATGATGGTGAGAAGTTCGTTAAGAATGTGGCGGCTTTAGGTTTTATTCTCGGCGATGAAGGCTCGGGTGCTGTGCTTGGTAAACGATTAGTGTCGGACTTGCTAAAAGATCAGATGTCGGACGAACTGAAAGAGAAATTCTTGGCTCAGTATAATACCACTCAGGCAGAGATAATTGATAATGTGTATCGTAAGCCATTCCCTAACCGCTATCTTGCCAAATTCGCAAAGTTTTGCGCCGAGAATATAGACAATAAGTTGATTTACGACCTTGTGTATGATCATTTCGACCTTTTGGCAAAACGAATACTCAAACAATATCCACCCGAGTTGCCGGTAGGTTTTATAGGTTCGATTGCTTATTATTTTCAAGATGTGTTGCGCAAGGTGCTTAAGGATAATGGTATTAAGGTAGGTCAGATTTTTGCTGACCCGATGGAAGGCTTGAAGGTTTACCATAAGATATAATCAGGTAAACACCTTCAATCTCAATCTTAATCTCAATCTCAATCTTATTATGTTTACTAAAATTACAGAGCAACCATCGTTGCACGACAAACTTGATGAGAAGTCGGTTCACGAATTGCTTGTTGAGATGAATGAGGAAGACCAAAAAGTGGCTCTTGCAGTCAGGGAAACCATACCGCAGATAGAGCAACTCGTTGAACAGATAGTACCTCGAATGAAGCGAGGGGGCAGGATATTCTACATGGGTGCGGGTACATCCGGCAGACTCGGTGTGCTTGATGCGAGTGAGATACCGCCAACTTTCGGAATGCCGAATACTTACGTGATAGGTCTTATAGCAGGAGGCGACACGGCGTTGCGTAATCCGGTTGAGAAAGCCGAAGACGACCCCGAACGCTCGTGGAAAGAGTTGCAGGAACATAACATATCTATTCTCGACACCGTGATAGGCATTGCAGCTTCCGGCACAACACCATACGTTATAGGCGCTTTGAGGCATGCAAGAGAGTTCGGTTGTCTGACGGCGAGCATAAGTTGCAATCCCGGTTCACCGGTTACCGAAGAGGCAGAGATTGCCATAGTTCCGGTAGTAGGACCGGAATTCGTTACAGGTTCAACCCGTTTGAAATCAGGTACGGCTCAGAAGTTGGTGTGCAACATGATAACCACCACAACCATGATTAAAATGGGGCGTGTAAAAGGAAACAAGATGGTGAACATGCAACTATCGAACAAAAAACTTGTTGATCGCGGAACGCGAATGCTTGTCGAAGAATTAGGGTTGGACTACGAACGGGCACAGCAGTTGCTGCTTTTGCATGGTTCGGTAAAGAAAGCAATAGATGCATATAGGCAGTGAATTAAAAAAATAGTTTGACACAAAACACTTTATAATAAACTTTAGTATTAACCCAAAAATCAACAATCATGAAGAAATTATCTCTTCTTTTCATGGCGCTATGCGCCGGATTGACAATGTTTGCTGAAACTTCTACTATGAAGTATGAAGGTACTACTTCCACTAATATGGAAGGTGCCGGAGCAAACAATGCTGCTATTGTAGGTTTGGACGCTGATTTGTTTACCGTTCTTTCCGATAAAGCAGGTGGCTCGAATGAAATCGGTTTGAACAAAGACGGAACAATTCGTCTGTATTCGAATCGCTCTGACGGAAACGGTTCTATTCTTACAGTTACCGTTAAAGGTATTATCAATACCATTAAGATTGACTTCCTTCAGGAAGGAACTAATGTTGTTAAAGCAGGTGATGCAGTAGTTACTGCAACCGAAGGAGTTTACACTATCTCAAACGCTACTTTCACTATTCAGAACACCCAGAACGAAGGAGACAAGAATGTGCAAGTACAAATCAAGTCGATAGAAATCGACTACACTGCTGAAGGTGTTACTCCTCCCCCTGCTAAACCTGAGTTTGGTGTAGCCGTAGAGCGACTTGCTATCAACAACGAGACAGGAATTCTCGGCACAATGACGCGAGGCGGTTTCGTTCTTGATGGTAGCGACATTCTCATCAACGACTTCACAACCGGCAAACTGAAGAAG
>JAFSTG010000038.1 GCA_017450605.1 Paludibacteraceae bacterium | reverse complement strand
CGTACACTACATTTTGAATGGGCAATTCAGATAGTTTTTCGACGCACTCTTTTTCGCGGCGACGGAACGCCTCTATCCCGTAGCGACGAATAAAATCTTGAACCGTTATTCCGTTGATTTCGGCAAATGCCTCGTCTAAATCGACGAAATACCATCCTAACTTGTCGGCGAGCAGTCGTCCAACTGTCGTTTTGCCCGCTCCCATATAACCAATAAGATAAATAGGTTCTGTCATTTTTTCAGCGCTCAATAAAATTATCGGTATGTTGGTCGGTCCATACTATCTCACCATTCTCCATTCTCGCGAGTGGTAACATATACTCAGAGGGGGGTTCCACCTCTCGAAGCAGATTCCATGAATAGTCGTAGTAGCCTACAACAGAAGAACATAGAGGTGCACAATAAGTACGGATCAAGCAAATCTCCCAATCTAAACAGTAAATATAGCACTTCATTGCATCGGTAACAGACAAAGTAAGAGCAGTTTTATCTTCGCTTATTTCATCTATCACTACGTATCCTTCGTTGAGCAAAGATATGGTATCTCTTACTTCACTCAAAGTTTGGAAACGGAGAGAAGATTTTTGTTCACGCGGCAATACCGGCAATAGATAGGCAGGCATGTTGGGCAACGTATTTATTGCCTCTACAGCATACGCGCCGGTCAACAACAGCGAAAGTGCTACAACTATGAGATAACGCTTTTTCATGTTGGTTTACTATTCTTTAGGGTAAACAAGTACGGTAGCGTAAGCAGCAATACCTTCCTCGCGGCCCACAAAACCGAGATGTTCGGTTGTTGTGGCTTTAATGGAAATGCAGCCAACCGGAACCTGCAGAACTCGTGCCACCGACTCGCGCATAGCGTCGATATATGGACTTAGCTTAGGTGCTTGTGCACATACCGTTATGTCGGCATTCGATAGTTCGTAACCCTGCTCGCGAACCATATTTATACATTGTGCGAGCAAAATCTTACTATCAATTCCGTCATATTCGTTACCCTTGGTGTCAGGGAAATGATAACCGATATCTCGCATAGCGAGCGAACCGAGAAGAGCATCGCAAAGGGCATGAAGAAGCACATCGGCATCAGAATGCCCAAGCAAACCACGCTCACTCGGAATACAAATCCCCCCTAACCATAGTTGGCGGTTAGGGGAGAATTGGTGAACATCGTATCCGAAACCTATACGATACATATTATTATCTCTTAACAAGGTCTTTTATTCCGGCAAGGTCGAATCCGAGAGTGAAACGTAGTGTCTGGTCGAGCGGGTTGGTTGAGGCAGCAAGTGTATATGCTACATCAAGTGCGAAAATCGAGAGTTTGAAACCGGCACCGAAGGTGAAATACTTACGGTTACCTTTCATTTTATTTTCATACGAATAACCTACGCGTCCGAAGAACTTACGGTCGTATGAATATTCCAAACCTATACCGAACTGAATCTCTTGCATCTCTTCTTTGAAACCACCTGGAGCATCAGCAAAAGAGAGCCATAAACCTCTGAACGACGACAAGTCGGAATACCATTGCGGTATTTGGCTTGCTGGCAGAGGATCACCATTCTCATCAACCGAGAACTTCGATTTGCGGGTAGGAACCAACATTTTGTTGATGTCAGCATTGAACGATAAGCGGTTATAGTTATCGAAAGGCAACTCATAGCTTACACCAATACGCAGGTTAGCGGGTATGAAACTCTGAGTTTTCTTGTCGTTGTATGATATCTTACCACCAAGGTTGGATATGTTAACACCGAGAGCAAAATAACTCTGACCAAATTTAATGTCGATTGGTTGACGATAATAAAGAGCTATGTCGGCTGCCATCGTCCATCCGGGTTTCATCGGGTCGGCAGTACCCATTATGCTCGAATTAGCACCATTATTGAGGTCGGAGTACATAAAACGCAATGCTACTGACATTGACAATGTCTCAATCAGTTTACGCGAATAAGCCACATCGAGTGCCCATTCGTTAGGTTTAGCGTCCTGAAGGAACGTACCATCTACGTTGGTAAGCGCTACAGTACCGAGCGAGAAATAGGTGAATGATGCCGATATACCCTGCAAATCGTCGAATTTATAATAACCGGCAAGATATGCAAGATTGATGTCGTTTACCAATTTTGTTAACCAAGGGGTGTAGTTGGCTGTTATACCGCCACGACTCTCCATAAATGCATACTTAGCCGGGTTCCAGTGCTGCGAGTTGAGGTCGGGTGTTGTTGCAGCACCAACGTCGCCCATACCACCGGCATGAGCATCAGGAGCAATACTAAGTGAAGGCATTGCGGTAATAATAGGGTTCATTGACTCATCTTCCGCCATCAAAGGTAAAACAGAGATAGCAATGGCGAGTACGCCACAAAATACTTTTTTCATCTTCTTTTGTTTGTTTTTATTAATATTAAAAAGATGTAAATTTATGCCATAGGCGAATTATATTATTAAAAGTTAATAACTTCGAGCATGTCATTAAATATTAGTTACGCCAATTTCAAATTAGCGACTATAAACATTTAAATCAGAACATTTAACTTCATTCAAACCCAACTTCTCATCATCTTACTATAAGTTTTCCAGCTTTCTTCACCATTGTCGAGTCCTGGTCTGTAAGCGTCAGTCGGTACATATACACACCAGCAGCCACACCATACTCGGCCAAGTTAAGGTCAATTGACT
Organism: Paludibacteraceae bacterium; assembly: GCA_017450605.1. Lineage (GTDB taxonomy): Bacteria > Bacteroidota > Bacteroidia > Bacteroidales > Paludibacteraceae > Colicola. Next base: position 12,217 of record JAFSTG010000038.1, on the reverse strand, counting down.
CAGCTCCTACCGACTCCACAGTGCGCGACATCATCAAGCGGCCAGCCACATCGAAAACATCAAGCGTCATGTTGATACGCTGATCGGGCTGGTCGTGCTCAACAACAAAATGCACAGTCTCTCCCACCGAAGCAGGGTTAGGATACATCAGTACACGGCGAACAGCCATCGAATAGGTATCCGACACTTGGAAACGCAATGTCTTAGTAGTACTATTGTTGAGCAAATCCCAAGCACGGAACATCAACTCGTGACGTCCTTCTTTAAGGTTGCTTAACGGATACGACACACTACCTGCACGGAAATTATTAGGCAACGAAGTAAAATGTCCGTTAAGCACGTATGTTTGTTTTATATCGTTATCTACCACCAACATAAGGTCGTGTCCCACTCCACTGCCGGAAGTATTGATGCCGTTAGCGTCAGACAAATCCGCATAGAAATGTGGCGAAGATGAGGTAATATCTCCATCTGCAAAATACGGGGTGTTGAGGTAGATATTCATCTGAGGACCTTCTTCGTCGGAGAAATCGACACTCGAACTTCCGCCTATCACCAACTTATGGAACGAACCGATAGCCTCGTCGGATGTCTGAGAATCGTAGGCATAATATACTACACGACCATTGCCAAAATTATAACGGATATCAAGCGGCACCATAAATTGAGCCTTGAAATTGCCTTCGGTAACGTCAACCTCGCCTGAGAATATAGTTGTAGGATAATCGTTATACTCGAAAAATACCTTTTCCGACTCTGTAGTATGGTCGTTGTCGAGAGTCTTTTGCACCTGCATCTTGTCGTAAATAGTAAGCTGCAGTTTACCATTGAAGTCAGCCACTTTATCACCACCCGCGTCAGTTATCATACCTTCGATTGTATGCATCGACAAAGCGCGAAGAGTGTCGAGTTCGGAAGTAGTTACCACATTATATTTATTGGGGTAGTTAAGTCGCAGAGCAGGATCACCAAGAAGGATAAACGCAAGTTTGTTCTCTTCACTACCTGTGCGGTTTTTTGCCTTACGGACAGCATCGCCCAAGCGAGTATTCTCGGTATCACCAAGCAATAAAGAGTCGCATAAATGACGATTGATAATCTTATTGTTCGATGCAAATACAGTACGACATGCCGACAAAACAGCTAATGCTCCACCATGAGGATTCAGTACCGCATACTCGCTTGCAGAAGTCTTACGCGCATCGTAATTGGCAAAACCGCATGTTGCAAGCATCCAGAACGCGAGATTATCGTTATTCATATTACGTATCTCGCTGGCAGTCAGCATAGCCTCGCTGGCTATATTGTTGTAGCCGCCATGACCGGAATAGTCGAAAAATAGCACTCCGTTGTTTAGCAGGTTATCGAACTTGGTTTTAGCAAGCGGATAACTCTCGCCCGAGGCACTAACCTCCTGCTGATAAGCATCAATATATATCTTGTTGGTTACGAAGTTGGGCGCCGAAGTACGGATATTCTCAGCGGCATAGTCAGCGATAGTAGTATGCAAACCCGAATCACCATCGTCGGCAAGAAAAACGAGTTGCGATTTCCATTTGCCAAACGACTGATTTTCCATATATCTTAATATCTTATTCACTACATCTCGAGCCTCATCAACAGTGTTAACCGGCAGACGCCCGACACCTATATCCATACGGGCAGTGATATCTGATACACCTTCTATATCATCGAGGAATGCAAAATAATCGTCGGTTGAGTATGCCTTAACCTCGTTCACCGAGTTGTCGGCCTGATATGTTAGCAGCGTATGAGGCGACGATGCCGGAATGATACCGCGGTTGTCGTATGAGCCATCACCCATCAGCAGCAGATAACGCGGTGCGACAGAACCGGTGGTGTTAGCACGGTCGTACATCATCTTCATCACCCAACGATAAGCAGTAGCATCAGGAGTACCCGACGAAAACTCGTTATATACCTGCTCATCGGTTACTACAGTCCAACTCAAACCATCGTACTTCTCGTGAGCCATTGCAAGCCGCTCTGCCTGAGCTACAAAAGCACTCGGCGAGATAATTACGAACTCTGCACCTTCCAAACCGTGAAGATTCTGATTCTTAACCTCGCTTACATAAACAGGATGAGGGAAATCAGCTGTTACATCTACTGCTACAACTGTTTGAAGAATAGCATTATCCACCTCGAAGCGCAACGTGCTACCCTCACGACGAGTAGGAACAGAGTATATATTCGAAAGGTCGGTAATGTTCCACACCTGAATATTCTCGTTAGCTTCACTCAAATTAAACACCGAAGGACGCGAACTATTAAGGTGCTCGACAGAAGCCATCTTCATGCTGCTACCCGACATCTTCATATCGCACACGGCACTCAGTTCGAGATAATTGACATAACCCATCGCACTCGATGAGGTAGTATTGTAAGTTATCTTAACTTGCTGGACATCTCCCGAAGCAGGCTGCAAGCGGAAACTACTCTTACCTGCTACTGCCTTCTCGTACTTGTCATTGCTTGACATCGCGCCTACAAATATGTTATGTGACGAACTACCTATAGAGCAAGTAAAACTGCTGCGTGTAGGAGCCGAAGCAGCAACATCAAGCACACAACTAATAGGCTCTGAAGTTATAATATTGGGGAAGGGGAAATTGATTATCTTAGTAGGGGCTGTGGCTTTTAGAGGATAATAGAACTCCTTACCACCACCTTCGCCACCACCCATCGGGTCAACAACATTAAGGCTATCCACATCAAACACTTGAACACAAGTAAAACGATCAACACTGAAGGTATTGCCTGTAAACTCACCCGCTTCAGCCGGCGTAAGCAGTTTTTGCTCTCCTGCATCGTCGCTCAAGAAATAATAACCAAGCAACGAATAGGTATTCTGTTTATGAACAAAACGAGTACCATCGTGCGACCAACTGATAGGTCCCTGGGCATAGAACAATATATAATCCGACTTATCAAACACTCCGTCAGCACCTTTATGCATATAGAATGGTACTGCCGGCAGGTCATCTATCTTAGCCTTGCGGAAATCTTTTTCAAGAACACCGCCTCCATAACCATAAATACGAACATTCTCAGGTTTCAAGCCCATATCGGCAAGTTCGGAATAAGTAAGCTTATAAATACCTGTGTTTTCAACACTTATCTTCACAAACCGACCCGATGCAAGCACCGACTTGTCAGTATAAGTGTGTGCCGATAGCAAACCTGCCGACAACACCGCCAACATCAATAACATACTCAACTTCTTAGCCATAGTTGTATTTATTTCGAGGGTTTTCATTTAATTCTACAATAAACATTTTGCTCTTGTCCTACCGAGGCGCTAAGCACCAACTCGCGCTCAAGCACTATCTGTTCTCCGCTAAAATCGACACATACCATATCTCCCATTCTCAGTGTCAAATAACTGCTTATACGCTCAATCGCATCATCCACAGCGGTTACCAACTGCTGCCAACTTACTTGCCGTTTAGATTTTACACCACTTATTGTGGTTACCGCAAAACTCAACCCAGGCTCAGCAAGAGTCTCAACAGCTACGAACTCGCCCACCACTGCCGAATAGTCGAAGGCCAACATTTGCAACATATTAAACCGCGCTGACGACTCATTAAAGCAATTGTCTGCCACACGGATATTAAATCCTAACGCCGCTTCTGAATAATAACGAGAAGCGAATTTTCGAGCGACCGTCTTACCTAACCGATTGATTCTTATTACAACACAAGGCTGTGCTACAAACGACACGCCTTCGTCGGGCAAGAAAAAAGGTTTCTTGTTTACAAGCAACGACGAATCAGGTTTCAGATAGAGCATCTCTCTGCCCTCAACACTTGAAACACCTAATATCTTCATTGCCGTAATCTATCGGTTTTGCCTGGTTATAAACCATCATTTCTACTCGTCTTAATACATAGTTCTGCAATTAAGCGTGCAAATTTATAAAAATTATTTTACTCCCACAATTTATTGCTAAAAAATAGATAATATAAAGATAAAAAAAGTGAAAACATGAAAAGAGACGCCGCCAAAGGCAACGTCTCTTCGAACAAAAATACAACAAATCATTAGCCGAGCAGTTCTTTAACCTGCTTATATACATTCTCCGCCGTAAATCCGAGTTTTTCGTCGAGAACCTTATACGGAGCCGAGAATCCAAACGAATTGAGTCCCCATATTTTCCCATTCGAGCCAACCAAACCTTGCAGTGTAACGCTAAGTCCGGCAGTCATACCAAAGCGTGGCAGACCATCAGGCAGCACTTCTTTTTGATATGCAAGCGGTTGACGGCGGAACAGACCTTCTGACGGCACACTCACCACCTGTACACCTATGCCATCATGACGCAGCAACTCGGTACCTTGCAACAATGTTGCCACCTCCGAACCGGAAGCCAAAAGCACAACTTGCGGATGCTCGTCTTTCTGAACGATGTAAGCACCATGCGAGAAACCATCGAAATTTTGAACAGGCAAAGCAGGTATATCCTGACGACTGAGAATAAGTGCTGTAGGCGTATCGGTATTCTCCATAGCAAGTCGCCATGCCATGGTCGTCTCTTCGGCATCTGCCGGACGCAGAACAAGCATCGAGTTTTTACCGGAATGGTTTTGCAGGTGCTCCATCAGACGACTCTGTGCCTCTTGCTCAACCGGTTCGTGGGTCGGGCCATCTTCACCTACACGGAATGCATCGTGCGACCAAATAAAGATAACAGGTATTTCCATGAGCGCTGCCACTCGCACTGCAGGTTTCATGTAATCGGAGAATACAAAGAACGTACCACATGCCGGAATAACACCACCATGCAGCGACATTCCTATACACAAGCATGCCATCGTCAGTTCGCTTACACCTGCTTGCAAGAACGCGCCACTGAAATCACCTTTGGTGAATGCATGAGTCTTTTTGAGAAAACCATCTGTCTTATCGGAGTTGCTAAGGTCTGCCGACGAAACAACCATGTTGCCAACCTGTTCGGCAAGCGACGAGAGAACTGTGGCAGAAGCGCCGCGTGTTGCAGCACCTGCCTTCTGCTGAATCAGACTCCAATCAATATCAGGAGCCTCACCCGAGAAGTACTTATCGAATTTCCGAGCCAAGTCCGCATTAGCCTCACGCCACTCATATTCAGCCGCATAGCGCTCATTCACGATACCCTTAAGCTCAGCAGCACGCGCCTCGTATAGTTTCTGTACGTCGTCAAAGATAACAAAAGGATTCTCAGGGTCGCCTCCCAAATTGCGTATCGTAGCTTCAAACGAAGCACCCGATTTCGACAAGGGCTGACCATGGGTAGAACACTTACCTTCGAACGACTCGCCCGACTCGGTAACAGCACCCTTGCCCATACGCGTTCTACCTATAATAAGCGACGGACGCGACTTCTCTGCCTTGGCAGCATTTAGTGCCACACGTATCTCTACCACATCGTTGCCGTCGATAGTCTGAACAAACCAGCCCCAAGACTCATATTTCTTTGCCACATCCTCCGAACTGACTGCATCGCACATAGTAGATAGCTGAACGGTGTTAGAGTCATAAAACATAATTAGGTTATCCAAACCAAGATGTCCGGCTATACGACCTGCACCTTGCGATATTTCCTCTTGAATACCACCATCGGAAATAAAAGTGTAGATGGTCTGATTCATTATATTTCCAAAACGAGCTTTCAGGAACTTAGCAGCGATGGCTGCTCCCACTCCGTAAACATGCCCCTGACCGAGTGGACCTGAGGTATTCTCTATTCCTCGTTCAACGCAACGCTCAGGATGACCGGGCGTTACACTACCCCATTGACGAAGATTCTTTAAATCGTCGAGACTGAAATAACCGGCAAGAGCCAATTGAGCATAGAGCATAGGAGCCATGTGACCGGGGTCGAGAAAGAAACGGTCGCGACCTTCCCATGCAGGATTCTCCGGGTCGTAAACCAAGTATTCAGAATAAAGAACATTGATGAAATCGGCACCACCCATAGCACCACCCGGATGCCCTGATTTAGCCTTTTCTACTGCTGCTGCTGCCAACATACGAATATTATCAGCCGCATGATTCATTAGTTGTGTTGAATTCATAAGTATTATTTCGATAATTATTAAATATATAGTTCTGTTAGATTGTTAACTCTTGAAGTTCTGCATAAAGGGCAACGCACTTGCCTGATTATAGGTCAGTTCTGCCAGAACTGCATTTTGCTGATTTTGTTCGTTTAAGGCATCAAAGAGACGTTCTAATCCGATTTTGCCGCCACCGGTTGATAGTATGCATACGATGCAGATATTCTGCAACCCGATTGCAGAAGAAATGATATCAAGGTCGGTGTTTCCTAACTGATGACGCGCAAGCAGGTAGGCATCGTCTTCGTATCGTTTTATCAGTCGGTCAACATCACCGAGAGTATGGCAATTGAGAGCTTTGAGTATCGACAGATATCCGGTGAGAGGTGTATTCATTATTTCTGCCTGATTGATAGCTGCAATACGCTTATTGAGAGTATTGAGCCGTCCTGCCTGAAGATAACTGTTAAAGGTATCGCCATCGAGTAGCACATCGTCTAACTTGCCGCTTTTCACTAATGTCTGCACACGGCGACGATAGTCGGTCAATTCGGTGCGAATACGGCTGAACTCGTCGTCAGCCATTTCCAACATACCTGCCAAACGATTCATGCGACGCATATACTCGCGGGGTATCTCTATGCCCGATTTATAGCCTGTGTCGTGATTGATAGCAGCCCACGCATGCTGCAAGGTAGTTCGCAGTTGCAATTCAAAACGATAGTCATATCCCGGCAAACGACATATATAATGGAGCGAGTTGTAGCCGAAACTATCGAGTTGATGAAGCCTTCGTTTATCTACAGAGTTAGCCCAATCTATCTCAAAAATTTTCTCTGCCATTGATGCTATGCGGTCAACATCGTAGGTGTAATAGGTGATTATTCGTGCCCCTACAAGGTCGGTAACATCCGATAGAGTAGCATATTTCGAGCCCTTAAGTGCTAATTTACCGGCAAGCGACTGCTCTGTTTTCACCCTGGCTTCGATTGCTGTTACCACAAGTCCACTATCACCCAAGACCTTGTCGAGTTGAGCAAGAACTTCGGTTTTCATACTCTCAAGCACCGGTAATACCTCACGATACTCTTCGAGCATTAGTTGACAATGAAGGTCGAGTGTTTCCATTATTGAATCTCAAACAGACTGATAAAACCGGTCATCACGAACACCTGACGTATGTCGGCATTGATAGAACGAACTATCACCTTCGACGAGTGTGCAGCAGCTTCTTTACGGATACTTAAGAATATACGCAAACCGGAAGACGAAATATATTCTAATTCGGAGCAATCGAGTATTATTTCTTTGCCGATAACTTCAAATAGCGGTTTTACTTCTTCTGCCACAGTAACAGCAGCTGCCGTATCCAAACGTCCTGTGAATTTTGCTATCACCTGATTTTCAGTCGTTGTAATTGTTGTTTTCATTATATAGTTTTTTAACAAGTGTCAATATATTTTTATCATCTACGCGCTGATAATACACCTCGTCCATTAGTTGGCGTACGAGATGTATGCCTAATCCTCCAATCTGCCTGTCTTCGGCTGAGAGTGTAATATCTGCATCGTCTTTCTTTGTGGGGTCGAATGGGATTCCTGAGTCAGAGACAGTAAATATCAGCCGTTTGCCTTTGTCGTCCTTAGTTTCAAAGTATTCCACTATCACTCTGCCATCTTGTCTCCCCGGATAGGCATAAAGCATCACATTGCTTACCGTTTCCTCAAGTGCGAGATTTATTGGCATATTCAACTCTACAGGTAATTGCAGACTTTCAACCCACTCGGCGAGTGTTGGGATCTGCTGAATATCATTTCTCATAACAATAGCAGGCACTTGATAGCGTATTGCCAACATGGTGAGGTCGTCGCTCTGTTCTGCTTCGCCTACAAACTCACTCACACTTTGCTTTATATTGTCAACCAATTCGCGCGGACGCTTACCCGTTGATGAGGAAAGAACATCTAACATACGCTGCTCGCCATACTGAGCATGGCCTGCATCCTCAGCCTCGGTCAGTCCGTCAGTATATAAAAAGAGCATATCTCCATGTTCGATATGAGTTGCCTGCCACTGATATTCGTAGCCGCTGAGCACGCCTATGGGAATATTCGCCACAACAGGTAATTGTTCAACAACACCAATAGAACCCTTGATTACAATAGGAGCATTGTGCCCCGCATTGCAATAAATAAGTTCGCCACTACTGAGTTCGAGTACCCCTACAAACAAGGTAACAAACATATTAGGGTTGCTCTCGGTTGCTAAATTATTATTTATTTGTTGAATTATCTGAGCGGGGTCTTCGGTTAGAGATGTTGTACTTCTAAACAACGAGCGAACAGTTGCCATAACGAGCGATGCGGGTACTCCCTTACCACTCACGTCACCCACACAGAAGAATAGTTTTTCGTGGCGAATATAGAAATCATAGAGGTCGCCTCCTATCTCTTTTGCAGGCTCTACTATGCCATATACGTTAAGGTCGGCACGGTCGCTAAAAGGAGGGAACACCTTAGGTAACATGGCATTTTGAATGGTCCAAGCTATCTCTAATTCGCCCTGCATACGCTCCTTCTGATTGTTAACCGAGATAAGGCTAAGTATGTTCTTTGCACTACGATACATAATAAACACTAATAATGCCAAACCGAGTAGCATCATGATGGTAACCCAAAGTCCTACTTTGTTGAGTTCGGCAAAGAGGATATCCTCAGGAATAATTACCGATAGATGCCAACCTGTAGCATCTATCTCTTCATCGAATATCATATATTTGCGTCCTGCCACTGTATCCGGCCTTGCTACTATATCGGCACCGGCAGCCGAACGGATTGAGTAGTAGCTGTCTTTATATACTTGCAGATACGCTGACACTCGCTGTAAGCGGCTTATCGACATATCAATACATGTTACAGCCACTATGCGGTTGTTTTTGTCTCTAATAGGATACGAGCAACTCACTACCATCGCCCCTGCACCAACATCGTCTAAATACGGTTCCGACCACCATGCGCTATCTATTGTAAGCCCGTTGTTGAACCATTCCGATTGGAAATAATCGTGGTCAGGACCACCTATCTGACGTGTAAAAATAGCATCTTCGCCCGTCTTGTCGGTTCTGCTGCTGCATACCTCATACCATTTTCCATACTGCGGATAATAATCGGCGACGAAAGCGATACCTGCACTCTCCACATTATCGAGCGTTTGTAATAATGCGCGAGTACAATTGCTTACAGCCTGCGGGTCAGCAAGATTTTTTTCCGCCATCTTAGTGAGTACCTTTGCAGCTGCTTCCATCTCAGCTGTAGCCACATTTATCTCGAGTTCGGCAGCTCGCAATTCGGCTCGTGCACGATACACAGCCTCGTTTTTTATCATACTGCGGCTATAGAAATACTGAATGCAGGCTATCGACTCTAATGCCACAGCCGCGACCAAAAGGAGCCAAAAACCCGTTCGAGACTTGAGAGATTGGCGCTTGCTCGGAGAAAATTTATTTTTCATAATAATATTTGGTCTGCAAAGGTAAAAAAAAATATTGAATTTTCACACATAAAAAATAATTAAAGGTGATTTTTTAATGGCAATGCTACGCTTAGCTATGAAGTTTTATTGATGAAATGTTCAAAAATTAAATAAGATTTGCAAGTTCTTAAAATATTTGGTATTTTTGCACGCCATTGCAAAAGAAAAGCAATCAGTATTTCTAAAATCATGAAAACAGACACAGTAAAAGTTATTGAAATTAAGAAAAGTATTTTCGAAGACAACGACCGCGACGCCGACCGTTTGCGCAGCGAACTAAAAAAACGCGGTGTATATCTACTCAATCTAATGTCTGCTCCAGGTAGCGGCAAGACAACCACACTTATCCAAACCATCAACCGCCTAAAAGACAAAATCAAAATAGCGGTGATGGAGGCGGATATTGATAGCGATGTCGATGCCGTAAAAATCAAAGAAGCTACCGGAGTTTCTTCCATCCAACTCCATACAGGCGGAATGTGCCATCTTGACGCTGAAATGACGCGTCAGGGACTCGATAATGTGCCACTCGACGGCACAGACCTCGTTATTCTCGAAAATGTTGGCAATCTTGTTTGCCCTGCCGAGTTTGATACAGGTGCCGTGCGCAACGCTATGATTCTCTCTGTTCCTGAAGGGCACGACAAACCCCTCAAATATCCGCTCATGTTCTCTGTGTGCGACGTTGTGGTAATAAATAAAATCGACGTCATGCCATATTTCGATTTCGACCTCGAGAAATGCAAGGAGTACATTCACATGCGCAATCCTAAAGCAACTGTCATTCCCGTATGCGCCAAAACAGGCGAAGGTATCGACGACTTTGCCGATTGGCTTTTGCAGGAAGTACGCAATTTTAAAGAACAATCATAAAAATTGCTATTCCTAATTTTTATTTCAAGTTTATCCGTCAATCGGCGGATAGATTATCAAACGTAAAAAAATAACAAATAAGAACTTTTAACTAAGCAACGCCATGCCCGAAATGTCAACTAAGTTTGTCCCTAAACATAAAGGCGACAAAAATCCAAATCCGAAATTATTGAAACTTGTCCGTCACGTCACCGACCGTATTCCGGGAAAGATAAAGATGACCACCGATGCTCCTGAGTATTGGGGGCTTGCTTGTATCTTCGAGGATGAAATGAATGCCGTACAACGCGAGGCTGCATTGGATTTGATGTTAGATATGCTACCCGGCAATTTCTTCAAAGTACGCAAACACCATACCTACGCTCAGTTGCACGCCATGAATGCTAAAAAGCATTACACACCCGACGACAAATCGCTCGACGAGTTGTTAGACCTTATGGCCAGACTTGGCGTGATGGAATACGACTATGGCGACAAATACACGAAAGATGGTCCGGTGCCAGGCGCAACTTATAATCGCGAAGACCGCGTTTATTGGGTGCCAATGTTCGTACCGGGTAGCGCCGAGTACACCAACATGAATGAGGAATTGATGAAAAAACATCCCGAACTCGGTATGTTCTTCGAACGTATGACATTCCTTCCCCTTGAGAAAATAACACCTATGGTGCCTATGGGTGGAAGCGGAATAGGTATGCATGTCATTCCTGTTGAGAAAGCAATCTCGATGGAGAACCAGACTGCCGACATTGAGCATATCTCATATTGGCTCAAACGTTACGAGGGACACTTGGCTGTGGGTATCTGCTCCTGCCGTATCGGACGCAAGGGCTTAGACGAAGGCTGCGCTGACGATTATCACGACTGGTGCATCGGTGTGGGAGACATGGCTGAGTATTTGGCAGAAACAGGTCGCGGACATTATATTACATACGACGAATGTATGGCTATTCTCAAGAAAGCCGAAGACCATGGTTTCGTTCACCAGATAACTAACATCGACGGCGACGGTAAGATTTTTGCTATATGTAATTGCAACGTTAAAATTTGTAATGCACTGCGCACATCGCAACTGTTCAACACACCTAATATGTCGCGTAGTGCGTATGTCGCACGTGTAGAGTCCGACAAGTGCGTTGCTTGCGGGCGGTGCGTTGAGTACTGCCCGGCAGGAGCAGTTAAACTGGGACAGAAACTCTGCACAAGTCACGGCAAAATAGAATATCCCAAGCAAGAACTGCCGGATGCAACTAAATGGGGACCCGAGAAATGGACAGAAGACTATCGCGACAAAAATCGCATCAATTGCTACCCCACCGGCACATCGCCATGTAAGACAGCTTGTCCGGCACATATCGCCGTTCAAGGCTATTTGAAGAAAGCTGCCGAAGGTAAATATCGTGAGGCACTCGAACTCATCAAACGAGAGAATCCGTTCCCTGCTGTATGCGGACGTATATGCAACCGCCGTTGCGAAGACGCTTGTACTCGCGGTACAATAGATCAGCCTATTGCTATCGACGCCGTTAAGAAGTTTATTGCCGAGCAAGACTTGAACGCCGAGACGCGTTTCGTTCCAGAAGTAAATATATGCTCTAACGTAAAAGAACGTTGGGATGAGAAGATTGCCATCATTGGTGGCGGTCCGGCCGGACTCAGTTGTGCCTACTATCTTGCCACGGCAGGATACAAACCAACCGTATTCGAGAAAAACGAACAACCGGGAGGTATGCTTCGATATTGTATTCCTT
>JAFSTG010000003.1 GCA_017450605.1 Paludibacteraceae bacterium | reverse complement strand
TGACCTGCAGCGAAGCTAACCACTGATGCCACCTTCTGAGCCACCTGCTCGCGACTGAGGTTCTTACCTTTCACAAGCATGCGGTTGATAGGGTCAACATTGATAGAGCCACGAACAGCATTGAGGTCGAAGCCCTGCTCTTTGAAATAGGTGACGAGCAGTTCGATAAGCTCTTCTGCCTTGCCTACGCAAACGGTGAAGTTGAGTTCGATGACATCAGCGTAGATACCTTTCAGCAGAGTAGCGATGTACTCTTTCGAGAGCTGCTGCTTGTCGAGTTTGAAGCCGAGCGAGTCAACGCCTTTCATCAGTACGTCAAGAGCCTTGGCGTTAGCCTTAGCTGCATCTTTGGCGCAGATGTTTTGGCGCACATGCCACTCGTAGTTAGTTTTTATACCGCGCACAAACGGGTACTTGCCCGGTGCGCTTTCAGTGGTCTTGAGGTCTTGAATGTCCTCAAGACGGTAGAAGGGCTGCACATTGAAGCCCTCCGGTGTCCTCCAGACGAGCTTCTTGTCGAAGTCAGCGCCCTTGAGGTCTGTTATGATTTTGTCTTTCCATTCCTGAGTGGAAACGGGAGCAAAATCTTCTAACAGATGCAATTTGTTTTCTGCCATAAATTTAAGTTTTTGTTGGTTTGTTGTTAAAAAAACTATTATAGTTGTTAACTGCTTTTTATTTAGAATTCTATCAAGCCTACAAAGTTACGACTTTTTTTGCATACAATAAAATTATTATTCAATTTTTTTGAAATAGAGTTTGTATGAAATGCTATATGATAGCAAAAAATAAAGCGACGTCCGCAAATTTGAGGGCGTCGCTATTGTGTGATAGCTTAGTTTTCAACTACATTGTATGTTTTTTGCGTTTTCGGCAGCCAACTACTATGAGTATTATGCCGAGAATTAAGGGCAGAAGTGCTATCAGGCATGTAAATACGCTTACTAAACCTGCAAGCGAGAAACCAACCGGTGGCTCAGGAGTGCCGAGCAACTCGGCATATCTTGCCGTACTCTCAATACTATCGATTTGCACTTGCACCGAGCATGCGGTGAACGAGTCTTCCGTCTCTTCCATATAGCAGATGCCGCGCAGACTATCGAGTTCCCATTTTAGAGCTTGGCGCTCGTCGTCGAGGGCATGATAGTCGTCTTGTCGCTGATAGAATGCGTCGGTTTCTCTGACGCCATACCAGATGCCAAACACTACTATAAGTATGGCTGTAAGCAAAAGCAGACAGCCGAGAATTTTTAGAATACGTGGGAAAATCTTTTGTGCCATATATGGTTGACGATTAACACAAGTGTATCAGTTTGCAAAAGTATGTTTTTTCGTTGAAATGGCAAAATAGTTTGAGTAATCAGTTAAGTAAAAGCGTTACACGGGAGCCAATTAGATTGTCGCTTGCCTAACGAAACAACCAACATCGATTCTTCTCATTTCGGTTGCTAACTACTATGTGACCATCAATACAAGAATCCGAACAGCCAGAGAGGTATGCGGTTGCCAAAACCTATCTCTGTGTCATCTACAGCAAGATAACTATCAGGAATATCTTTAATCTGTTTGAAGGTCTTGTCTTTGCCGCCTATCTCGAATATATAGTGTTCATTCAAGAGAAAATCACCTTTGGCGGGCATACTGACATCAGCTATATGTGAGAGTTGGTTCATAAAGAACGTTTCTCTCAGACTGCCTTTGTTTGTTGCCGGTTGCAAGGCATACATAAGATTGGTGTTGTCAAGATAAATCTTATCGGGTCTGGAAAGTTGCTTATAACTGCTTATGTCTTTCTGTAGCAATCTAAGCAGTCCTGCCTTTTCAAGAAGCGAGAGCAACTTCACTATCACCTCTCTTGATGCTCCCACTTCTCTGCATAAAGTGCTGATATTAGGTTCAAGAGGCACAACTTTCGACAGCAGACTCAGTAGTTTCCGAGCTTTCTGTAAGGTCGCAAAACTGATGTCTTTATCTATCAATGGGATATCTTGGAAAATAACCACATTAACGATATTCTGAATGCGTTGATAATAGTCTTGTTCGTCCTCTAACGAGAAAGGATAATAGCCCTTTTGCAGATAATCATTAAAATAAGCAAGTGGCTTGAGCGATTTGAAGACATTTGTGGTAAGACGAGTAGTGTCTTGCAATATGTTCTTCAAATCAATCGGCTGTGATGCGAAAATACCCTTGAAGAGCAGATATTCCCTAAACGAAAAACCTGTCAGATCATATATGGTCTGCCGTCTTGACATATCAGCCTCCGATTTTGCCAACTGCAATATCGACGAGCCCGTATATACCACTTTGAGAGCGCTGAACCTGTCATATATGTTTTTGAGCATCTGTTCCCAATGTAGTATATAATGCACCTCATCTAAAAACAAGGCCTTAACACCATGCAGATCGGCATACTCTGCAATATCTACTATGGTCAGATCCTGAAGCCTGATGTCGTCAAGCGTAACATATAGAACATCGTCAAGATTGTCGAAGTGCTCTTTGATATATTGCAGCAGCATAGTTGTCTTACCCGTACCTCTCGGACCGCGTATGCAAATCATTCTTGCCGACCAGTTTATTTGGTCGTACAAATACCTCTTGTAGGTCAAGTCAACTTCGCCTATCTTCTTGATGGAAAAAGCTTTAAGCTCAAAAAATAATTCGTCGCTCATCATAATACTGCCTCCTGTTTCTATTTTGTGCTGCAAAGGTACTATTTTTCAGCGAAATAACCAAATAAAATAGCAGATTTTAAGTCTGCAATATGAAAATTAGAGGTAGATTTTAAGTCTCGGATATGAAAATAGAAGGTAAATTTTAAGTCTCGGATATGAAATTGCTGTAATTCGGCATGTCAAAGGGCGCTATTATTTTGTAACAAGCCTTGCGGTGAGCTAACACCGCAAGGCTTCTTACATTTTTATCAGATTGATATCTGTGGCGTTACGTATGTAGCCAACAATTATTTTAGCATAGCACCAAATACGAGATAAACCTGAGTGTCGTTCTCATCGTCGTTGCCGAAATGGATGTTGAACATCGTGCGTTCGGCATCCATCATTGCGTATGCAAAGGATTTAGGGAACGGAGCATAGGGCGAACCGTCTGCAAGAACCAAACTGATGTGTGAGAAATGCCCATCCTCGGACGAAACAGGCATATTGTGGATATAGATATCCTGCGGCGTCTCGTCTTCTGAGGCTATGCGTGCCTGAATGAACTTCACATCCACGGTATTGGTCTTAGGATGCAACGTGATGACTGCCTGCTGTTGGTCGTTGTACGTAGGAAACATCACTCCGCGCAGTTCTCCGGTCGCATTAAACACAACTGCGTCTTTGTCTTCAGGCTCGTTATTGCCACAACTGGTTAATGCCAATACACTTGCTACAAGTGCAAGGGTGAAAAATAAATACTTCTTCATAAGCTTAAGATTATTTTATGTTATTTCACTTCTGTGCCGAGTACGTTGTAGCGTTTGCCATCGCGGATGATGATGACTTGTCCTTGTTCAAGTACCTTACGAACCTGTACGTGCTCGTTGTCTTCGATATCTTCTACGGCGTTGATTGTAGAGCGTACCTCGCTGCGTACACCGTAGATAGCAACGTTACTTTCGGTCTCGTCTTCGACTGCAGCTTCAGGTGCGTGTCGGCGCAGCTTAGCAAGCACCGATGCGGGAGCTTGAGCTTCGGCGAGGACGGGGTAGATATAAACGTAGGCATCGCGGGTTACGCTGTAGTCGAAGGTTACCTCACCTTTGGCGAGTTGCTCAAACAGAGCAGTCTCCATTCCTTTAATGGTGATGGCTACTTGTCGCTCACCGGTGGTCTTGACGGTGAGAGTGAGTGTGCCCTCACCTGCCGGTACTTGCAGTACGATACCGGCGAAGTTGTTGCGAAGGATGTCCATGTTGTTCTCGTTCTGAAGGATATTGCTAATCATCAGCTCGTCAACCACTGTTTGGAATACAAATGCGCCCTCCTGCTTGTCGTAGGTGTCGCCACCGATGGTGTCGCAAGTGACGTAGATATTGTCAACCACGGTGTTGGTGAGGTCGGTCGTCTCGTCCACCGAAGTGAAGGTAACATCGCTCTCGTTGGTCACCGGCGTGAGTTCACTCACCGATGCCGGCTTGTTCTCACCCTCCATCTCTATGATATTGCTGAATTTTGCCCACTGCTCATCAGCTTGATATGCTGCTTTTGTGCCGGCGGGAACATAGAGTGTTATTGCTCCAAACGGGTCGGCATACCAGTTCTCCATAGCTCCATTCTCGAGCACGCCTGCAGGGTTCTCGATATACGAGGTGATGAGAGTCAGGTTCTCAAGGTTCATCAGTCCGTTGGTGTCGATTCTCTTCAGTCCTTTAGGCAAGGTGAGTGAGCGTATGCCCGGCAGTTCAACAAAGGCTTCCATGGCTATGCTGTCAACCGACTCCGGAATGAAAGCACCATTGGTGGCGGCAATCAGGGTGTTGTCTTTGGTGCGGATAACGGCGTTGCAGTTGTCGCGTGAGTCGAAGACTTTATTGTTGGCATTCACCGTTAGTTTTGAGAGCATAGTGCCAAGCAGTGCAGAGCCTTCGATTTCTTCTACGGTTGAAGGTATCTCAAGTGAGCGCAGCGGGCAGCCGCGGAAGGTGCGGTTGCGGATAACTATCAGTCCCTCAGGCAGACGCAGTTCGTGTAAGGCGTTGCAACCTGCAAAAGCTCCGGCACCTATCTCAATTATACCATCGGGCATCTCAACCACGCGCAGAGCCTCACAGCCGAAGAAGATACGGTCTTGTACAAAGGTATTGCCCTGTGCAAACACTGCTTTAGTGAGGTTCGTGCACTCTTGGAAGGCAGCATCGCTTCCCCATTGGCTCTGCGATACAGGAAGGGTTATCTCTTCAATGCCGCAGCGGGCAAAAGCCAGCCAACCCACTTTGGTGACCGATTCGGGGATATCTAAGTGTTTGAGTTTATCGGCATATTCCACTATCTCTGTCCCAACGGCTGTAACAGAAGTAGGGATGATGAGTTCTTCAAGGTTGGTGGCACCGCGGAAAGCATAGTCGCCAATCTCAACTACAGGATAGGTCTTCGTCTCTCCGTAATCACTGTCATAAACGGTAATTTGCGAAGGTATTTCAATTCTCGACTGCTTATACGGGAATTCAGATGACCAAGTGCTAACATACGAACCGTCAGGGTTCAGATACCATACCTGCGGTATAACAACCGATACTGCCTCTGAACCGTCAGCTGCGACGGCACCTTTCTTGTAATACAAGCCGCCAACTTGGAAATCGAACATGCCGTCAACCCATTTGATGCCATACTGCTGTTCGATACCCATCTCTTCGATGGTGAGGTTTTTCCAGAAGTCCATCTGTTCGTATTGTCTCTTCTGTCCTTCAGGTACATAGAGCGTGATAGCCTTAGGGTCGGCGTCTTGGTCCTGCTCGAGGAACATTAGCATACCCTGACCGGCAGCAAGAGGTTTAGGAGTGTTGGTCTGAATGGTCTGGATGTTGCGGCACCACGGGCAGAATCCATCAGGTATCTTTGTTACTTGCTCGCCGAAGGTTAGATGAAGCACTTCGTTCCATGTATGGAACACAGGTGAGGTATATTCGAGCGATGATTGCACTTCGACATTTCTGCCAAGATACAAGTCGGTGCACGACCATGCTAACTCGGCAAACGAGATCTGCTCGCCTGCTTCGCTCTGCGCATAACTGAAATAGATAGGGTCGGCACCATCGGCAATCTTGAGGCTCGTTACACCGCTTGTGCGTGTTAGTAGATTCACTCCCAGTGTCTTAACGGTGGCAGGGATAGTGATTTGTGTCAGGCCGCTGCACCACGCGAAAGCGTTGTCGCCGATGGCGGTGACGGTATAGTCGGCATAGTCGTTGCCTGACTGTGCCCAGATTGTTTCGGGGATATTGAGGTGTCCGCTGTAGGTACCCACACCTATGCCGCCCGTCTCGCCCGGGGTGTAAGTGACCGTGGCGGTATGGTTTGTTTTGTCAAGGATATACCAGATACCATCCACTTGCGTGGTGTCCAATGCCGTCTGGGCATTCATGCTCATTACGCCGGCTACCAGCGCAAGGGCGAAGGATAAAATCTTTCTCATAAATTAGTAAATTGGTTTTACTCTTTGGTAAGTGTTAATACCTGCGGGCGCTCCCAGTCCAGACCTATGGTGATGGTCAGTGTCTTGTCCTTAATCTCATATTTGAAGCGAAGATCCTCTTCATTGGGGAAGGTCTCGTTCTGTACATCACTGATGAATGTAACGGTTTTGTAATGGAGTACACCGTTACTCTCTGCCTGGTTCAGTTCGTAAGTACCCTTGTCAATTTTGGTATCGACGTTGTTCTGGTCCGTGAAGGAGAAGTTCGTTTCGTCAAACACATAAGTGTAATGGATTGTTGAACACTCTCGCTCGACAGAG
>JAFSTG010000037.1 GCA_017450605.1 Paludibacteraceae bacterium | reverse complement strand
GTAGCGCACTTGAGCAACTGAACGGCAACGGGGAACAGGCAACCGGTGCCATATACAACATTCTGGGTATAAAAGTATCACCGGCAGATGCGCATGGCGGCATATTCATTCAAGATGGTAAAAAGACATACATAAAATAACCAAATAATTTTATTATTCATCTAAAAAATCACTCACATGCAAAAGTTTTTCCTTTTTTCGCTTGCTCTTGTGTTTGCTGCTTTCTCAGTTAATGCACAAGTAGCGTATCTGCTGACCGTAGCATCTGTTGATGACTTCCCTGCAGAAACCTTTAACGAAGTTGACCAACAACCCGAGCGCAATGCCGCCAACTGGTTCAAGGCAACTTACATCGACAAAAACCACGGTTCGTTTGTCAGCGTTGCCGATCTCAAGGCAGGTCTGTCAGAAGATGTTAAAGTCCTCTGGATTAATGTTGACCGTGTAGGTCTTGAGAACCTTGCAGCTGCCGGTATCGACGCCGACGCTATTGCTGCTGTTAAGTCCTTCGTTGAGAATGGCGGCCAGTTGCTGCTCACCAAACAAGCCAACATGATTGCTTACAACATGGGACGTATAGGTTATGCTCCCGGTTGGGGAAATGGCGGTTATGGTGTAGGTGGCGACATCTGGACTATCAACGCCCAACTCGGTCTTTGGCCCGGTATCACCGAGAAGTTCGACCGCCGCTCGCATCCTATATATGCAGGTCTCACTGTTGACAACACCAGCCGCTCGTACACTTATGAAGACCAGACTGTGTTCTTCGAGACATATCCTTTAGTAGGCGCTGTTGCTCGTACCGACAACAACAACATGTGGGTTGATATGTTCCGCAAAGAGCCTTTAGCTGAAGGACAAGAGACCCACTACGACAATGGTAATCCTCTGCGCATTAAAGAATTCGAGGCCGACTGGAACTGTGCAGTTCTTGCCGTATGGGGACATGTGCTCGACTACTGCGGTTCAGGTATCATTGAGTTCAAGCCTCAAGACAACTTCAAAGGCACCATCCTCACCAATGGCTTCGCCGCTTATCAGTGGGGCACCAGCAACGACTATATCAGCAATGTTCAGCTGCTCACCAAAAACTCTATAAACTACCTGCTTGGCTACGACCCTGACCAAGAGACAGTAGTGACCGACCTGTGGAAAGGCTCGCAACATATATCATGGGAGACGAGTTTGAAACTCGACGCTGCCAAGTTCGCTAACGCTCAGGCAGGCAACAAACTGGTGGTTCACTATGCTAACGCTTCTGACGGTATCGAGTTCAAAGTGATGAATCAAAACTATGCTCATCTTGCAGGTTCGCGCGAAGCTGCATGGATTGGTGGCGAGGGTATCTTCGAGCAGTTCCTCACCGTAGCTGCCGTTGACAACCTCAAACAATACGGACTCGAGATCGTTGGTGCTAACTTCGACCTCACACAAGTAGAACTTCTCGAAGGCAAAGAACTCAAAGAAGGCATCACCGTTTGGACAGGCTTCTTCTGGGCTGACTCATGGACCACTCTCGAACTCTATAAAGAAGGCTATAGCTATGTTGACTGGAGCAAGATAGAGTCGGTTCGCATCTACTCAGAAGCCAACCGCACTAACTACACTATCAATGTGAAGAGCACTTGGGAAGATGACGGACATATCGCTGACAAGGGCGCAATGACCGATGGCGAAGGCTATGCCCAGCTCGCACTCACCGACGAGATGCGCGAGAAATTAGCTGCCTCAGGACACCTGATGGTTCAGTTCGACAAGGGTGAAGGCGAAGCGTTCAACGCTACCGACATCGTATTAGTTGAAAAAGCACCGGTTGACCCCGATGGACTCGAGAACATCAACTTCAATGAACTGCCTGCCGACGCTGTTATTTACAACATACTTGGTATGCGAGTTCAGAAAGAAAATGCTCACAATGGCATCTTCATCGTTAACGGACGCAAAATGTACTTGAGATAATTAACAATCAATATCTATTTTTGTTGGTGGTTGGCAGCTATTTACAGCTGCCGACCGTCAACAAAAAGTATTTTTACAAACTTAATTCTTAATCAGTTTTACCATGGAATTCAAGAAGAAGAACGCCTTTTTGGTATTCCTTATTTGCTTGTTATCTCCTACATTCTTGTTGGCACAAACAACGGCAACAGGTGTGGTGCTTGAAGCAGGCACCGGCGAGCCTATAATAGGCGCATCTGTTGTTGAAGACGGCACTACAAATGGTACTATTACCGACTTCGATGGTAACTTCCAACTCACTGTAGCACAAGGAGCAAAACTCAATATCTCCTACGTGGGTTTCAAGTCGCAGAGCGTAGTTGCAGCAGCCGACCTCAAGATAGTTTTAGAGGAGGATAACGAAGTTTTGGAAGAAGTAGTAGTAACGGGCTACACCACTCAGCGCAAAGCTGACCTTACCGGCGCTGTTAGCGCAGTAAGTGCTAAAGACCTTGAGAAACAACAGGAGAACAACCCAATGAAAGCCCTTCAGGGCAAAATCCCCGGTATGAATATCTCTGCCGACGGTTCACCCTCAGGAGCTGCTACTGTCCGCATTCGCGGTGTGGGTACTCTCAACGACAACGACCCGCTTTACATCATCGATGGCGTGCCTACCAAATCAGGTATGCACGAGTTGAATCCAAACGACATAGAGACAATACAAGTACTAAAAGATGCTGCCTCGGCAAGCATCTATGGTTCGCGTGCTGCAAATGGTGTTATCATTATCACCACAAAGAAAGGTGCTGAAGGCAAACTTCGTGTTGACCTTGATGCCTCTGTTGCTGTGCAGTCGTATGTCAACCGTATGAAAGTGCTTAATGCCGAGCAATATGGTCGCGTAATGTGGCAGGCATACGTCAACGACAATATGAACCCCAACACCAATGCTCTTGGTTATCATTATGATTGGGGTTATAACGAGCAAGGATATCCCGTGCTCAATAATATCACAATGAAAAAATATCTCGACGAGTCAGGCACCGTGCCCGCAGCTGACACCGATTGGTACGACGCTACTACTCGCCCTGGCATAATACAAAGTTATAACGTTGCAGTATCGAACGGTTCGCAGAAAGGAAGCAGTTTCTTCTCGCTTGGATACTACAAGAACAATGGTGTGATTAAGACCTCCGACTTCGACCGTTTCTCTGCACGTATCAATACCGACTATAAAGTTATAGGCGACTACGTTTCAATAGGCGAGAACTTCACACTCAACCGCACCTCAGAGGTAGCGGCCCCGGGCGGTTTTCTTGAGAATGTGCTTCAGTTCAACCCTTCGCTACCCATCTATACAACCGAAGGCGAATTTGCAGGACCGGTAGGCGGTTATCCCGACCGCGAGAATCCCGTAGCGCGCCTTGAACGAAATAAAGACAACCGCTACACCTACTGGCGTATGTTCGGTAATGCATTCATCAATATTGCACCTTATAAAGGTCTGAATATCCGCACAACAGCAGGTATCGACTACGCTCAGAAAAAACAACGCATATTCACCTACCCCATCACCGAAGGTACGGTTGCTAACGACAAAAACGGCGTAGAAGCCAAACAAGAGCACTGGCTCAAATGGATGTGGAATGCCATTATCACATATAATCTCGAGATTGGTAAACATCGTGCCGACTTCCTTCTCGGTACTGAGCTTAATCGCCAAATTGACGAATGGTTCTCAGGTTATAAAGAAGATTTTATTGTACTTAATCCTACCTACATGTGGCCTGATGCCGGTGTAGGAACAGCCCAAGCCTATGGCTCGGCAGGCAGTTACTCGCTTATATCATTCTTCGGTAAAGCCAACTATACCTACGACAACCGCTATCTTGTGTCGTTCACACAGCGTCACGACGGTTCGAGCCGCTTCGGTCGCCACAACCGCTTCGCTACCTTCCCCTCTGTTTCGATAGGTTGGCGTCTGAGTCAGGAGAAATTCATGAGCGGAGCTTCATCATGGTTAGACGACCTCAAACTGCGTGCCTCGTGGGGACAAACAGGTAACCAAGACATCTCATCTACTGCCCGCTACACTATCTACGTCAGCAACTACGGCGTTAACGAGTCGGGGGGACAAAGTTACGGCACCAGCTACGACATCGAAGGCACCAACGGCGGACATACGCTGCAGTCGGGCTTCAAACGCAACCAGATAGGTAACGACGATATCAAATGGGAGACTACAACACAGACCAACGTGGGTCTCGACTTTGCCTTCTTCAAACAGACTCTTTACGGTTCGTTCGATTGGTTCTACAAGCAGACCAAAGACATCCTCGTGCTGATGGACGGTATCGGCGCTATGGGCGAAGGCTCTGTACAATGGGTAAACGCAGGCGCTATGGACAATATGGGTGTTGAACTCTCGCTGGGCTATCGTAATCAAACAGCAGGAGGCTTCAAATACGACATCACTGCCAATATCTCTTCGTATAAAAACACCGTTACTAAACTGCCTGAAACAATCGCGGCTAAAGGGACATTCGGCGGCAATGGAGTGAAATCGGTTGTCGGACACGCCATGGGTTCGCAAGTAGGCTATATCGCCGATGGTATATTTAAAAGTCAGGAAGAGGTTGACAATCACGCCATTCAAGAAGGTGCCGACGTAGGACGCATACGTTACCGCGACCTCAACGGCGACGGGTTTATCACCGAAGCCGACCAAGACTGGATATATTCACCCGTACCGGCTATGTCGTATGGCGCTAATTTCTACTTCGAGTATAAAGGGTTCGACCTGACAATTTTCTTGCAAGGCGTAGCCGGTGTTGACGTAATAACCGACCTCAAACGCGAAACCGATATCTGGGCAGGACTCAACATCGGATTCCTCAACAAAGGTACTCGCCTGCTTGATGCATGGAGTCCGACCAATCCCAATAGCAACATACCTGCCTTGTCGCTCTCTGACAACAACAACGAGAAACGCGTGAGCACCTATTGGGTTGAGAACGGATCGTTCCTTAAACTGCGCAACCTGCAACTTGGCTACAACCTGCCAAAATCAGCTTGCGAAAAAATGAAGATGCAAAACTGGCGCTGGTTTGTTTCAGCACAGAATGTATTTACTATTCACGCTCGCAACTTCACAGGTGTTGACCCCGAGAATCCTAACTTCGGATATCCTATCCCACTGACGGTAACATTAGGAACAAAAGTAACCTTCTAACTTTCTACTACTATG
This sequence comes from Paludibacteraceae bacterium, assembly GCA_017450605.1. Classification (GTDB taxonomy): domain Bacteria; phylum Bacteroidota; class Bacteroidia; order Bacteroidales; family Paludibacteraceae; genus Colicola. The sequence goes on along the minus strand of JAFSTG010000037.1, from coordinate 28,869 downwards.
AAGACTTTAAATAAAAATAATTTTGCTGCTTTTGCGTCGATGTTGCTCGTATGTGCTTCACTATTATTAACATCGTGCGACAATTTCCTCAATCAGGACATCCCGCAAGGCATTCTTAGCGAAGACCAAATAAGCGACCCCGAATATATCGATCAGCTCGTTATTTCGGCTTACGCGGTATTTATTTCGTCTGAAGATATCAACTCGTCGTTCTCGATGTGGAACTTCGACGTTCGTTCAGACGACGCATATAAGGGCGGAAACGGCACTTCTGATGGCGATGTATTTCACCAACTCGAAATATCGCAAGGTATTCTAACTACCAACTGGAATATCAACGATATGTGGGTGCGCTTGTACAACAGCCTCAGCCGTGTTAACGCTGCCATTAATGCACTCAATAAGATTGACGACAGCTATGCACTGAAAAATCAACGTCTTGCCGAGATGTATTTCTTGCGTGCATACGGTCATTTTCTTCTCAAGCGCTTGTACAAAAATATACCTTTCGTAGTGAAAGCCGACCTCACTCAGCAAGACTATAACGAACTGAGCAATACCGCATACACTAACGACGAAGGTTGGCAGGTTATCATCAACGACTTGGAGTTCTCCTACAATAATCTGCCGGATACTCAAGCCGACAAAGGGCGTCCTACCAAAGCGGCAGCTGCCGCACTAATGGCAAAGACTTACCTCTATAAGGCTTATCGTCAGGACGATGCTACGAGTCATAGAGTAACGGAGATTAATAGCGGAGATTTGCAGAAAGTAGTTGAATTTACCGACCCTGCCATTTACAGTGCAGGCAACTACGCACTCGAACCCGACTTTCATAATAATTTCCGCCCCGAACCACAGTATGAAAACGGAGTTGAGAGTATCTGGGCTATGCAGTACTCTATGAACGACGGCACGAAAAATGGTAACCTCAACTGGTCGTATGGGCTGATTGTTCCAAACATACCGGGCGTTACCGACGGTGGTTGCGACTTTTACAAACCTTCACAGAACCTTGTCAACGCCTTCCATACCGACGACTCAGGTCTGCCTGTTGAGAACTTTAACCAGAAAGATTTCAACGCCGCTACCGACAATGCTGACCCGCGCCTATGGCTCACCATAGGTATTCCCGGCTTCCCGTATATGTTCAATGCCAACTACATGATGGCTAAGACACAAACATGGAGCCGCTCGAATGGTCTGTACGGATACAACGTAACACTCAAACATAACGTTGACCCCGACACCGAGTATCTTATCAAAGGTGCATGGTGGGGAAGCCCGATGAACCGCATCGTACTTCGTTATGCCGACGTTCTGCTTATGAGAGCTGAGGCTTTAGCACAATTGGGGCGCGGCGACGAAGCTATTGCACTTGTCAACCAACTGCGTGTTCGTGCTGCCGCCAGCACATCAATGCTCAACGGATACGACATCGACTACGGAGCCAAGATACGCGTTAAACCTTATAGCGACAACAACGATGCCCTTGCACGCGTGAAACGTGAACGCCGACTCGAACTCGCAATGGAGAGCGAACGTTTCTTCGACCTCGTTCGTTGGGGTGAAGCAGAATCGGTCATCAACCGCTATTATGCCGAAGAAGCCGACAACTGCGCTATCTATACCGCAGCACACTTCACTGCCGACAAAAACGAATATCTGCCCATACCTTACGAGCAGATAGCCGCTTCTAACGGACACTATCAGCAAAACATCGGAGGATGGTAATTATTAAAAAACTAAACATGTAATAAATATGAAAACTAACAATAATTCACGTTCCATTGTTTTGGGTTCAGTGCTACTTGCTCTCTGCTCCTTGCTTTTTATGGGGTGCAACAAGCAAAACAGCCAATTCAATCTCGATGGTGAATGTAAGGTACTGACGCTTACGTTAGACGACACCTATCAAGGGGTTATCGACCAGACCCGCCGTACTATCATTGCAGCCATACCCGAGACCTACAACGAACAGGATATGACGCTGTCGCAACTAAGTCTCTCAGAAGGTGCCGTTGCCAATATCAAACAAGGCGAACATCTGAACCTCACAGCACCGCGACTGATACGCGTTACCAACGGTAGTGTGTTCGAAGAATACACTCTGTCTGTAAAGCACGACGAGGCAAGAATACTTACCTTCATTCTTAACGGACAGTTCACAGGTGTTATCAATGAGTCGGCACATACTATCTCTGTGCAAGTACCTGTTGGCACCAATATCGCCTCTCTCACTCCTACTATCACCACTTCCGAGGGAGCTATAGTAACACCTGCAAGCGGTGTTCCATGCGACTTCACCAATCCCGTAGATTTCACTGTTACATGCAATACGGCATCCTATGTTTATAAGGTAACGGTTAGCGAGATGGCAAGTCCGCACGCTCTGTATGTAGGCATTGCTGCTACTCAGCAACAACTAAATCCTGAAGAAGCAGCGGCATGCTCTTGGTTACTGAGCACAGTAGAGAAAGCGGCGTATGCCTCCTTCACCGACCTCGCACAAGGTAATGTTGACCTGAGTGAATGTAAGGTTATCTGGTGGCATCTGCATAAAGACGGTGGTATCGACGGAAAGGGACAATTCGAAGCCAACGCTGCCGAAGCCCTCGCTGCTGTTGACCAACTGAAAGCTTATTACGAGGCAGGAGGCAACTTCCTGCTTACTCGCTATGCCACATACCTGCCTGCATATATAGGCGAAGCCGACTGCGTACCCAACAACTGCTGGGGACAAAACGAAGCCGATGCAGAGACTGTAGGAAGCCCGTGGAGCTTTAACATAGCAGGAAAGACCGACCACGCTCTGTGGCAGAACCTCGTAATGAAGTCCGATGAACTCGAAAGCGTATTCACTTGCGATGCAGGCTACCGTATTACCAACTCCACCGCTCAATACCATATCGGTACCGACTGGGGAGGATATGCCGACAACGAAGATTGGCGTCAGAAGACAGGTGCTATCGACATCGCTTACGGCGACAAGGCTATCGTTGCTTGGGAGTACCGTCCTACTACTGAGCATGGTGCCATAGTATGCATCGGCTCGGGCTGCTACGACTGGTACACTGTGGCTACCGATGTAACCTCATACTACCACGACAATGTGGCAAAGATAACAGAGAATGCCATCAATTACTTAATGCAATAACAGTTATGAAAGCAATAAATATATTTACAATTGCGGCACTGAGCGTAATGATGTTAAATGCCTGCGAATCCGATATCCAACCCGAACAGAAAGACTGGGACGGAACGACCAAGCAATATGCTTCTGTTGACGAGAAGACAAGCACCACCTACTACAAGCCTTACGCAGGTTTCGTAGGCGACCCCATGCCGTTCTTCGACCCCAATACAAAGACTTTTAAAGTCCTCTATCTGCAAGAGTTTCGCCCTAACATGGCAGGCACATATCATCCTTTCTGGGGGGTTAAAACAACTGACGTAGCAAATTATACGTCGTTGGGTGAGGTCTTGTCAACAGGTTCACGAGCCGAACAGGATGCAGCTTTAGGAACCGGATGTATTGTATATAACGAGCAAGACAAACTCTACTATATCTTCTACACTGCTAACCGCGACCAGCCTAAAGCAGGCGAAGACGGACAAGTAGTGATGTATGCCACATCACCCGATTTCAAAACATGGACAAAAAACCAACTTTTCCGCCTGCGCGGTGTAAGTTATGCTTATAGCAGTAGCGATTTCCGCGACCCCTTCGTTTGGAAAAGCGAAGATGACGGACTATGGCACATGGTTGTCAGCACCAAGACAGGCGGCAAGGGCAACCTCGCTGAGTTCACTTCACCCGACTTGCAGAATTGGGAACACAAAGGCGTATTCATGTCGATGATGTGGGACCGCTTCTACGAATGCCCCGACATCTTCAAGATGGGCGACTGGTGGTATCTTGTGTATAGCGAGATGCATCAAGCTATCCGCCGTGTGCAATATTTCAAGGGTCATACTATCGACGAACTCAAAGCATGCACTGCTGCTGATGCAGGTATATGGCCTGACAACCATGAAGGATTCCTCGACTCACGCGGTTTCTACGCTGGTAAGACAGCGTCCGATGGCGAAAACAGGTATATTTGGGGCTGGTGCCCTACTCGCGAGGGACAAGACAACACTAAAACCAACCCTACCGGCGAACCTCAATGGGCAGGCTCGCTTGTTGCACACCGACTCATACAACATGCCGACGGCACACTTACTCTCGGTGAAGTGGCAGGAATAAAAAACAAATATAGTAATGGCAAAGAAGTGAAACTAATGGCTCAGAGCGATGAAGGTGTTACCGCCCAAAACGGCACCTACACTCTCGACAAAAACAGCCATGTCCTCTTCAACCGCCTCGACTACCACAACCATATTTCACTTACTGTTACCACACAAGGTGCTTCCGACAAGTTCGGATTCTCCTTCGTCCGCGGCACCGACAGCGAGAAATATTACACCGTGGTCGTAAATCCTGAAAGCGACACACGACGCAAAATCAACTTCGAAGAAGAAGGAAGCAAAGGTATGGGCTTTATCGGCGCTATCGATAGCTACGAGTTCGACACTCCGGCAGATAACACCTACAATGTGGATATCTACACCGACAACTCCGTACTCGTTATGTATATCAACGATGTGCTGGCTTACACCAACCGAGTCTATGGCATACAACATAACTGCTGGTCGGTAAATAGTTATAATGGAACAGTATCACTTACCACTCCGCAAATAACAACTTACTGATTTGCTATTTGTACCTTCCCCTTTCCGCTAATGGCGGAAAAGGGAAGGTAACTATTCCTATTATGCAACATATTTTACATTGTTTGCAACATTTGTGGTTTTGCAGTAAAAAAAAACTCACTACCTTTGCCATAGAAAAACCAACAAACAGTATATCATGAAACAAAATCTAATTAAGCAACTGACAATTATTGTCTTAACTCTATTATCGGTTACTGTTTATGCCTTGCCCAAAGGCATAACAATGAATCATAGTGGCGAATTTAACACTCTGTTAACAATTAACCCCACAGAGCGTTACCTTTCTCTTCCTATCGAAGAAGCCGCGCCTGAGGCTTTCATCAGAGTGATAATCGACGGAGTACAAGTAACTACTTTCAATGCCCGCCTTGCTGCCGATAGCATCGATTATGTTGTACCTTTCGACATGCAACCTTACATGGGGAAGCAGATTATTTTAGATATTCATTTCCCGCTTTATCATTATAATAAAAAGCATCCTTATAACAAAACTGCTATTCGTCCTGACCGCCGCAAGTTTATTTGCTGGAAAGAGATGCAGACCTCCGACCGCTTCGTTGTGCATAATCGCGAACAATGGCGCTCTACTTACCATCACACCCCATTCTATGGTTGGATGAACGACCCCAATGGAATGTTCTACGATGCACTCAGCGGACTGTGGCACCTCTATTACCAGTTCAACCCCTACGGTTCACGCTGGGGAAATATGAATTGGGGACATAGTATCTCTGCAGACCTAAGACACTGGACTGAGCAAGATGTTGCCATTGCACCCGATGCACTCGGAACAATATTCTCCGGCTCGTGTGTTATCGACAAACGTGGTGATGCCGGCTTTGGCAAGAACGCTATCATTGCTTTCTACACCGGTGCAGACCAAAGTCAGAAACAATCGATGGCATATAGTGTCGATGGCGGGAAAACATTTGTAAAATACGATGGCAACCCTGTTCTTACCGACACCACGCCTGATTTCCGCGATCCGAAAGTGATATGGAATACGAAAAAAGGATGTTGGACGATGGTGCTTGCATGCCAGCAGGAAATGCGCTTCTACTCGTCGCAAGACCTCAAGACTTGGCATTACGACAGCCGTTTCGGTGAAGGTTATGGAAACCATTCGGGCGTGTGGGAATGTCCCGACCTCTTCGAACTGACCATAGAAGGCACTAACGAGAAGAAATGGGTGCTTCTGTGCAATATCAACCCCGGAGGTCCTTTCGGTGGTAGCGCCACTCAATATTTCGTAGGCGACTTCGACGGCACCACTTTCACTTGCGTTGATGGCAAGGAAGAGCAGAAATGGCTCGACTACGGCAAAGACCATTACGCCACTGTTACTTGGCATAATGCCCCTCAAGGACGAGTAGTGGCACTCGGCTGGATGTCGAACTGGCAATACGCAAACGAAGTACCTACTAAACAATTCCGTTCGCAGAATACTATAGCTCGCGACCTTGGTCTTTATCGCGATGACAAAGGTGAACTCCGCGTGGCAGTACGCCCGTCGAGCGAATCGCTGGCAGCAAAAGGCAAACTGACAGACAAACTAAATCCTACTGCTGTCGTTGAGATAGAAGTACCTGCGGCAAAGAAGAACACTGTCATTACGCTCTCTAACGACCGCGGCGAGCAAGTAACGATGACTTATAACTTCAAGAAACAAACATTCTCGATGGACCGTCGCAAATCGGGCAAGACAAGTTTCTCGAAAGATTTCCCAGCAGTAACCGTAGTTCCTTTGTTTGTTACTCGTGATACATATCGTCTTACGCTGTTTATCGACAATTGCTCGGTTGAAGCATTCGATGGCAATGGAGCATGGAGTATGACTAACCTCGTATTCCCTAACAAGCCGTACAACAATATATCGGTTAGCAACGGTTCGTATAAGATTTATGAAATTCGCTAATCTCTAAACTAAAATCTCTAATCTCTAAACTAAAATCTATAAACAAAATAATACCATGACAGAAAAGAAAAATTCATCGTTGGCAGTATTTATCCCTGTGATGCTTTGCTTCTTCACTATGGGATTTGTCGATTTAGTAGGCATTGCCAGCAACTATGTTCAGAAAGACCTTGGCTTGGCTGACTCTCAAGCCAACATCATGCCTTCACTTGTGTTCTTTTGGTTCCTTTTGTTCAGCGTTCCCACTGGAATGTTAATGAACAAGATAGGCCGTAAGAAAACAGTTCTCTTGAGTATTATTGTAACAGTACTCTCACTTGTTTTGCCACTGTTTGGCGAATCGTACGCATTGATGCTCATAGCATTCTCACTATTAGGAATAGGTAATGCCCTTATGCAGACCTCTCTTAACCCGCTTGTCAGCAATATCGTCAGCGGCGACAAATTAGCATCTACTCTCACATTCGGGCAGTTTATCAAGGCTATAGCATCATTCCTTGCTCCGTATATTGCTATGTGGGGCGCAACACAAGTTCTCCCTTCATTCGGATTAGGTTGGCGAGTACTCTTCCCTATCTACGCTATCATTGGTGTTTTGGCTATTCTCGCATTAGGTTTCACACATATTGAAGAGGCTCCCGCAGGCAAACCCGCATCCTTTACCGGTGCTTTCAAACTGCTTGGTAAACCCTTCATTCTGCTTTGTTTCCTTGGCATTATGTGCCATGTAGGTATCGACGTCGGAACCAACACCACCGCACCCAAGATTCTCATGGAGCGTCTCGCTTTCACTCTCGACGAAGCAGCTTTCGCTACTTCTTTGTATTTCATTTTCCGTACGATAGGTTGCTTTAGCGGCAGTTTCATACTGCGCAAAGTTTCTGCACGCACTTTCGCCATCATTTCGGTAGCGATGATAGTGTGCGCAATGATTCTGCTCTTCTTAGGGCACGCTTCGTGGGCTCTTTATGCCGGTATAGCACTTGTAGGTTTCGGAAACTCTAACATATTCTCTATTTGCTTCTCGCAAGCTCTATTGTTCGACCCCGAACACGAAAACGAGATATCCGGACTGATGATTATGGGACTATTTGGAGGAACAATCTTCCCTCTGTGCATGGGATTTATGTCTGACCTCTGGGGTACAATAGGCGCTGTGGCAGTAATGACTGTAGGAGCACTCTACCTCGTTTTCTATTGCTACAAAATGAAATAACACCAAGTAACCAATATTTACTATAATCATGAACTACATCATCGGAATAGGTGAGGCACTCTGGGATTGCCTCCCTGAAGGAAGAAAAATAGGCGGTGCACCCGCCAACTTTGCCTACCACGCAGCGCAGTTCGGGCTGCAATCGGTGGCTGTAAGCGCTGTCGGACACGACTCGTTAGGTCAAGAAATTCTCGATAACTTCTCGCAGAAAGGACTAAGTTATTACCTGCCACAGGTGGCTTTCCCAACTGGTACGGTTCAAGTAACACTCGATTCAAAAGGGATTCCGCAATATGATATTTGCGAAAATGTGGCATGGGATAATATCCCCTTTACACCGGAACTCAAGGCCCTCGCCGAGCAGACTATAGCCGTTTGTTTCGGCTCGCTTGCACAACGCAATAGTGTGTCAAGAGAAACGATTCACCATTTCCTTAGTACCATGCCGCAAACCGACAAGACGCTACGCGTATTCGATATCAATCTTCGTCAGCATTTCTATAACAAGGAGATTCTCGGCGAGTCGTTCCGTTTATGTAATGTACTAAAGATTAACGACGAAGAACTCATCATCGTGCAAGAGATGTTCGGCTACGAAGGTCTCAGTGCAGAGGATGTATGTCGTAAACTCATAGCCGACTACGACCTCAAGATTCTCATTCTCACCTGCGGAATAAACGGCAGTTATGTGTTCACTGCCACCGAGAGTTCATTCTGCCCTACCCCGAAAGTCGTTGTTGCCGACACCGTAGGAGCAGGCGACAGTTTCACCGGCTCGTTTGTTGCTCAACTGCTACGTGGCAAGACTATTCGCGAGGCTCACGAGACTGCCGTACGCGTTTCTGCCTTCGTCTGCACTCAGCACGGAGCCATGCCTACCATACCCGACAACATCAAGTAAGAGCACCTATCGGCAACAAAAACAAAATAAGAGGCGCAGTGTTGTGCCTCTTATTTTGTTTCGTTGTTTGCGCCGAAGAGTATCCGGCAGTTTTTCTAACTTTACTGAGGTTATTTCTTGCACTTGCCTTCGCAAACAAGGCACTTATATGCCAAACCTGCCAATGCAGCACCTACCAACGGAGCTACAATAAAGAGCCACAGTTGCGACATTGCAAAAGCATTCTCAGAGAAGATAGCCTGTGCTATAGAACGAGCAGGGTTAACCGAAGTGTTGGTCAGAGGAATACTGATAAGGTGAATCAGTGTCAGGCACAAGCCGATAGCCACACCTGCAAACTTGCCACACCCGTTCTTCTCGTCGGTAGCGCCAAGTATCACCATCAGGAAGACGAAGGTGAGCAAGCACTCTACCACGAAAGCACCACCACATGAGATCTGCTGATAGCCGGCGGCAAGGTCTGCAGCACCGAAGAAGTCGCCATATCCGTTAGCAGCAAATGTGCCTATCGTCATGTGGGCAGCCTTAGCCACACCATAGAGAACGGCGGCGGCTGCTATACCACCAAGAATCTGAGCACACCAGTAGCAAAGCATCTCTTTCCAAGTCATTCTGCCATTAACAAAAACACCAAGCGAAACAGCAGGATTGAGATGTGCACCCGAGATATGACCTACGGCATAAGCCATAGTAAGAACGGTAAGACCAAAGGCGAGAGATACGCCAAGGAAACCTACATGACCAAAGATAGCGGTTCCGCAACCGCCCAATACGAGCCAGAATGTGCCTAAAAATTCAGCACCAAGTTTGTTTGTTAGTTTCATAATCTTAAAAGTTTTAAATATGTTAAGTTAATAATGAATTTACTCGTCGTAACCATTTACTATGTTTGCCGAATCTGTATCGAAGAAATAGTATTCGGTCTTCTCACCATTCCACCTGAATTTATATATTGTCGCTTTATGAAATAATCCGTCGAAACCACATATACCGGTGTAGTAGGTATGTCCTTCCTCGAATTCCACATACGACCCAATGCCATCGTTCTCCGTTGCTTGCACTCCATAGTATGGTATTGCATCTTCTGCTTCTAAAAACATATCCAGCATCCAACCAATAAAAGTGCGGTAAACTACCCACTCAGGATCGTCAGGATCGTCAGGATCGGTAGAGTAATCCAACCACAAACTATCACGCGTAGTGGCTATATATGGAAAATTCGACAATATATTACCATTTGAGTCAACGGGGTAGATATAATCCCATAAGCCTTTTATACGATATTCGAAATGTACATCCACTGTGCTCTCAAGGCTTGTTGTTATCTCTTCAAGATAGAGTTTGCTCAGTGGCTGAAGTGTTTCAGGATTCACGGCGAAAGCAAACACCCAATATTTCTCGCCTGGCATCAAACCCGTAAAGAAATGCTTTACGCTTCCATACTGCAGCGAATGACTTGCAAAAGGGGCTATATTAAACTCGCCTTGCCGAAGCAGGCTGTTTCGCCATTCCATATATTTAAGGTTTGCTGAATCAAGGGCAAGTGTCATAAACTGCTTCTGATATGTATGGGGATTGAAACTATCGTCGGCCTCAACTATTGATATCATATAGTAGGCGTCTTTGTTTGTTGAGAAACTGCACTCCACATACCCTGCCGATACCTTGTCAATAGTCATATTAATCTGAATATCGTCAGTCTCCCAATTCGCTTCCGGCTTGCAACCTGCACATAGAAAAACTGTTAATAGTATGTAAAAATATCTCTTATTCATATTTCTTCATCTCTTTTTCTTCTTCTTCAAGAAGCGTTTGTACAGAATAAATAAACCTCAACGCAGTTTGCACATGACTGCCATAATGCCCGAAATTATACAATATGTTGGCATTCTTCCATTTCGACTTTGCGTTTGTTGCATTGGTGAAAGGCACTGTCTCATCGTCCATCGAGTGCATCATATAAACACTTGCTTCAGGTGTCCAGTTATACGATGTAATAGAATTGATTGTCATTGCCTTATAAAGTTCTGCCACCTTATCGGATGTTTGCTTCATACCCATCTCTGTAAGGATATTGTGTGTTACTTTCGTTCCAATAAGCTTGTTTATTTGCCCCGATGTATATTTCTTGCTGTTTATCCATTCATCTAAATTATTGTATATCCAGTCCTGCATAATATCGTTCATTTTAATATCAAGATTATTACCCTTTATCATTCCTTGCAGCACAAGCGGAACTGCCACAGGGTAACTGGCTGTATCGGTTACTACGAAACGTTCGTAAGTTGCCTTCACATCATACGGACCGCCACCTGCAAACACACGGTGAATCTTAACATATTCAGAATCTTGGGGGTCGGAATATTCTGTCTCTATCAAACATTCTACAGCCATAGTGTTTGCTCCACCCTGACTATACCCCATCAAGTATATATCGTCGTTTTCAGGTTCCATTCCCACAGCCTTAAGCCACGGACGCACGGCAAGATACATATCGAGAACATTTTGCGCTGTCAGCTCCATTACAAGATAAGGGTGAACCTCGTTTGCCGTTATACCATAACCAATATAATCAGGTATAATCAATCCGTACCCTAATTTAACAAGCACGCCCTCCAAAGAGAAACAGTTGCTCGGTGCCTCTACATTAGAGCATACCGTGTAATGACTGACCAGTATCATGCGTTTGGGTCTTCTACCTTTGGGCAGCATCACTTTCCCCGACAGAGTAATGTCATCGAAATCGGAAGTCATGCTCGGATAAGTACCCACTATTTCAATCACTCGGTTCTGATTACCGTATTTTAGCAATTGCTGAACTATATTAGTGGCAGTGGTGCTGGTTGTTTTCTTCATAACTGCCGACGAATCGGTTTCCACGGAATAACCCACAGCATTTACAGGAGTGCCATCGGGAAGAAAACAATCATCAGGAAAACCGTTGCTCAAATCGGTCTCGTGCTGACCAAGCACACGAAAACTCAACCCTTTTGCTGCCTCTATGTCAGAGAAATCAACAAACTCCTCCTCACGAAAACGGCAACTGCCAAACACTAATAGGAATGCAAGCGATATTACTATATATTTCTTCATTACCATTTAAAATTCATTTTAAAATATTAAAATCTCACACCTAAGCCCACGCTAATAATTCTCGACGAAGCAAGAAATACCGTATTTTGGTTTTTAATGGAGTATAGACCACCCAAATCAAGGGTCCAGAACCAACGCTTATAGTTGGCACTCACGCCAATAACCGATATTTGCACTGCCATACCAACATCGGTTGACTTACCTTTGCTATTGAGTTCCGTTCCGCCGTTTATTCCCAAACCTAAGCCCAAACCGGTAAATATATTTACATTCTCGTGGTGAAAATAAGTAAAACGGATAGTTGGCATCAACACTATGTTATAAAAATAGTTTCTGTCTGAACGACTTAGTTCATCGCCCCTTCCGTTGCGTGTTACATCAACCCAACTCACCTCACTCACATCGGTCATAAAACCGTATGAGAACCAGCCGTTTTGCCGATATTGATACTCAAGCCACAAGTGCTGATTATAACGATAGTCTTCGTGATATGTTTGAGATAGCGACTCCGGAAGAGTTTTAGCAATACTGGTTGGGTTATGCCAAACTAAACTCTCAAACAACTGGTCGCCCCAACCTATTCGCAATTCGTGCCTCCACACTTCACGGTCTGCTTTTGTCTCAGCATTAACGGTGGTTATGCCCAATACCAATAAGCAACACGATAATATAAAAATCTTATAGTTCATTATTTTTCCAATAGACACACAGCAAAATTACAAAAATATTTGTTTCTGCGAACAACGGAATTCCGCAATAATAAATGGAGTGAATGTTTTTATAATTTTCCGCCTTTAATCTTTCGCCTCTACTAATTTTATCATAGTGTAAACAGTTACTATAGGCACAATCACAACACAACTAAGCAACACCATATAACCAGAAAGCGGAAGATGATATGCTTTCATTATAAACGACAAACACACTACAGCCAAAGCGACAGCATCAATACTGAGCATCAATTTGCTATACTTGTTGCGTAAATATATCGCCACAAGTATTGCATACAAAATCAGCATAAGCAACGCTAATGTCAGATTATGGGCTCCACCTGGCCACTCTAAAGTTAAAAACATTAGTGCAACAGATATAAGCATTATCTCAACACTTCCATAAACAATCAAGAACTTTTTCATAAGCGTTTTATTTAAACTATTTTGCAAAGCAATTTATATCAGTTCTACACTTTCTCATTTCCCATTCACATTCTTTGGCACTCACACCTAATATTGTCCGAGTCAGCATATCAAGGGTAGAATGAAAGTCATCAGAATGGTCGGCATGACGAGTATGCGTCAGTTCGTGCAAGCATATATATTGCGCAAGGTGCAACGGCAAAAGCGCGGTGAAAGAATTAAGACATATTTTGTGCGGGAAATACTCTTCTTGGGTATATGGTCCTATCTCTATAACTCGTTCTGTCTGCGACAATTTTTTGCGTGCTCCGGATAGACGCGAGCACCATCCCCATCTCGTTTTGCCTCGCCCTACCATAAACTGCTCATACGCAAGTCCGCTCTTCGCCGACATTTGGTTGAGCATATATTGAAGATATGGTTTTACTTCTTTTATCAACGCTGCCTCAACCACTTTTCTGAGCCAACGTTGCCGCTGCTCATTGTCAAAATCTGTTTGATAAGGACATTCCAACTGCACCACAGCACAATCAGGCATACCAACATATAACGGATCGGTTTGAGGTTGGAAAACTCGATGCAGACGAAATTCTTTTTCTCTATTGCATACCACCGAAAAACAGAACGCAGGAGTAGTGATTTTGAATGTCTCATCGATAATATGTTCAGGTACAGAAGTTCTTGTTCGCTGAAATAATTCCCTTAACTTCTCTCGCTTGTCGCCAATAGCATTTTTTATAACAGAGTCGCTAAGGTGTGGAGATGATGTTATCCAGAGTTGACCGTCGATTATTCTAAAAATAATATTTCGCGACCGCACATTATATCTTACATATACCTCACCAAATTCCGAATCTTCGAATTCCGAATCGTAATATTTAACCGACATAATAATTGAAATTCAAGCTTTTATCTATATAATTTTGTATCTCTTTGAGTGCGCTTTCTACTCTGCTTTTCCCCACACCTGCAACTATATGATAGGGTTTATTCTGTTCTTCGATAAGTTCGCGGTAGCGTATGAATAACTCTTCCCGCTTATCAGGGTTTTCGCGTAAGGGGTCGGGCACGAACTGCAAATCCGGCGCACATAAAAAATAAAAATCGATAGGATTGTTTCTCTGTGCTTCCAAAAGGAAATCAGGCACCTTACCATATTTATATTCAAACCATACCTGCGTTATTATCAGTTCTGTATCGAAAAACACGTAAGGAGTCGGATATGCGGCATTTAGTTGTTCTATCTGCACCCGTGCTATTTGTTCTACATCGTGCTCTGAATACTCTGCTCCCCTCTCTTCTAAATAGGTGCGGGCATACTCATTCACCACCGTTGCATCAAGTAGTTTCGAAAGACTCCCACATAGAGTGCTCTTACCTGTCGATTCGGGTCCTATAACACCTATTTTAAACATAACGTCTTACAAATATAACCGTTTTCTGTAAGCCACTCAATGCAGAGAGGTAATGCAGCAAGCATATTTTTTTCAGACTTGAGCGAGTCATGAAAATTGATAATCGACCCGTTGCGAGTGTAGCGCCTTACCACATCAAGGATTTTCTGAGGCGTATAAGAACTATTATAGTCGTGGGTTAGTACATCCCACAAAACAATCTGATACTTATCTTTCAGCACCTTCTTTTGCGAAAAACGCATTCTGCCGTAAGGCGGTCGAAACAAGTTGGTGTCGGCCCCCTGAGCGAGCATTGCCTCTTGAGCCTTCTCTACATTTAAAAGATATTTATCGGTAGGTGTTTGCCAACCTGCAAGATGGTTGTAGGTATGATTACCTACTGCATGCCCCTCGGCTATCATTCTTTGGAATATATCGGCATGCTTAACGACATTCTCACCGACACAGAAGAAAGTCGCCTTTATCCCATAATAACCAAGTATATCAAGCACTCTGGGCGTAACTTCGGGTATCGGACCGTCATCGAATGTCAGATACACCACACGTGCGGCAACATCTCCGCGCCAAACTACATTGCCGTAGAGATGTTGCAACCACGAGGGAAACTGATATAATATACTTAAACAGTTAATAGTTAACAGTTAATAATGCTTTGCTGATATTTTCTTTCATTCATCACTCAGCATAGCGGTTCAAATCATTATTCTTTAGGTGTCATTGGTGCATGGGCATCAACATCCCAAACAAGAGCTGAAGCGCCAAGTATAGCTGCATCAGAATCTTTCAGACTCGAGAACAACACCTTTACCTTATCTTTCCAAAAGCGTACCACGTTCTCGTTCATCGAACGAACGATAGGCTTGAGCAGTATATCACCAGCTTTCGTAAGTCCACCAAACAAAACTATTGCCTCAGGGGCCGAGAAGGCTATGAAATCGGCAAGTTTAGCACCCAGCAGATTGCCGGTGTATTCAAATATCTCGCAAGCCATCTCATCACCTTTCATAGCAGCATCAAACACATCTTTCGATGTAACTTTATCTACCGGCAACTCTCTCAGAAGCGACGGACGGTCGGTTGTGGTAAGCAATTCTTGTGCTGTGCGAGCCACACCGTTTGCCGAAGCATACGCCTCGATACAACCCTTCTGACCGCAACCGCACAGACGAGCCGAAGCATCGCGAATTATCTTGGTATGACCCAACTCGCCGGCAAAACCGTCATGACCATAAACCACTTTACCATCTATTACTATTCCGGAACCTACACCGGTACCAAGGGTTATCATAATGAAGTTCTTCATACCCTTGGCCACACCATACGTCATTTCTCCCATTGCAGCGGCATTAGCATCGTTGGTAATACGGCAGGGAACACCCATACGCTCGGATATCATCTGAGCAAAAGGCACTATTCCTTTCCATGGCAGGTTGGCGGCATTTTCAATATTACCGGTGTAGTAGTTGGCATTCGGAGCACCTGCACCCACACCGCGTATCAGTTCGATGCCACCTTGTGCATCTACCAGTTTCATCATCTCTGCACACAGTACATCGCAATACTCGTTGATGTCGGTGTACTGCTGAGTCTTAATCGACGATGAGTTGATTACATTACCGCGAGCGTCAACAATACCGAATTTGGTATTTGTTCCACCCATGTCTATTCCCAATACAAATGGTTTTTCCATAGCAAAATGAATTTAAAGTTAATTATGATTATTATTTTCAGATTTCAAATTTCAAGTTTTCCCTTCTCTCCTCTGTTAAAGCGCGGGTCTGCTTATCGGTCTCCATATACGCTTCCAAGTCTGGTGTAGCGTTAAATGATATATGCTCCATTGCATACTCTATCAGACAAGGTATCTGCAAGAAACCGATTTGCCCTTTTAGGAACGCAGCCACTGCCACTTCATTGGCAGCATTTAGCACACATGGCATATTACCGCCCATGCGAGTTGCTTCGTACGCTAACTTCAGGCATTGGAACTTCTCCGTATCAGGCTTGTAGAATGTCAAGCCATCGGTAAGACTAAAGAAATCAATACGAGGAAAATCGCTTTTCTCGCGTCGCGGATAGGTAAGCGCAAACTGAATAGGCAAACGCATATCAGGCATACCAAGCTGTGCCTTGACACTACCATCGATAAACTGAACGGCAGAATGAATTATCGACTGCGGATGAACAAGCACCTCTATCTTGCTGACCGGCATTGAGAATAGCCATTTTGCTTCTATTACCTCAAAACCCTTGTTCATCATAGTAGCCGAATCAATTGTTATCTTCGCACCCATCAGCAAATTAGGATGCTTCAGGGCAACTCCAGCTGTTACGCTCGCCAACTGCCGGGCAGGCATAAGACGGAACGGACCGCCGGAAGCTGTAAGCAGCAGTTTTTCAACCTGACCGCTATCCTCGCCCATAAGAGACTGAAATATAGCACTATGTTCCGAATCTACCGGTAGCAAACTAACATTATGCTCGCGAGCAAGAGCACATACCAACTCGCCTGCTACTACAAGCGTCTCCTTATTGGCAAAAGCTATTGTTTTTCCGGCACGTATAGCTGCAATCGTTGGGCGCAGACCGGCATAACCCACCATAGCTGCCACAACAATATCAATCTCAGTGTGCTCTACCATCTCCTCTATCGCCTTGTCGCCACCATAGCAAGTAACAGGTAACCCCTCAAGACCATCCCTTAGTTGCGTAAGTTTCGACTCATCGGCTATGCAAACCACTTTGGGCAGAAACTCTCGAGCCTGACTGATAAGCAAGTCAACACTGCTACGCGCAGATATTGCATACACCGCAAATTCATCTGCATGGCTACGCACCACATCAAGAGTCTGACAACCTATACTACCAGTCGAACCTAATATCGCTATATTCTTCATTTCAGATATTATATACTACTTAATTTTCCATTTATTCGCGCAAAGTTACAAATATTTTTCAATATAAAATACCTTTAATACAAAAAAATCAATTATCTTTGCAGCCGATTTGATTTGCAAATTATTATGATTTTCTATTCAAGCAAAATATCTATTCTCGTTGTACTGCTTTCGGCTATCACTGTTCTCTCATCATGCCGACGCAAAAGCGAAGATTTTTCACATATCGACAAAGCGGTTACTGTTGAGTTTATCAGATTGGGCAACAGTCCCTTTGGTAACCGGCACACTTACGTCGGTAAAATAGAATCCGCTCAACAAACTCAACTAAGTTTCAGAAACGGAGGCGTACTTCGCAACCTGTATGTTAGTGTGGGTAGTCGTGTCAAGAAGGGCGATCTTATAGCCGTAACCGATAGTACCACCGCCTATAACGCTCTTCTGTCGGCACGAGCTTCGCTACGCGAGGCAACCGATGCATACGAGCGTCTGCGCCTTGTTCACGACAACAAGGCCATCAACGAGGCTCAATGGATGGAGATGCAAACACGCTACGAACAAGCGGTCAGTATCGAAGCTATCGCTGCCAACGAATTGGCAGCCTGCCGAATAATAGCACCTTTCAGTGGGGTAATAACAAGTTGCGATGTTGCAAACGGAGAAACGATTTTACCGGGACAAACAGTGGTAACACTCTCCGATCTTACCAATATGCAAGCACGATTCAGCGTTCCCGAAAGCGAATGGAGTCAACTCCGGGAGAAACAGCATATAGATGTTGAAGTTCCGGCTTGCAACCGCACGTTTACGGCTGTGGTTAACACAAAAAAACCATCTGCTAACATGCTCACTCATACCTACACTCTTACCGCACAAATAAACGATGCCGAACATGCCGGCTTGCTTAGCGGCATGGTATGCAAAGTATATTGTCCGACTGACGACAAACAAGGTATTATCGTTCCGGCAAACTGTATTCACACACGAAGAGAAGGACAAGCCCTATGGACAGTAAGAAACCTCAAAGCACATCGACAAATTATCTCAGTTAGTGAATATGTAAAAGATGGCGTAATAATAAGAGGTGAACTGCAAGCCGGCGACAGCATTATTACCTCAGGCTACCAAAAACTATACGAAGGATGTCCGGTTAAAGTACCATAACTTATGTTCCCGATTCGAATAACAGATTGATTTAATGACGTTTAAAGACTGGAATATTATAATTCTTTACAATTTCAAAATACAACATAATTATTTATATCACAACAAGTTAACAAGGCTTTGTTCCTGTCATCTTCCTGTCTACTTCCTGTCAAAAACGAGTAATCAATAATTTTGCACCTCTTAAATTGACATAAATTAACTATTCAAATATCTTCCGCACTTTGGCAAAGAGAAATCATATAATGCGAGCTATGCGCAACCACAAAATCGTATTTTTTGTGGTTTGTTGTCTCTTTGTTTTCGGAATAACCAGTCTTCCACGTTTGAATAAAGACGAATTTCCACAATTCACTATTCGCCAAGGCGTAGTGGCAGCCATCTATCCCGGAGCCACAGCCGAAGAAGTGGAAGAGCAGGTAACCATACCGTTAGAGCGATTTTTATTTTCTTATCAAGAGGTAAAGAAAGAAACTACTTTTTCAGAATCGAAAGACGGCATCGCATATATCTACGCTGACTTGCGAGTTGAGGTAACTGATAAAGATGAGGTTTGGAGCAAGATACGCGATGGTCTTTCCACTTTTAGCCGCACCAACCTGCCACGCGGAGTTTTAGGCACTGTGGTCATTGATAACTTCGGTAACACTTCCAGTCTGCTGCTTGCCCTTGAGAGTAGCGAACGTACCCCACGCGAATTAGAGAGTTATGCCAACTTGCTATGCGACCACCTGCGAACAATAAAGCAAATGGGCAACATACGCATTCTCGGAAAACAAAACGAAGAGATAGCCATCACTATCGACCTCGAACGGTTGTCGGCGTATGGTATCAACCAAACCACACTACTCGCCCAATTAGCTTCGCAAGGCTTCAGAACAGTTAGCGGCAGTTTGCAAACTCCTTCTGCCAACACTATGCTTCAGGTTGCCATTCCATATCGTTCAGAATACGAACTGATGCAACAAATAGTGTATGTTGACCCGCTCAACCAACATATTGTGCGCCTGCGCGATATTGCAACAATAGAACGCCGATATGCCGATGCCGACCAATACATAACATACTTCTCGGCAAATGAACAGCTTTCGAAGAACGCTTGTTTGGTTATTAGTATGGAGATGTATCCGGGCAATAACATTGTAGCTTTCGGCGATAAGGTTGACGACATCCTCATATCGGCACGAGAATTTATACCCGACGATATTCATTTCCATCGTATCACCGACCAACCTAAAGTGGTAGAAGACTCCGTAATGTCATTCTTACGCGACTTGCTAATGTCAATATTAGTGGTTATTGCTGTCATGCTTCTACTATTTCCTCTTCGCACAGCTGTGGTGGCATCGACAGGTGTTCCTGTCTGCACCGCTGTTTGCTTAGGACTGATGTGGCTCACAGGAATAGAACTTAACACCGTCACTTTAGCAGCACTTATCGTCGTGTTAGGTATGATAGTTGACGACTCGGTGATAGTTATCGACGGCTACACCAACCTTCTCGACCAAGGGCATTCACGCTGGTATGCGGCGGTTGAGAGTACGAGTCAGTTATTCATTCCGATGACACTTGCCACATGTGCCATATCCGGAATGTTTTTCCCCATGACGCGCATTATAACCGGACCGCTCGGCGAGTTCGTCCAACGTTTCCCGTGGGCTGTAGCTTTTGCTCTTACAGCAAGTATTTTTTATGCAGCATGGTGCATCCCATATCTTGCTACAGTATTTATCGGCAAAAACAGCAAAACACAGCTCAGTCGGTTTGAGCAGCAACAAGTTCGTTTCTTCACTCACCTGCAAAACGCTTACAACAACATTCTCGCTGCATGCTTCCGTCATCCATGGCTCACCATTGGCAGTGTACTTGCTCTTGTGGCTTTCGGAGGATTTCTTTTCTCACGACTTAACATACAAATGCTCCCAAAAGCAGAGCGCCCATGCTTCGCCGTAGAGATACACTTAGCAGAGGGTTCCCCACTTAGTCGTACAGCTCAAGTAGCCGACTCGATAGCATCTGTTCTGCGCCAAGATGAGAGAGTTGAGAATATCACGGCTTTCGTAGGTTCGGGATCACCGCGATTTCATGCCACCTACACTCCACACATGCCTGCTAAGAACTATGCTCAACTGATAGTAAACACCAAAAGCAACAATGCCACCTCGCAAATACTCAAGCAATATGCACCAATTTGGGAAAACGCATTCAGCGATGCGTATGTGCGCTTCAAGCAAATGGACTATCAGGCAGTAAGAAACCCGATCGAGGTATATGTCAAAGGCAATGACCTCACTCTACTTGATAGTATCAGCTCAGAGATAGTTTCATTCATGTCGGAGCAAGACGAACTGACATGGGTTCACACCGACTATAACTCTCAGACTCCGACAGTAAGCATCAATCTCAAAGCCGACGAAGCCGAACATTTCGGTATCACCCAAGCCATGTTGTCGGTTTATTTAAGCAGCCTGACAAACGGACAGACAATGACCACATTGTGGGAAAACGACTATAGTGTGCCTGTTGTACTCTATATGTCAGGCATCGACACAATGAATGTCGCCGATTTAGGGGACCTACTGATTCCTACAGCTATACCGTCGGTATGGGTGCCGCTCCGGCAGATTGCCGAACTTCAACCAACATGGCATCACTCGTCAATCACTCACCGCAATAATATAAGAACAATAACCATAGGTGCCGACTTGCGTGGACGAACTTCGCAACCACTTATGCAAAAACGAGTAAGAAAATATATAGACGAGCATATCAGCCCTTCGTTAGACCCATCAGTACAAATCAGTTATGGTGGCCTTACTTCGCAAAACGATGCAGTAATACCAGAATTAGTATGGTCGGTGATAGCAGCGCTACTTGTTATGTTCGCACTGCTCATTTATCATTTTTCGCGTCTGTCGATAGCCGTATTATCTCTCTCCATGAGTCTTTTGTGCCTATTCGGGGCTTGCCTCGGACTATGGATATTCGACCTTGACTTCTCCATCACCGCACTTCTCGGGCTTGTAAGTCTGATAGGAATAATTGTAAGGAACGCTATTATAATGTACGAATATGCCGAAGCATTGCGTTTCGGACCGAAGAAACTAAGTCCTAAAGAGGCAGCCTTCCGTGCAGGGCAACGACGCATGCGTCCTATATTCCTCACCTCAGCAACTACGGCATTAGGCGTCATCCCAATGATAATAGCACATACAAGCCTTTGGATGCCAATGGGTGTGGTAATCTGCTTCGGCACTATATTCACATTACCTCTTGTGGTTACAATGTTACCCGTAGCCTATTGGAAAGCATTCGACCATCGGCAACTTAAACCTGCACATACAACTACTGCCAAACACTGACATAATGAAAAACCGACTACTTCTCATATTATATATCATCGTATTATGTTGCCCATTATACGCACAACTATCGCTCGATTCTTGTCTTAAACTCGCCGTTCAGAACAACAAGCAACTGCGAGTTACACAATTAGAGATAGAAAAAGCCAAACTGGTGAAAGCTCAGGCACTAACCAAATATTTTCCGCAAGTAAAAGCTGTTTCCGGTGGTTTCTATGCACTTAATCCTATGTTCATATATGGAATACAAAACATCGAAAACGCCGACATAAGAGCCATACTACAACAATGGTTCGACTCCTACGGCTACGAAGCAGGGGTGAAAAGCGAACTCGAACTATTCAAAAAAGGAATTGGAGCATCAGTATCGGCATTGCAACCCATATATGCTGGCGGACAAATCTATAATGGCAACCGATTAGCAAAACTATCTATTGAAGCTCAGCAACTGCAAGCAGATATTGCAAAACGCGAAATGCTCGAACAGGTTGAGTCCACCTACTGGCTTCTTTATTCTCTCATTCTCAAGCAACAGACCCTAACATCAGCATGTGCACTTCTTGATACTCTTGATACTAATATAAGCATTGCTCAGAAAGCCGGACTTGCCCTTGCCGGCGACAACCTGAAATTACAATTTCGCCGTAACGAATTAGAAAATAAGCGTCTGCAGCTAAGCAACGGAATAACACTTGCCGGTCAGGCATTAGCTCAACTCATTGGCACCGACTCGGTAAGTATTGACACCACATCTGTGCATATTGACACCATAGGAATGGTTGCTACTGCCGGAGAACGTGAAGAGCTACGACTATTGGAACTGCAACTCACGGCTGCCAAACTCACCAAACTGATCGATTTAGGCAAGGCTCTACCACAGGTGGCTGCCGGAGCAGCATACACTTACAGCAACCTCGTAGGGCAGAACAGGCATAACGGATTGGTATTTTTTACGGTACAAATACCTCTAACTCAATGGTGGGAAACATCACACAAGTTAAAAGAGCATGATATCAATATCCGACAAGCCGAACTTCGCCAACAATACCTTAGCGAACAATTAGAATTGCAAGACAGGCAAAATCTGTTCACTCTTGCCGAGGCTGCTGACCGACTTCAACGCTGTCAGAGCGGCATTGCTCTGGCTCAAGAGAATTACCGTGTCACAAAAGTAAACTACGATGCCGGATTGCAAACAATGAGCGAACTATTAGAAAGTCAAACGATGCTGCTTGAGGCACGCAATCAACAAGTTGACATATTCATTAGCTACTGCATTGCACTTAGGAAATGTAGAGCTTTGCCCACTATGTAGTTGCTGCCACCAATAAAAATTATATCGTTTGTGCAAGAGTCCGTTAGCACCTGACTTAGCCCTTCACTAAGATTTTCAAAACCCCTACCTTTCATACCTCTATTCTTTACCCTCTGCAATAGTTCGTCGGCTTTCATTGCACGGGGAGAGTCGGTTTGTGTTATATAATAAACGGCATCACGAGGCAATAAGTCAACCACCACATCTACATCTTTATCACTCATCATTCCCATCAGAATACGCAATCGACATGCCCCTTTGCCAAACTCTTTTACTCGCTGCTCATATAGTCGCTCGAGTTGCCCAAACACAGGACGCAACCCATGCGAATTATGGCCGGTATCACATATCATCAATGGTTGTTGGCGTAGTACCTCCCAACGTCCACGAAGACCTGTTAAGTCAACTACATGCTTAAAAGCATCTTCAACAAGAGGCTTGTCAAGCGGTTTGAGGCAGCGAGCAAGCAACAACTGCTTAAAGCGCTCCACCTCTGACAATGTCTTCAAAGCGTAATAGGTTGTATTGATATTATGCTTTTGATAATCGCCTTTCAGCTGACATTCCAAAACAACTTCAGGCTGATGGTCGGCGAACAGAATAGGAGCCGACAACTCACGCGCCCGAGCGGTGAACACACCGGTAGTTTGCTCATCGCTCTGTCCTATCACAACGGGCACTTCTTGTTTTATTATCCCTGCTTTTTCTGCTGCTATCTCAGCCAACGTCGAACCAAGCAATTCAGTATGGTCAAGACCTATATTAGTGATAACCGACACAAGAGGTGTGATGATATTTGTCGAATCTAAACGTCCTCCAAGACCAACCTCAACAACGGCTATATCAACCTTGCTATCTGCAAAATACGCAAAAGCCATTGCCATTGTCAGTTCGAAAAACGACGGGTTGATATCTTCTATCATTTTTCTATTGTCGTTCAAAAAATCAACGACATAAGTCTCATCTATCGTTTTGCCGTTTATGCGTATTCTCTCAGCAAAATCCACTAAATGCGGGGATGTATAAAGCCCTACTTTTAATCCGGCTTGTTGAAGAGCTGCGGCCATAAGATGCGAAGTGCTGCCCTTCCCATTCGTTCCTGCAACATGAACTGACAGAAACTTCTCTTGAGGATTATCTAAAGCCGACATGAGTGCACGAGCATTACTAAGTCCGGCATTAAAAGCCTCTGCGCCTATATGATGAAACGCCGGTAAGGACGAATTAAGATATTCTATTGCCTGAGCGTATGTATTCATATAAAATTTAATATCTACTATTATTCATCAGTCGGTAGCGGATTAAAAACCATTCATTCTTCCACTACTTCCCGATGCAAAATCTTGAAAATATGGTTTTTAAAATCTCATCATTAGTTATCTTACCTGTTATCTCGCCCAGGGCGTCAAGGCAGTCGTGCAAGTCGAGTGCAACAAACTCGCCGCTTATGCCGGCTTTCAAACTTTCTGCCACCTTATCGGCCGCCGATGCAGCTTTCTGCAATGCCTCGTAATGACGCTGATTAGAGATAACCGCACTTGATTCTGCCGTCTGCATACTGATGATAGTATCTAACAAACGTTCTTTAAGGGCTGTGAGGTCATCTGTTTTAGCGGACATATAGAATTTTTGCTTGTTTGAAAGTTCAGAAGGATTGAGTAAATCAGCTTTGTTATACACCTCAATAACCATCTTTTCACCAAGCCATGAATAGTCTTCTGCTTTAGGCGAAGAAACATCATGCACCACAATCACTATTCGGGCATTCTCGGCCGCTCGCCGTGAGCGTTCAATACCTATTTGTTCTATTTCGTTGTCGGTCTGTCGAATGCCAGCTGTATCAACAAACCGGAAAAGCACTCCGCCGATAACCACCGTATCTTCTATTGTATCGCGCGTTGTGCCATGTATATCGCTTACTATAGCGCGCTCGTCACCGACCAACTTATTGAGTATAGTTGATTTACCAACATTTGTTGCACCGATTATAGCAACAGGCACACCATTTTTCACCGCATTGCCATACTCAAAACTATCTATAAGTCCGCTTATTTGTTTCTTTATATCCGCACAGATATCAAGTAATTGACCCCTATCAGCGAACTCAAGTTCCTCGTGGTCGGCAAAATCAAGTTCGAGTTCTAAAAGCGAAGTGAGGGTAAGTAACTTATCGCGCAGTTGAGCCAACTCACCTGACACACTACCACGCATCTGTGCCATGGCAAGGCGATGTTCCTCCCTACTCTGCGATGCTATAAGGTCGGCAACAGCCTCTGCCTGAACAAGGTCTATTTTACCATTTAGAAATGCACGCTCGGTGAACTCGCCTGGACGTGCCAATCGAGCACCGGCATGGTTAAGCCATTGCAAAAGAGTCTGTTGAACAAACATCGAACCATGGCACCCTATCTCTACCATCTCCTCACCTGTGAACGAGTGAGGGGCATGAAATACTGAAACCAAAACTTCATCAAGCATCTCGCCGCCACGGCATATTTTGCCATGCGTAACGCTATTGGCAGAGCACTCCGACAACTTATGTCTGCCGACAAACAAAGTATCTACAAGCTCTATAGAACCTGCACCTGATACCCTTATAAGTGCCACACCTCCGATTCCGTATGGAGTAGAAATAGCAGATATGATATCCATAAAAGAAAACAATTGAAAAATTAATCAAAGTTTACACAACCGTAACAAACACCAATTATCCTTCTCGTGCTGACTCACAAAGTTCAGGGAGCAACGTTCTGCTTCCTCAAGCAACATTGCTACATCTTGCGTATAAAAGCCACTAAGCAACAGTTGACCGCCACTATTCAAACATTGTGCGTAACAACTCATATCATTAAGCAATATATTTCGATTGATGTTGGCTACAATAAAATCGAAATGCCTACCCTCTAATACTCTGGCATCGCCAAGCAGTATCTCTATGTCGGGCGTGTTGTTGACTATTATATTCTCTTTTGCATTTCGCGTACATGCATCATCTATGTCAACTGCAGTAACTGGTTGTGCTCCACGCATAGTAGCAAGAATAGCAAGCACAGCCGTTCCACAACCCATGTCAAGAAACGAACGACCAAGAAGGTCTGCTTCGAGCAAACTCTCAAGCATAAGAGAGGTCGTTTGGTGATGACCTGTTCCAAATGCCATCTTGGGATCTATAGTTATATTATACTGGCATTGAGGGATATCCTTCGCAAACGATGAATGTATAACACACTTATTACCTACCACAATTGGAGTAAAGTAATGCTGCTCCCACTCAGCATTCCAGTCCTTATCTTCGCACAACTCTATTGTGTACGATAATATACCCTTATAGGGGAAAGTGCGCAAACAACGCTCAACATCCTGAATGTTAAGTTGACTTGATTGAATAAATGCTTGCAACGGGTTCTGCTCAGTTAGAAAACTATCGAATCCCAACTCTGATAGTTCACTGACGAGCACATCCTGCATAAATGACTCAGCAAACGATGTTTGAATATTAAGAACAGAATACTGCATAATACATGAAAATTATTTACAAATGCAAAAGTACGAAAAATAATTGAGCTACTCAAATTTTGTAGAAACAAAAAAAAAGAGTACTTTTGTAGTCTAATTGCATAACTTAATATAACTATGATATTTTCAATGACAGGCTATGGCAAAGCCGAACAGACATTTGCCGACAAAACAATTAGCATTGAGTTGCGCTCGCTCAATTCTAAACAAATGGATATTTCATTAAAACTACCGACATGCTACAAAGAACGTGAACTGCCACTGCGCAACTTACTTACAAGCCGACTTGAACGCGGGAAAGTTGACTGCTGCATTACTCGTAATATAACAGGGCAGACAGACTCTTTATTGTGTACAGTCAATCAAGACGCTATTACCTATTATTATAATGCAATATCTCAGTCTGCAAAACAACTGGGCATCCCAATGCCAGACAGTTCTGCTTTTTTTACTGCCGTTCTTCGCATACCACAAGTTACCCAAAATACTGAATCCACGCAAGCGACTCAGGAAGAATTGGCTGTTCTCGACCTATGTATAGAGCAAGTTATCGAACGATTCAATGCATTCCGAGAGCAAGAAGGTGCCGCTCTACAAAACATGTTCGACGACAAATTATCGGGGATTCAGGAACTGCTCGCATCTGTTGATAAATACGAAAAAGGACGCATTGAGAATATCAGACAACGCTTAGAAATCAGCCTACAGCAACTTTCAGAGAATTCTCAAGTTGCCATCGACCGAAACCGACTCGAACAGGAAATGATATACTATTTAGAAAAACTCGATATCACGGAAGAAAAAGTACGACTTAGCAATCACATCCGATATTTTCGCGAAACAATGAGCAACCATACCACCGGTGTAGGCAAAAAATTAGGCTTTATAGCACAAGAGATGGGACGAGAAATAAACACTTTGGGCTCTAAATCTAATCAAAGCGAAATGCAAATAATAGTTGTACAGATGAAAGATCTACTCGAACAGATAAAGGAACAGGTTCTTAACGTTCTATAGTTTTAAATTGCTACATTAAACGCAAAAATACAATAAAGTTCCAAATATCAAGCGGAAAAACACAACAAAAGTTTCAAAAGAAGAGTATTAGAAAAATTCTCCTTTTGAAACTTTTTGATATAAACTTTTTAATCCGGCAGAAAGACTTATAGTCTCCGCCACGCAGAATGTAATTTTAACTAAAATTTCTCTTTAATTAACGTAAATGATAATTAACGACAATTTCAAGGCAAATTAATTACTATTAATGTAATGTACTCAAATGAACGAATTAATTATCAGTTAACTATTCAACCGCCAATTGGTGGATTGATTATCTAATTGAGAAAGTTGAGTTATTAATCTTTCTTTCCTAATCTACGGAAAAACGACAATCTCTCCCTTACCGGTTCCTCAGTTGCTTTTTCTTCAGTATCCTTATTATCTTCTACTACTGATTCTGTTTCTGAATTAGCCGATTCTTCAGTCGAAACGCCCTCGGTTGACCCCGTAGGCACATACTCTTGGCGATCTTCTATAGCGCCAAAATGTGCTCTTACATAATCCATTACATCCTGCAAACTCTCCGAAAAATGAGAAAAATCCTCCTTATACAAAAACACCTTATGTTTCTCAAAGGTGGGGGGGATCTCTTCATTTCCGGCTTGTGTACGCTTACTTTCTGTTATACACAAATACAAATCTTCGTTTCTTGCCTTTTTAACATCTAAATAGTAGATGCGCTTGCCGGCCTTTACTGAGCGAGAATACACTATTTCAGGCTCCTTACGCTCAAATTCTGGTGTTTTGTCTTTCATAATTTTTTATAAGTGTTGTTTTAGGGTCTGCAAAATTACTACTTTTCTAAATTATAAACAAACAAAAATCAAAAAAAATATTCTCAGCAAAGAAAACACCGAATTAGTTTGCCATATAAAATAAAAATCGTATCTTTGCAGCCATATTACCCGTAAAGACCAAATATAGTGACTATGGAGTAGAGGGTAATATAGACGAGAATGAACGAGAATGAACAACAAAAAGTAAGTAAAAGGAGATGATAGGGAGATTTGGTTAATATAGATTGGATAATATAGATTGGATATTATAGTAAGTACAAAAAAGTGAATGGCGGAATAGAAAAAAGTGAATGGCGGAATAGGAGAT
>JAFSTG010000036.1 GCA_017450605.1 Paludibacteraceae bacterium | reverse complement strand
TATTATTTGCACAAACGGCAAGATTTTTGTACTTTTGGGCTGAAATAGAAACCATTCATATTATAAAAATTATGAAAAGAGCGTTATACTGCATTTGCCTAACGGCAGTTATATTTTTCTCTTTGCCTGCACAAGCCAATCAGCCTAAACGTGAGATGCGTGCTACATGGCTTACCACCGTCATGAATATCGATTGGCCTTCGAAGTCGGGTTTGCCGGCTGCTGAGCAGCAACAGGAATTACGTCGCATGCTCGATAGTATCAGTAGTATGAATCTGAACACTGTGTTTTTTCAGATTCGCACTAACTCAGATGCCCTCTATCGCAGCAAGTATGAGCCATGGTCGGATGTGCTGACCGGGGTGCGTGGTAAAGACCCCGGCTACGACCAGTTGCAGTTCTGTATTGATGAATGTCACAGGCGTGGTTTGGCATGCCACGCATGGATGAATCCCTACCGTTACAGCCGTACGCATGCTAAATGGACCGGCGAGAACAGCAATCCGCTCAACTACGAAGTATCACACCCTGAATGGTTGCTATTTTACTCGGACAATATCATCCTAAATCCGGGACTAAAAGAGGTGGAGCAGCTAATAAAGAATGTGGTAGGCGATGTAGTCAACAACTACGATATCGACGGCATAGTGTTCGACGATTATTTCTATCCATACGGAGGCACAACCACTCAAGATGCTGCCACGGTAAAAAAATACAAACCGGAAGACATGAGCGTAGGCGATTGGCGACGTGATAACGTACGCAGGATGGTAAAAGCTGTTTACGACACTATTCAGTCAGTTAAGCCGTGGGTTGCATTCGGCATCTCGCCCTTCGGTATTTGGACTACCGACCAAGAAGTAGCTCGGGCAGAAGGTATAGTTCTGCCCGAAGGCATAACGGGCGGTAATATGTATGAGACAATCTACTGCGACCCTGTCTCGTGGCTCAAAGACGGTACTGTTGATTATATATCTCCTCAACTATATTGGCCCACGGGCGGTAAGCAAGACTATACCACACTATGCCAATGGTGGGCAGACCTCGCCAATAGTTTTGGTGTGCAGTTCTACTCGTCGATGGCTTTGTATAGGTATGCAGAAAAGAACAAGCGCAATAGTGCATTCACAGTGTCGGAATTAGCACGTGAACAAGCAATCAACCGTACGTCTTCTACCGACAATGCCTTTGGGTCGGTGTACTATAACACCAAAGCATGGCATGCCGATAAAGCTTTTCGCCGTGAGTACAAGAAAGAGTTATTTAGGTATGCAGCACTTCCGCCTGCTTTCGGTAAGAAGTCAGCAACAGAGCAACCGGCAGTGAGCGACTTAAGCCTGAAAGGACAGAAGCTAAGTTGGAAACACGCTCACTCCGACTCGGTACACTACTCTATTTATGCTGTTGAACGTTCGAAGCAGGACGTACCACATATATGGTCGCAGGCAGAGTCGCTGTTAGGTGTAAGCTACAGCGAGAGTTACACACTGCCCAAGCATATCAACCGGCGTGACTATGCCATAGGTGTCGGGGTGCTCGACGGCTACGGCAACGAGTACTCACTCAAAATATTAGGTCAGGAAACGGAGAATATGGAGGCAACCGAACTGTTAACGCCATTAAACCTGCAGTGTCGTGATAGTTGGCAGGAAGTAGTGTTCGAATGGAAAGAAGTTTATTCAGCTGATAGTTATATAGTGCAGATAGCCACTGACGCTGAGTTTAAGGATATACTTATGTCGGAGGAACTGACTGAAACAAGTTTCAAAGCCACGAGACGTAAGAATCTTATGAAGAGAGGTGCCGGAATATATTATTGGCGCGTTAAGAGTCGTTGTCCGAATGCAGGAGACACGTGGTCGGAAAGCCGGATAATAGTAATTTCAGCATAAGAGCTGTGATACTACACTCTAAGAATGGTGAAATTATTGTTACCTGCCACCTGAGACGTGAGACCTGCTACCTTTAGAAAAGGTATCCTACGTTGATATAGAAGTTGTCCCAGCGGGAGTAGTTGTCTTCCTTATAGATTGGGACAGCCCAATCAGCCGAAATGATAAAATTCTCGTTCATTGCCAGTTTCAGTCCTAAACCGGCAGAGAGATGTGGCCTATAAATATTAGCATCGAAGTTGAAATAGTCG
The DNA here is from genome assembly GCA_017450605.1 of Paludibacteraceae bacterium. Lineage (GTDB taxonomy): Bacteria > Bacteroidota > Bacteroidia > Bacteroidales > Paludibacteraceae > Colicola. The sequence continues at coordinate 2,687 of JAFSTG010000036.1, read as the reverse complement.
TCTATATTATCGCCTGTGTCAGCCACACGTCTTTCAAGTGTTGAGGTGGTGCCCGTTTCAGGGTTTTGCACTATCATATCCGGCGATATCTGATACGGCTGAGTTAGCATGCCGAAATCGAAAAATGGTGTGAGTCCGAGATAGAAATGCTGACGCCCTATATCGAAGCGCCAAAGTATGGCTCGTAATTCGATGTTAGCAAACAAAAAGCCTTTTCCTATAACTCTGTTTCTGAGCATACCTCTTACCGACGAGCCTCCACCCAAGGCTTCGTACATCGTTCGCTGCTGATAGAGCACGTTAAGAATAGAGGATGCATAAAAAGGCTGATTTCCCGCTACTACATTCTGTCCGCCTATGCGATAAGCAAAACTCAAGTATTTAGGTACGATTGTCAAATAGTGGCGGAAGTTGTAGTTTATGATAAGATTATTCCATGGAGCAAGTTCACCAAATGCGGCATTATAAGTAAAGAACACGTCGGCATGAATACCTCGTGTCGGATTAGCCACTTGGTCGCGCGAGTCGTAAACTATTCCGCCCCGCAGGTAAGGGTGCACTCCACCATGAGAAAGTCGGGAATCGAGCAATCCCCATTTCATATACTTATCAACCAACCCGTCAACAGCCGGATACTCTTTACCCTTCTTACGGAATTTGTTAAGGAAGTTAAGATTCACATCGCCAACATTGAACCAATAGAGACCAATTCCGGCAGTCCAACGCCAATGACCGCTTATCTCGCCGTCGATATCGGTCATAAAACGCAGGATATTACGTTTGTATTTATAGAATAGGCGTGTATGTTTCTCTGCTTCGTTATTGACAAGCCAGCCGTCGTCGTAGGAATGTAGGACAGACTGATAACCGTTGTAGCCGAAAAAGTCGGACATTGCATCTGGCAGATAACTCAAATCGAGTTTGAAACCGTGGTCAGGAATAAGATAGTTAGAATTGTAGTTGAAAGTAAAAATACCCGATTGGCGAAGGTAGTAGGATGCCTCTAAATATATGCAATGGTAATAATTCGGGTAAATTTTCCCATCCCCATAATAGTAGATGTCGCTCAGCACCCCAAGTTGCAATGAGAGGTCGTTATCGTACGAGCCAAAAGGCAGGATACCGAAGTTCCAACCAGTTTTGTTTTCTGACCGATCTTCTAATTTACCTCTTTTCTTTCTTTTCTTTTTTATTGTGGAATGAGAATTGTCCTCACTGACCTCTTGTTGCTGTGTCTGTGCAGGTTGAGCAAGAGTTTCGTTCTGTGCTGAAAGTGAAAACGAAAGTGCACACAACATCACTACAAGTTTATATTTCATCGCTGCTTGTGTGTTTTATTATGTTTTGTGTTACGGCCTCGTAAATCTGTCGTTCATTTTCCCCAAGAAGCCTTAGATGCTGGTTAATTGTTTGTGTATCACCTCTGCTTGCAGGCCCCGTTTGAGCATCACGAGGATTGATGGTTTTAACCTTGGTTGCTGTTTTCCCTATTAATGGAAGCAGCACCGAAAAAGGCAATCCTGCCCTGTCTAACTGTTCGCGTGCGATTGCATACATGCAGTTGGTAAAGTTGTTGGCAAACACGCCGGCTATATGTAGTCGTTTGAGTTGTTCGCTCGTAGAGACATACACCTCATCGGAGAGTTGCCGGGCAAGTGCGAGCATAGTAGTGCGTGTAGTATCGTCGGTTGCCTCGACAAAAAGAGGAATGTCGTCGAACAATAGGGGTTCCGTTTTCTTAAAAGTCTGAAATGGATAGAATACAGCACTATGCTCGAAATAAGCCAATAGAGTGCCAAGTGGCACACTACCCGATGTATGGCAAACGATATGCTTGCCGGAGCCGATTACTTTTACCAGTTCTGCAGCAACAAGCGGTATGACATCGTCAACCACAGCCAACACATAGAGGTCGGCATCGGCTGTTACCTTAGCTATGTTTGCGAGTGCCTCCACTCGTTGAGAATAGTTTTGGGAAACGAACAACGCAAGTTGTTCGGCAGATGGAAGTGTTCTGCTGACAACTTGCGTTATTTGATGTCCGCATCGGGCAAACGCGGGGACCAATGAAGTAGCCAGATTACCGGCTCCTATAACTACTATTTGCATTATCTGCGTGCGTTTTTCTTAGCTTGCTCGCGCATTATCTGTTGCTGCTCGCGCTGCATTTTTTCAAGTCGTGCCATAAAACCCGACTTCTTAGGTTTTGCCGCATTCTTAGCCTGCTTAGCCTGCATTTCACGGAGCAGTTTCTCGTCGTCGATAGCCCAACGGAATATCATAGTTTGCAAAATGGTGATAAGCAGCGAAAGCAAGTAATAGTAACTCAATCCGGCAGCATAGTCGTTGAAGATGAAAAAGAACATAAGCGGCATGAGATACATCATATACTTCATTATCTTCATCTCTGTTCCGCCGCCGGCTTGCGTCTGCATATTAAAATAGGTGTATGCTATATTGGCAGCCGTCATGAGCAAGCAGAATAGCGACAGGTGGTTGCCGATAAGCGGTATGTTAGTTGACCATGTAACGATGGCATCGTAAGCAGAGAGGTCGTCAGCCCAAAGGAACGACTTGCCGCGAAGTTCGATAGCAGTAGGGAAGAACCAGAACATAGCCATCAGCACGGGGAACTGGAAGAGCATAGGCAGACAGCCCGACATCGGACTTACTCCGGCTTTATTGTA
>JAFSTG010000035.1 GCA_017450605.1 Paludibacteraceae bacterium | reverse complement strand
ATCTTTGTATCAATTAGTTATCGATACAAAGATACAGCTAAAGTTGTCTTGATGAAATCTGCAACATTTTTTAATCGCTATAATTTATTGTAATACACAACATTATATATCATTTTAACACTCTAAAGTTGTCTTGAACCTATTTTTTTTTTTTCTATTTGTATGATGTGTTTTCTTGTGTTATATTCGCGTATTAAACCAAAATTTAACGACCACAACTGTACCAACAAGATTGCTCTGTTAGAATAGTCTTATTGGTTGATTTTAGCCGTTTTTTCTCACATTCATCGAGTCTTTCCATTTGCTTGTTTGGGGCTGTATCACTTTGGCTTTCTCTGCTACGGCATCCTTGGCGGCATCGAGCAGTTCTTTGGCTTTCTGCTTAGCTGTGTCGATGGCTTTCTCGGCTGCTATTTTTGTTTCTTCAACGAGGTCAACTTTCTCAACCCAGCAGATTGTTTGTCCTTTAGCAATGGTTTCGCCTGCTTGGTGGTCGATAGCCACTATGCGGCAGTTGCAATAGGCGGGAACCATTTCTATGCCATGAGTGGTTTGCAGCATGCATATTGTCTCGTCGGTAAGGAATAGTTTTCCTTGTACGGGTGCTGAAGATCCTTCATCGTAGTTGAGTTCCCATATCAGTTTTCCGTTGACAGGTGCCTCCACAGGTTCGGCGTTGGGGTGGAGTATGGCTCGTTTGTCGGCTGCCGAAAGGAATGTTATCTGCTTGCCGCCTGCCGCTGCTTTCTCCATACGCTCGAGCAGGTCTTTGTTGAACTGCTCTTTGGCTTGACCTGATTTATATTCGCGATATTGTTTCTCGTGCATAGCAAATTCAAACAACTCTTCGTCGTCGGGTCCGCGATCCCAGCCGAGTTGTTCCATCTGAGCAATAAATTCGGGCAATACATCGGGATAGAGTTTCTGTGGGTCGTCGGTATAGAACTCGTAGCCTTTCTCTTTGGCAAGTTCAACGATTTCCGGAGCGAGTTCGCCCGGCAACTTACCCGACTTGCCGAGTATCATACCCCACATGGCCGGGTCCATACGTGTGAAATCTTTCTCTCCCATCGACCGACTGAATAAGTTCATCAGTGCTGCATTCTTCACGTATTGCGAGAACGGTGTTACCAGACACGGAGTGCCAAGCATGGGCCAGATACGCTGCACCTCGTCGAACAGTTCAACTAACAATTCGTCTTCCGACAATTCCTTTTCGCCTTTTTTGCGAAGGTTCATATTGATAGCAGCATGAATGCCTTTCAAATCAGCCATAAGCGAACCCATCATACCACCGGGCAGACCGCAACCTACAAGCAGCGACGACATAAGAGCGTTCTTTGGGTCAATCCAGTAGCCGAGGAAATCGTCGATAAACGATTGTGTCAAACTGCGAGCCTCCATGTAGGCCTTCATGTTGATATCTTTAACAAGGAATCCCGCATCGCGAAGCATGGCCTGTATGGTGATAACATCCGGGTGCACTTTTCCCCACGATAGCGGCTCCATAGCTACGTCGAGCACATCACCACCGGCTTTTGCCACTTCAAGCATCGATGCAACGGAAAAGCCCGGACCTGTATGACCATGATACTGAATAATAATATCGGGATGCTTTTCCTTGATTGCGGCAACTATCACTCCGAGCATAGCAGGACGACCTATACCTGCCATATCCTTGAGGCAGATCTCTTGTGCTCCGCCTTCAATTAGTTGTTCGGCAAGATTTATGTAATACTCGGCTGTATGTACTTTCGAGTAGGTTATACACATGGTAGCCTGAGCCGTCATGCCTGCCTGTTTCGCCCAACGGATTGATGGTATGATATTTCTTGGGTCGTTCAGTCCGCAGAAGATACGCGTAATATCGGTGCCCTGAGCATGCTTCACCTTATACATCAGTTGGCGTACATCGGCAGGTACCGGATTCATGCGCAGTGCATTGAGTCCGCGGTCGAGCATGTGAGTCTTTATGCCAGCCTCGTTGAACGGTTTTGTGAATGTGCGAACGGCGTGGTTGGGGTTCTCGCCATACAAGAGGTTGACTTGCTCCGAGGCGCCACCATTGGTCTCTACACGGTCGAAACAACCCATGTCGATGATGACGGGAGCAATTTTTGCTAACTGGTCTTTACGAGGTACATACTTACCGCTACTTTGCCACATATCGCGGTAAACCAAACTGAATTGAACTTCTTTTTTCATGGGAAATATAAGATGTTGTTTAAATATTTTTATTCGATAACAAAGATTGGCTACAAAGATAGTAATTTACTTTTAATTATGCAACTCTTCCTTGTCAGCAGCCTTTGTTTATTTGTTTAAATAGTCGATAATGCACTTTAAAATGTGTTGTGCGGCGTGGCCGTTGCCGAAAAGGGGTGGAAAATGTATCTCTTTGCCGCGCAGTTGTCGGTATGCGTTGAGTATTCGCTCTTCGTCGGCATCGGCTATTATGCCCGCGCCTGCCTGCACTATCTCAACCCATTCTGTTTCAGGACGGAGAATAACGGTAGGTGTCTCGAAGAAAAATGCCTCTTTCTGCACGCCGCCTGAATCGGTCATAACAAGCGAACTATGTCTTTCCAACTCTATGATGTCGAAAAATCCGCATGGCGGCACAATCATCAGTTGCTTGCAGTTGTTCATTTCATTGAGCAACTCCGGCTTCAGATTTACAGGCAACATCTTGCGTGTCCGCGGATGCAAAGGCAATACCACTTTTTCTTGTTGAGCAATATTCAGTAGTGCTGAGAATATTGCATTCAGTCGCTCAGGGTCGTCGGTGTTGTTGTCGCGGTGAATAGTGGCGAGGACAAACTGCTTGGGCATGAGTTGCAGGTCGTGCATCATAGTGCTATGTTGTGCTGAAATTTGCGAGAAATACATGCTGTTGTCGTACATCACATCTCCGCTTAGCACTACTTGCCGTTGTTTGCCGTCGGCAAACTTAGCAGGCGAGTCGCACAGACCTTCGTGCCGAAGATTATCTACGGCAGTCTGGGTAGGAGCAAAGAGGATAGACGAGAGGTGGTCGCACACTATGCGATTCAGTTCTTCGGGCATGCTCATGTTAAACGAGCGCAAACCTGCCTCTACATGGAAAACAGGAATATGCAGTTTGCCTGCTGCCAGCGCACCTGCCACAGTAGAATTGGTATCGCCATAAAGCACCACTCCGTCGTAATGTGCCGAGAGTAGCACTTCTTCTATACGTTGTGTCATCTTGGCTGTCTGTTCGCCATGTGTTGCCGAACCCACATGCAGGTTGGCATCGGGGTCGGGTACACCGAGTTCGCGAATGAAATCAGCCGACATATTGTCGTCGTAGTGCTGACCGGTATGAACAATACATTCCTCTAAAAGGTCAGAGAAACGGACCCCTTCTGAGTAGGAGTCGTTTCTCAGACTACGCGATAATGCCGCCGCCTTGATAATCTGCGGACGGGCACCTATAATAGTAAGTAAGCGCTTTTTCATATATTCTTGCTTGATTATCCGCAACGCGAGTAACCGCAGTTGCGGCAGTGCATGCAGCCTTCTTCGAACACAAGAGGTTCGCCGCAGTTCGGACAAACTTGTCCTTCCACTTTGGTGCCGTCTTGTATGTATTTCTTCAGTGCTCGCTCTACACCCACTTTCCACGAGTTGATAGTCTCGCTATCCATCTGCAGACCACTAATCATCTTTATCACTTGGTCGATAGGCATGCCATAGCGAAGCACACCTGAGATGAGTTTGGCATAGTTCCAGAACTCCTTATCGAATTTGTACGACAGACCTTCAACAGTGGTTTTGAAGCCACGTGTGTTGACGAATTGGAAGTCGTAACGTTTTGAACCATCCTCGAGCACCGATTTAATAATCTTGCCTTTGGTTACCGATTTGGGCAGCAGAATACCATCTTCGTCGTCGGCAAGACCTGTGAATATCTCGTAAGGCTTGCCATCGAGCAAACCTACAAAGGCTATCCATTTGTCTTTATTGTTTTGGAATCTGACGACATCGCATTCGAGTTCAGTAGGTCGTTTGCGTACAACAGCAGAGTAAGGAGTGGCTGCTTTTTCCAGTTCCTTGTCTTTTTTCTTATCGTCTTTCTTTATGCTTTCGAGCACTCCTGTGCGGCAGCCGTCGCGATATACGGTACACCCTTTGCAACCGCAACGCCAAGCTTCTTCGTAGAGTTTGCCTACAAGTTCTTCGCTAACATCCGACGGAAGATTGATGGTTACCGATATTGAATGGTCAACCCATTTCTGAATAGCACCTTGCATCTGCACCTTCTTGAGCCAGTCAACATCGTTAGCAGTGGCTTTATAGTAAGGCGATTTCGATACTAATTCGTCGATTTCTTCTGCTGTATATCGCTTTGTTGTCTCGTAGCCGTTGGCTTCCATCCAAGTAACAAATTTATGGTGGAACACTGTGTATTCCTCGAAACTATCACCTACCTCATCAACCAAATCGACGTGTACGTCCTTGTCGTTGGGGTTTACTTTGCGGCGGCGTTTATATACCGGCATAAACACAGGCTCAATACCCGATGTTGTCTGCGACATGATAGAGGTGGTACCCGTAGGTGCAATGGTAAGACAAGCTATATTGCGTCTTCCCACTTTAGCCATCTCTTCGTATAGAGCGGGGTCGGCTTCTTTCAGACGGTTGATAAACGGGTTGCCAAGTTCGCGGTTGGTATCGTATATCTTGAATGCTCCTCTTTCTTTAGCCAACTCAACCGAACTTCGGTAAGCCGAGAGTGCGAGCGTCTTATGTACTTCGACGGCGAAAGCAGTAGCCTCGTCGGTGCCATAACGCAGGTTCATAGCGGCTATCATATCGCCTTCCGCCGTAATACCAACACCCGTACGGCGCCCTTGTATAGTCTTGTTACGTATCTTTTCCCATAGTTCGCGCTCGGTGCGTTTGATGTCGTCGGGCTCGGGGTCGTAAGCTATTTTTAGGAGAATCTTGTCGATTTTCTCCATCTCGAGGTCGATGATATCGTCCATCATTCGCTGCGCTATCATAGCATGACGACGGAAGAGTTCAAAATCGAACTCAGCTTGTGGAGTGAACGGATTCTTAACGTATGAATAAAGGTTAATAGCTATCAGTCGGCAACTATCGTAAGGGCAGAGAGGTATTTCGCCGCAGGGGTTGGTGCTTACCGTCTTGTAGCCGAGGTCGGCATAACAGTCGGGTACGCTTTCGCGAATAATAGTATCCCAGAATAGTACGCCGGGCTCAGCCGACTGCCATGCGTTATGTACTATCTTCTTCCAAAGAGCCGATGCATCAATCTGCTTGGTAAAAGTAGGGTGCTTTGAATAGATAGGATATTGCTGAGTGTATGGTTTACCATCTATGGCAGCCTGCATGAAATCGTCGTGAATCTTAACCGACACATTGGCGCCAGTAATCTTACCTTGCTCCATCTTGGCGTCGATGAAATCTTCAGAGTCGGGGTGTTTGATGGAAACCGACAACATCAGCGCACCTCTACGACCGTCTTGTGCCACTTCGCGGGTAGAGTTGCTGTAACGCTCCATAAACGGTACTATACCGGTGGAGGTCAGTGCCGAATTCTTTACCGGACTTCCCTTCGGACGGATCTGACTCAAATCGTGCCCGACTCCGCCGCGGCGTTTCATTAGTTGCACCTGCTCTTCGTCTAACTTGATTATAGCCCCGTACGAGTCGGCTTCACCGTCGAAACCTATAACAAAACAATTAGAGAGCGACGCTATCTGAAAATCGTTGCCAATACCCGTCATCGGACTTCCCTGTGGAATAATATAACGGAAGTTGCGCATCAGCTCGAACAGTTCGTTCTCTGTCATAGGGTTTTTGTATTTCTTTTCTATTCTTGCAATCTCAGAGGCTATACGGTGATGCATATCGTCGGGCGTAAGCTCGTAGAGATTGCCAAGCGAGTCTTTTAACGCGTATTTGGTAGCCCAAACGCGTGCAGCCAATTCATCACCCTTGAAATACTCGGTGGCTGCTTGTTGTGCTTCATGAAGAGTAAAAGTGTTTTTTTCCATATATGTTTGATTTATTTTCAAAGATTACTCAGGTGCTTATATCTTTTCAATTCTGCCGAAAACAGCAGTCTTGCCATCGGCAAGATTAACGGCGTAGTCGGTTTGTTTTTCTTCGGTTTGGAAGGCTATGTCCACTTCGTCGCCACGATAAATCTCGTGCTGATAGAAAAGGTCAATCTTAATAGGCGAGTTGTCGGCAAGAATGTCTGACGAAGCGTTGAGCATCATTTCGAGGTAACGGCACGAGTTGCAGTGGTTGTTGTAGTCGAGGTCGGAATAGGTAATAGTATGTCTCTGGTGTTGTTCATAATCGGCTTTGCGAATACGTGCAAACGCGAGTGCAAGCGGCTCGTGCAACTCTATGCTTTGAAAAATATCTTCTGCAAAGATATTCTCCATCTGCCGAGTATCCAAATTGATTATTGCCCACGACGAAGCCGCCTGACCTATTAGTTCGCTTTCGCCGCTCTCGCTGTTCCGATAGATAAGAAAATAACGTGGACTCAAGCCGTGTGCAAATCCTGCGACCCATGTCTTAATGGTTATATGCTCGTCGAGTGTAGGCATTTGCTGCATTTGCATGGTAAGACGAATGAGCACCCACGTCAAACGACGCTCTAACAGCACTTGATAGCCTATTCCTAATATATCTGCCGCCTGACCCGCCGAGTCGAGCAAATACGACTCTAACACTTGCGGTTTTAATCGACGGTAACAATCGATATCCTGATGACGTATGCGATAATCAAAAGTAAGAAACATTGTAAGTTGAATGGTCTTTAGTCCGCCAACCGGCGGATGAAGGTTGAATAGTCTTTATTCCACCGATAGGCGGGATAATGTTCAAAGTATCTTGTGTTTTAATACAAAAAAACGTCGCATTGCACAAAAAGCACAATGCGACGGCAAAGTTAATATTTTATTTTAAAACCAAAAAGCGAAAAAGTGAAAAAAAGAATAAATGAAAATTCTATTCTTGTTTTACGAAGCGGAGTGCTGCACCTCCACATTCGGCAAGTTGAAGATTGATAGTATCTCCTGCTTCAATGGTAAGTTCGCTTATGCTGATATCGTAGGGATTTTCTTTCCAATCGCAATTTTGTCCGTCGGCATAAAGTTCTACTGTGTAGCGGCAGCCTGTTTCGAGAAAATCGGTTGGGAAAGATATCTGTCGCTTTTCGTCGTTTGTTATTGCTCCTACATACCAGTCGGTGCTTGCCTTGTCTTGGCGTGCCGTAACTACATACTCACCTATCTTGGCATCCACTATTTGCGTGTGTTGCCAGTCGCATGGAACCTGTTCGATAAAGCGGAATGCATCGGGATAGAGTTCGTAGTTTTCTGGCAGATCGGATGCCATCTGCAATGGCGAATAGATAACTACGAAAAGTGCTAATTGTCGTGCCAAAGTAGAGTGTACACGGGTATTGGGATGCACGGGATTACTGAAATTAAATGTGCCGGGAGTGAAGTCAACCGGTCCCGCAAGAATACGGGTAAACGGCAATATACATAGATGGTTGGCAGGCGATCCTCCATCGGTTGACCATGCATCCCATTCCTGTCCGCGGACACCCTCCTGAGTCATTAGGTTGGGGTAGGTGCGTTGCAGACCGGTAGGCATAACGGGCTCGTGGTTGTCGATGCAGATATGGTAGCGTGCTGCCGTTTCTATCACACGGCGCATGTGGCGGACACCATATTGCGACTTATGAATTTCTTTGCCATCTAACAAACCTACATAACCGGTCTTAACAACACTTACATTATGGCGATTATAAAAACTATATGCCGAGTCGATTTGGCTCTCGTAGTTTTGTGTCCAACCGCCTGTTTCGTGATGCCCGATAATCTGTACACCCTTCTGTTTCGCGTATTCGCTCAGGTAGTCGATATCGAAGTCGGGGTAAGGTTGCGTAAACGAGAAACGGTAGCCTTCGCCCGACCAATCGCCATCCCAACCATAGTTCCATCCCTCACACAATATACCATTGAAACCATGTTGGGAGGCGAAGTCGATATAACGTTTCATATTCTTAGTGGTAGCACCATGCTGCTTGCCCTGATGCCAAGTGTATAGGTCCAAATGCATTCCCCACCATATCCCTATGAATTTTTGTGGTTGTATCCACGATGTGTCGTCGAGTACACAAGGCTCGTTGAGATTGAGCATTAGTCGGGATGTAGCGAGGGCATTGATGTCGTCGGCAAGTACGAGCATGCGCCATGAACTGCGTGTAGTTCCATATTGTCCGTAAACACTTGTTCCATCGCTCCAGGGTGTAAGATATGTGCTCAGTAGCACTCCTTGTTCGGTTTTCTGAGCTTTGAAATTCTGCGCCGGCCAATCGGTGAGGTTTGCCTCGTGCAAGAATCCGTAGGTACCATTGCTCATTTCAAGGGTTATGGGCGACGACATCATTTCTTCTTTTTCGCTAAGATGAGCCGATGTCCATAATGCCTCGTAATAAGGTGCATCCCATGGAATAGACCAAGCAACGGCATCTTCAACAAAGTGATATTCAGTGAGCTCATTTTTTATTGTAAATTCACCATTGCCTCCAAATTCGTAGCGGAATGCTATGCCATCGTCGAAAGCACGAAATCGGATAGTGAGTTCGTGATCAGTCTCGTCGCTAAGCACCACAGCGAGTTCGTTGTAATGATTTCGAACAAATATCTCTTCGCCCCATACTTGTTGCCATCTCTCGTCGTGGCTTGTGGTGGTTGCCGAAAGAAACGTGTAAGTGTGCTCGTCGAATCCTAATCGCGATGGAAGGATGATGGTTTGTTTGTCTTTTATAACACTATATACCGGTCCTTCTTTTGTAAGCGAAAAAGTCAGTTTTGTCCTCTTGTCGGGCGATGTTAATGTTTGCTCTGTGCAACTAACGCACATCATGATAACTGAGATTGCAATGAGGAGTTTCTTTGTGAAGTGTGTCATGTAGTGAAAATATTATGTGGTTATGATTCCTAATTCTTGATTCTTGATTCCTGATTCTTGATTCCTGATTTAGTTCACCGTCGGGTAGCCGGCCGATTGCTTCATGTTTTTATTTCGCTCGAGTTCGAGTTGCGGGATAGGTTGAACATAACTCTCGTCGCCTTTCCAAGTTATTTGTCCGTGTCGTGTCTCTTTATAATAGTCGGCCTCTTTTTGCCCTATACGATACCGACGCACGTCCATCCACCATTGTCCTTCGGCAAATAGTTCTGCCCATCGTTCGTATTTAATGACGTCGTTGGCAAGATGGTCGGTTTCGAGTGCTGTTTTAGTGCGGTCGCTGAGCGACGTGTAGTCGGCAGGTGACGGGGAGTTAGGGTTGTATCCGTATGCACGTCGGTGTACTTTGTTGACATATTCCAATGCCGTTGTCGGGTCATCGTCGGCAAGCAATTCGGCATAAAGCAGGTAGATATCGGCAAGACGGATGATATAGAAATTACAATCGGAACTCTCGTTCTTTCCGTAGGGTGCCGAACCCATTTCTACGCCGCGGATATTAGTGTATTTGCGGTGTTGCCAACCAATGATATCAGGGCGGTTGTTTACTTCGGTGGAGCGGTCGTACCATGTCTCACGCCCCTTAGCATCGATATAAGTATCAACGTATGGCTGTCCGGCACATATCATAAGGCGCGGGTCAACTCGAGTGGGGTCGTTTTTCAGAGCAATAGCATCGGCTCGGTATGTTGCTTGGGCAAGTGTATAAGGGAAATTGTCGGCAGAGCGCGCAGCACTGAAATTGAAAGCAGGATTGAAGGTCCAACGAGGCATGGTGTCGCCGTAGAAATTATAGAATCCGAAACGCGCTATGTTCTTGTCGTGTACAAAGTTATTCCCCCACTGCGACGATTTCTTTGTGGTTATCACATCTCTCTCAAGCGTAAGAGGATCGGTTTGGTCTTCTTTACCCTTGCGAAAACGAACATCTAAGTCAACATACCAAGGAGCATACACCATAGGCATTCCTGAGCCCGTTGTATATCCTTCCCACGGACCATCTTGAGTATAATTAGAGGTCATTGTCAGTTCGTAAAGCGACTCGGCATTATGTTCGTTAGCTTCGTTGCCATAAAACATATCGGCATACACCGAATGTTCAACAAGTGTCTTTCCGCTGTTGTTGATAATATCTTCCATAAGCGCTTTTGCCGCAGTTTTATTTTCGGGGAAGAGATAGAGCGATTGCATATATACTTTAGCCAATAATCCTTTAGCAGCCCATTCGGTGGCGCGGAAAGTTTCGTTGTGCCCTGTAAGCAGAGTGCATGCCTCTTGCAAATCAGCTATTATGAACTGCCATGTCTCACTTACCGTGGCACGGCTTTGCTTCAGTTGTTCAACGTCGCTGTAAACCTTGTCAATAATAGGGAATCCTAACGCATTGGCATCGAGTTCGAAGAATATCTGTGCATGCCAGTATGCAAGAGCACGGTTGAATAGCGCCTGACCCCGCATATAGTCGAGTGTCGAGGCTTCGGCTTCAGGAGCGTTTGCGTGGTATTTGTCGATGGCTTCGAGAGCCTGAGTGCTTAGTTTTATCCATTTGCAAAGGTCGGTATAAGTGGTGGTGATGTACCGCGAATCGATAGCCGTGTAGTTGTCCATCGACGTCGAACGCTCGTCGTATGAACCATAGGTGTCGGTGGTATGGTCGTAGAGCCATACTCCCATCGGAAACCAATAGAATGCGTAAGTTCCGATAGCATGACTTTGGGCATACGATGAAGTAAGAACCAAATCGACCTGCTCAAGAGTGGCAGGGAAATTCTCCGGATTCAGTGTCTGAGGATTCTCAATGTTGAAAAAATCCTTACACGACATCATTAACACCACTGATGCCAATAATATAGTTAGTTTTGTTTTCATGTCTATTAATTTATTTGCTATTAAGCCTATTGAACTTTTAACAGCCAATTGCAATTTGGCGTACCCATTGAACTTGAAAATTATAGCTATTTACCTCTAAAATCCTACGTCCAAGCCGAACGAGAAAAGTCGCGAGGGAATGTAACGGTTGATATTATCAACATTATACATAAGTGCATTGCCACCGATTTCAGGGTCCATACCCGTGTATGAGGTTATGGTAAACAGGTTTTGCGCACTGAAATATATGCGAAGTTTTTCCATATACGCTTTTTTCGAAATGCTTTGCGGAAGGGTGTAGCCAATGCTTAGGTTTTTGAGTTTGAAATAGTCGCCTTTTTCAACCAAGTAAGCCGAAACGGTAGAGTAGTTTTTGTTGGCGGCACCATCGCCTATCATACTACCCGACTCGTTGATGTAGCCTATACGCGGATGGTTGGTAACCACCGTATTGTCCTTGCCAAAGCATGATGTTGTGAATATTGCTGCCGTGGTGTTATCCGACGAGAAGGTGTGTGTGTATGGTGTTAGCAGATTCATTATATCGAAGCCGAAGGCACCCGAGAACACCGCACTGAGGTCGATGCCTTTCCATGCAAACGACAGGTTAAGTCCCATTACCATCTTAGGCCAGGGGTTACCTATATATTTACGTGAAGCGGCGGTTACTCGTCCTAAGCCGTTATCGTCGAAAATTAGGTCGCCTACACCTGTGTTCTGTTTTTGATAGTAAATGCCTATTTCTTGTCCGTCGGCGTTGAGCGGTTGGCCATTAGGTGCAAACCCATAGGAGTGGTTCGGATTCTGCTCGCGCCATTTGTCGAGTGCATATTGGTTGTAGCGGTCAACCTCATCTTGCGTTTGGAATATGCCGAGCACACCATATCCGTAGAACAACGACATAGGGTTGCCATCTTCTGTTCGTGTTATCAGCGACCACGAGTTATCAACTCCACGATCGATGATACTTGCTCCCGGCACATCGCCAATGCGTTTCACACGGTTCTGATTGAACGAGGCATTAAAACCTATACCATACGAGAAGTCGCCTCTTTTCTCTTTCCATTCGATGGAAACCTCGTGTCCTTTATTCTCCACAAGACCGGCATTGAACATGACGCTTACCGTATTACCGGGGTCATCGGATGCAAAATAATAGCTCATCCCCGAAGTGAGGGGAAGGGCACCGCGATAGAGCATGTCGCGTGTTTGACGATTATAATAATCGTAGGTGATAGTGAGGCGGTTGCCAAGGAAACCAAGGTCGAGACCGATGTCCCATTGGTTAACTTCCTCCCATTTCAGGTCTTCGTTGCTTAACACCGCAATCCACGCCCCTGTCTGCTGTATGCTCGTGTTGTCGAAAGCATGACTTATGCCTGATAGCGAGTAGGTTGACATATACATATATTGTGCAATGTTGTCGTTACCGAGTATTCCCCACGAGGCACGGAGCTTTGCATTATCCCACCATTCGCCCACATTGTCTTTCATGAAGCTTTCTTCACTCATTCGCCATCCGGCATTCACACTCGGAAAATATCCCCAACGATGTTTCTTCACGAAACGGTCGGAGGCATCAGCACGGAAATTGGCAGTCAGCAGATAGCGCCCCGCATAATCGTAGTTGAGGCGTGCAAAATACGAACCGCGACGTTCCATAGGAGTACCGTCGGAAGCATCTTTGGTCGGACCGGTAGAAGCAAGAGCAATCGACTGGGCAATGGGTATGGCAAAATCGTAGGAGGTAACGGAGAGGTTGTAACCGTCGTATTTCCACCATTCGGTACCAATCATAGCTTTGAAGTTATGGCTGTTCCACGAATGTTCGTAGGTAAGAGTCGAGTTGAACATCAAACGCAATGCTGTGCCTGCATACGAGTTGAGTTGGCCCCCCGGAACACCTACCTGAACAGGACCGAAATCCTTATATTCGGTGAATCGGTTCTGACTCCATGCCGACACGTTGGCACTTCCTGTCGTGCGCCAATTCAAACCTTTGATAAACTCAACATTCAAGTATGCTTGAGCATTTAGGTTGTAGTTGTTGTCGTTGAACACATGGAAGGCATCTTCTAATCCTGCAAAGTTAGGTCCGCTACCCACAAGTATGGGGGTAGGGGCATAGTTGCCATCGGCATCTTTCACCTCTGCTACCGGTACTGTGCGGAACGGAATAGTATGGTTATAGATGCTCGAATTGGTGGCAGGATTGGTTTTTGTCATGCTGCCATATATGTTTTCACCGAGGGTAACATGCTTACCTATCTTGTGGTCGAGGTTGGCACGAAGCGAGAAACGCCGTGCGCGGGTATCCATATATGTTCCTTTCTCGTCCATATAACCAAACGAAATGAAGAATTTCGTCTTTTCTGCCGCTTGCGAGACAGATACGTTATATTCTTGTTCTATTCCGGTTGAGAACATCACATCCATCCAATCGGTATTTGGCAATTCACTCACACTGCTAACTCCGAGTATATCGAGTGTAGAACCGGTTCCCCAAGCGTCGCGTGCACGTATCCAGTTCTCTGTGTCAAGCAGTTTGATATTCGATGTTATGTTTCGCCAACCTACACGGGCATTAAGGCTCACTTGGGTTTTCTGCGACTTGCCTTTTTTAGTAGTGATAAGTATTACGCCACCAGCAGCCTGACTGCCATAGATGGCTGCCGAACCGGCGTCTTTGAGAATCTCGATTGATTCAACATCGCGCATGTTGAAGTTGAAACCGGCATCCTGTGCCACACCATCTACCACATACAATGGTGCCATGCCGTTTATCGAACCGGCACCGCGAATCAGAATATCAGCACTCTCGCCCGGAGCACCTGAACCTTTGGTAACAGTAACGCCGGAAGCAAGTCCGCTGAGCGATTCGGCAAGCGATTTGGCTGAGAAATCCTGTATCTCGTCGGTCGAGACAGAGGCTATAGAGCCGGTTACGTCAGAACGGCGCTGTGTGCCATAACCTATCACTATAACATCTTCAAGCACTTCGTTGTCTTCTTCCATCACAACGTTATACACCGTGCGTGATGCTGTTATTTTAACATTAACTTGCCTATATCCGATATACGAGATTTGCAACTGTTTGCCATCAGCAACATCAATGGCAAAATGTCCGTCGTAGTCGGTTATAGTGCCGTTGTTCGTACCGATTTCAAGTACAGTGGCACCAACAATAGGCTCTCCGGCCTTGTCGGAGACAGTGCCTTCAACTGTTTTAGCATAACCGACAAACGAAACACCAAGAAAACAAAGTAGCAGTAATGCCTTACTGAAAAAATGTGTCTTAAGCATCTTGATTAAAAAGGTCAAATAAATAGAAAGATACGCGGGTATTCAGCCCGCGTATCCCAACAACAATCAATTAAAAACGAAATACTTTCTCGCTTTTGCGCTGTCCGTTAGAGAGAATTTCCGAACGGATATATACACCCTGCTCAGGTGCTTGAGCCATCTTTGTTCCTAAAATGCTGAAATATTCAACTGCTACTACTTCAGCCTGCGAGTTGATATTGTCGATAGCATCTGCTGTACCTTTTTCTGTTACGCCTTCAGCATTGATAACGAGGTGATAGTCCTTGTTGGCTTCTGCAACGAAATCGGTAAGTTGAGTGCCACCACCATTATTGTTGAATATAAGGTTGTAGGTACCTTCTGTAGCCTTCAGGTTCCAAACCTTTGTACCATCTTCTTTCACTCCGTTAGGTGCAGAACCAGGCCATGTGCCGAGTTGCTGAGCGTTATCTCCGCCATCCCATACGTAGAGGGTGGTAGCCTCCCATTCGGTATTGTCGGTTACATAAATCCAGTAAGGTTGAGGTACCGGAGCTGCATAACCTGTTATGGTAAAACCAAAGATGTCGCCATTCTCGTAGTCATCGGCAAAGAGATCTGCACAATGTTTTGCACCAGAATAAGGCTCGAATGCAAACAAACAGTCGCTCTCGGGTGCTAATGTAGCGTCAACTTCGTTGTTTCCCCACATCCACCAGTTTGCACCGGGGTTATCGTTGGTGTATTCAAAGCCGAACAACTGACCGTAAACATAAACAACGCTGTCTTACATAAGTGCTT
>JAFSTG010000034.1 GCA_017450605.1 Paludibacteraceae bacterium | reverse complement strand
ATCGCTAACAGGCAAAATGCACCTTACAGATTTACTCAACAAAACTAATTTTCAAAATGACAAAGAACACCTTGATTCAAGTGAACCGTTATTGTTTGACTTTAATTTTTAATCGTCCATTTTTTAGTGGACAGTAGTGATAAAAAAAGAACTATTAAAAGGTGCTTTTTGCACAAATAAACGACTTTTCAAAGTCTTTTTTTTCTAAAAATTTGCACTATTGAAAGTCTTTTTGTATCTTTGCGCCATCAAGTAAAAGATTTAGCAATATGGAATACGCTGATTTAGAACAATTGTACATTATTAGCAATCGTAAGATTAACGAAGTCGATACCACTTTCCATCGGTATTTATACCCACAAATCAATTGGAGCAATCGTCTCATCGGTGTTAAAGGTAACGGTGGCGTCGGTAAAACGACTCTTATCTTGCAGCATATTAAGGAGACTTTTACAGATAGAAGCAAGGTACTTTATGTGCGATTGGACAACATGTGGTTCAAGACACACGACTTGATGGATCTGGTCGAATACCACTACACGCACGGGGGTACGCATGTCTTTTTAGATGAAGTACATCACTTGCGTCATTGGGCGAGTTACATCAAAAGCATGTATGATGATTATAACGATTTGCATGTTGTCTATACCGGCTCATCCATGCTTGATATCACACAGCACGAAGCGGATCTGGGTCGCCGTCAACGCGTCTATACACTTAATGGCATGTCGTTCCGCGAATTCCTAAATTTTGAAGGACTCAACGTTGGAGAAGCCGTTACGTTAGAAGAACTGCTTAACAATCACAGCCAACTGGCATCTGATATTTGTAGAAATAAAAAGATCTTGCCTTTATTCTCGCAATATCTCCGGCACGGGTGCTATCCTTTTTATAAAGAAGAAGGAGATGGCTTTTTTGATCGCTTGCATGGAGTAGTATTGCACATTTTGGAAAACGAACTGCCACAGGTGGAGGATATCTCATATACAACTATCGAGAAAATCAAACGCATGCTTATGATCTTAGCAGAGCGTGTTCCTATGATGCCGAAGATGGCAGAACTTTACCGTGAGTTGGAAACAAATCGTGAAAATGGCAACCGGATGTTGGCTTTACTCGGAAAAGCCGGTTTGTTAGCATTTTTCGCACACGAGGTAATAAACTTAAATAGCCTCAATAAGCCTGATAAAATATACCTCTACAACCCTAATCTGATGTATTGCCTGAGTACACATGTAGATATGGGCACATTACGCGAAACATTCTTCTACGATCAACTACGTAATGTCAGTGAAGTCTTACTGCCTAAGAAAGGTGACTTTATGGTCAACCGCGAATATCTGTTTGAGGTTGGGGGCAAAGGTAAGAACTTCGAGCAAATAAAAGACGAACCAAACTCATTTTTAGCAGTTGACGATATTGAAATTGGTCAATTTAATCGCATCCCGCTGTGGATGTTTGGATTTCTTTATTGAGTTTTTTCTACAATACGTGTACAGATCATTTGCCCGCATCGGGCGGATTTTATATGATCAGGGGAGCCGCATGGCTCCCCTGATCGTTTTGTCACTAATTAACTCTGCATTCTGCTCACTTAATCTTTGCGTACTCATATTATACGCATAGTTTCTGAAGTTCAGATAGGTCGGTTTGTTTGTAGTCATCTGTAAACTTTTGCCTATAATCTGCAAAGTTGCCTATCCATGCCAGACCATCGCTTGCACACCAGACATTGTTGAGTTTTTCTTTATCTTCCGGTTCCCAAGTAAGAAAAACAGTGTAATCATGCGGGTTTATAGTAAACTGCTCATTGTTTTGCCCCGGACAATTATCAGTAAACTGATTTGCAGGGTTCTTCCACGAATGAACAAGCAAGTTCTCTACATACTTCGGGTTGTCGTGCACCTCGTCCTCTTGCGGTATCTCTGTGATGTTTTCAATCACTAATATAGGCTTGGGAGATAGTGGCAACTGAGATACTTTTCGTAGCCAACCGATAGCGTCAGATTTGCAAAGCTTACTGCAATCAAGTCTGTAAATCTCGCGCCCTGCATGCTGCTGCATTCTTTTTACAAGTGCATTACCTGCGTTGTCAATTGCCTTTTGCATCTCAGTAACAAAAGAGTTACTTTCTACCTCTATACCAGTTGCACTATAACTGCCAAGAATATCATCCCAAAACAGATTCTGACAAATTATCTCAAATTATCTCTTTAATCTTATTATAAAAATTTGACATCACTTGTTCATCATTATCGAGTAGTGACATAATCGTATGCAGTTGCCTATACTCTGCAATGTTTTTTGTAAGCAGAGGAGTGGTTAGACTCCCCTGCCTTGAATTTTAATATTCTTTTAATAGTTGTATGTGCCAACCATTGACACCATCTCTAAGGTCACTCCCTGGAGAACTATAGCTTCTATTACGGTGTCCTCCAATTGATTTCAAAATTTCATCTGCGGTTACTCTGTCCTTATAAGCAGCGTCAACAATGAATGTTATATCTTTCTCACTGGTGCTATATCGAGACCCATCTGCCTTGACAATCCATTGAGTCAGCACACCATTGTCTGCTCTAACCAATAATTGATATCTTACCATAATCGTATGCAGTTACCTATACACTGCAAGGTTTTAGATGTTAATATAAAAGCCTACTTTCTTATATGTTTTCGGCTATTCCTAATTTATTGATAATCGTCCTAATAAGCTATACTATTTTAAAGAATTTTCCAGTCCGACATTCCAACCAAACATGTCAATTAGTTTGGCTTTTTTGTAGAATAATCCCGGCATAGGATTGCCATTAAAGTCAATCACGGGTATCATGACATCCTTCAATGCTTCTTTATTCTCTAAGTAGAATGTGTGGATATGAAGCAATGCATTAGAGTTTAATATTCGAAATCCACAATGAGGTTTATCTGTTGCAAATTCAGATCTAAAAGTAGAGCTAAAGAAATCGTCAAAGGCAGGAACACAACCTATAGTACCTAACATAATCTTAGTAACCAAGGTTATTGTGGCATTTACTCCAACGAGTGCTCCGTCTACTTTAATGCTCCTAATTTTAGAAGAAAGGTCATTATATATTTCGATTATTCTGTCGCGTTTATCTTCATCTGAATAGTCATCAACATCCAAAATCCAATCTGAATCATGAAGAGAGTCTAGGTACATTATAACATCTGTAAGAACTTTCATACTGCAATTGCTTATAAGTTTTCCGCTGCCACGAAGCATTCCCCAACTGGCGAGATAACTCCATAGATGCAAGCAAGATAACTCTATGTTCTTCGACAACTCATGACAATGTGCTTGGAAATATCCATAACAGAAATCATAAGATGCAGCACGTCCTTCGGGGACAACTTGAAAAGAACTCATCATTTGTTTCATTCCTTTTTGGTAATGTGTGCTCATAACTTTATTATTCTTTGCCTACTCTTCTTCGGATTTTCGGCGGATTCCATTTGTTATTTTACTCCGATTCATTTTGAAGAATCAACTTACAACATAGCCTTTCCCTATCAAAAAATCTTCATTTTCTTTCTGCTCCTCGGCATCGTAGTATGGAAATATAGCCATGCGAAATGCTTCAGATATGTCAGATTCTTCATCGTAATCAAGTCCGAGTCGTTCATTTAAATCGTCTAGTAAATCATCGGGACTATTATGCTCCGACAATTTGAAGTAGAGACAACGCAGTTCTTCTAATTCCTTTTTGGTAATCTTTTCCATATGATATTCTCCTTTTAATATATTTTGCCTACTCTTTAATGGATTTTCGGCGTCCTCCAACATCATTTGTTTTAATTATTATTGTAACTAATTATATTTTGCTTTTCAAGATTGCTAACAGAGCAATCCTTATACTCAGTCAAGAATCTTTGATAGTCTTCATCTATATTTCCGATCCACGCAATACCATCACTTGGATTCCAGATTTTATCCAGTTTTTGACGATTTTCCGGAGTCCATGTGATAAATATGGTATAATTTTCAGGAATAATACTAAAACTATTTCCCGAATGTGCATTATAGAAATCATTTTGAGGATTCTTCCAACTATGTATCAATAAGTTTTGCACATATTTAGGGTTATCATGATAAGCATCTTCTGTTGGAAGCTCTGTGATATTTTCAATCACAAGAATTGGTTTTTGGGACAAGGGCAGTTTTGCGACTTCTTCTAACCATCCTATTACATCAAATTTACACAAGTAACGACAATCTATTGAATAGATTGGTCTACCGAGTTCTTTCTTTAATGGATGATAAAAAGGGCTATTATCTATCTTGAGGCAATCCACTAAATAGCTAACAAACATAGAGCTACCTTCGTTTTCGTGCCATGTTTGAGAAATTTTCTTCCAGATAGGATTAATATCTGTCTCAATAGCCGTCACATTTGCCCCTAATAAGTTATAATAAAATAACTCCGTTAGGGCTTGTTTCTTGATGTAATCATCAACACGCTTAAGGACCTTAGCGTCCGAATCTAAAAGGCTCATAATGTGAATTTTTTAGTTAACCCGTTGGCGGAATTAAACCAGCGCATATTTGATTCTTCCAATCGGTTTGTTATTAATAAAATTAATATATTGTAGGACAGTCATTGCGCAGACTTTGCTGGTGAAATATAAGCAAAACGTCCTACTTATTTCATAGCATATTTTATTTTGCCTGCAAAATTACTGCTTGTTTGCGATATATACGTAGTCCTTGTTGGTTCTTATTGCTTGCGCGTTTATTTGTTTCGTGAAATTGCATTACTTTTGCATCGTTTTTCAAATTAAGTACAAACAAAAAACGCGGACAACTGGTTGTCATCCGGTAAACGAGGTTGTAGGATACCTTAACAGACGGAATTCAACTCAGTTGCCCGCTACGTATATTATGTACGCATACCAAAAGCGGTATGTGCCGAAATACACTGCGAGCATCTGCTGTACTTGTTCCTTATCTGTTAATTGAAATTTCCTACGTTTCGTTTACTCAGATAAACAAGCGATAGCAAACGCTTTATATAATATGTCCTTACTGTTTAACGTCGGTAAGCGACGGGATGTTATGCTTTTGTGCCTTTTTCGTATAAGTATTCAGGTGCAATATCTAATCGCCCATTTTGCCATGAAACAGTCCATCCGTCCAATTGAAAGTTACTGAACAATTGTTCATCCTGAAGAACTGTAAATAATGGATGAGACGCAATAAAATTTCTCGCGTCAAATATGCGTTGTTCTCCGGTTGAGAATAACAACTCAAGACGATAGTTGCCTATGTACTTGGCACTTTTTATCCAAATTAGGTTCATGTTAGTCCTGCACTTTGATAACCGTAATAGGCGTATCTTGTACTATGATTTGAGTTGCCATAAATGTTTCTACCGAAATTTATGCAGCAAAGTTATAACCTTTTAAGCAAATAACCAAATATAAAGCAATTAAATATATAAAAATATAACTTTTCATCAACGCCACTAACGGGCATCTGCTTCAACTTGTCTTTGAACTACAAATACGTCACTTACTATTTCGTGTAATGATATCTCCCATCAGCATTGTAAGGCGGTTGTATTCCTCTTCGGTGATGCGGCCGGCGCTGAGTTCTTCTGTTAGACTCGGACGTGTCTCTACCTCTGCAAGCCATTGATAAAGTGTCTTTGTATATAGTGCGTGCCATGTCTCGTTGAATGTGGCAGCCCCGACTGACCTTACAGTATAAAGGGCAAAAAAGACGACAAGACACAAAAATGGGTTAGTAATATTTGGAGAGACCCTCTTTTACAAAATCAACAATTTCTATATACAGTTCATTCTCTGTTTTGACTGCTCTAATCTTAAGTATCACTTGATGCACATTGTTATCGGCACACACTGCGTGAATAGAATCTATCGCCTTATTCTGCTTCAGACAGTAAAAATAAGCGCCTTTAACATATATGCGCTCCCAATAATCATTCTGATATTCAGGTACATACAAATTATATTTAAAGCGGTTCGCTCTCCATTCAACAATTCTTCCGGGAGTCTGTTCAAGTTCATATAGCGTTAGAGGATTGTATGTCACAGTAGCCTCCCAATCTATCTTAAAATCATTACCTTGTCTGATGATATAAGTACAGTCATCGACATCATATCCAGAACGACAAACAAACAAATTGGTATTCATTTTTTTCGTATAATATCGTAAATTGGCAATTTTTAAATTCTTCGCACCATACCCCTTTGCATAATATTTCTGCATCATAGGCCTAACTCGTGCGGAATCCATTACGAACTCGAGTTGCTGTTCCCAAGTCTGAGAACAATAGAACTTACCTACAACATACACAACAGAATCAACTTCTGTCAGAGGAGTCCAATTATCCGCAGAGAACAATTGGCTACTCAACATCTGTTCATTCCCATTTAATATTGCTTCACGCTCTTTATGGGAAGTATACAAGATGCAAGATGATACGACAAGCATCATCAACAATATAACTATGGGGATTGAAGACAGCATTTTCCGGCGTCTCTCCAACGCTCTGCGCAAGGCAGCGATATTAGGATATGAGCCATTGGCACAGCGTTTTCTTATGAGTCTATAGCTCTTCGGGAAGAGCTGTTGCATAAGCGGTGCGAGGCGGCGGAGGTCTTCACGCGGGTCGTTGTTGCGAGCGGCAGCGTTATCGTCGGTGTCGCTCAGTCCGAAATCGATGAGTTTGAGATTCTGACCATTGCGAGTGATGAGGATGTTGTCGGCTTTGAGGTCGTGGTGTACGAGTTGCATACTATGCAGATACTCGAGCGCATCAAGCAGTTGACCAAACACCCTTTCTTTGCTTGCTTTCGTCGGGTTATACCCAAGCCATTTTGATAAAGTGTCTCCATCGATATATTCCTGCACGATGCACGGACCGAGCGAGGGTACCTGTTCGTAGGAATAGGTGGCGGCGATGTTTGGATGATTGAGCGAGATGGCAAGGCGGAACTCTTTCTCATGGAGCTGTTGGTACTCAGTCAGGTTGCGGTGCTCCTCACGGAGTGCTTTCAGCAGGAAACGCCTGCCATAGCGTGTGGCGGTGTAGAGCATACAATGCGTTCGCGACTGCAACAAGGTGATGTCCGACCACTCTTGGCTGAAGGTGCTTGGCTCGATGAATGCTGAGGTAGATGAGTCTGTCATGTCTATATTTTTATTTTTTTAACACTTATTATACCCGACTTCGTGCCCGCCACATAGCCGGTAGGTTCGCTGTCAGCGCGTTGGAGGTTGTCGAGAAACATAGGTTTACCGACAAGGAAACAAGCCGCATCAAAACGGTCGCCTGCCTGCAGTTTGCTGTTCTCGCTTATCTCCACTATGAAACGGTTGCCACCTTCGTAGCGGAACACGCATCGGCGGTTGGGAAGCCAGCATACCTCCACACGATCGCCAAAGCTGAGGTCATCTGTTCGTATGCCGTCCGCCGTGAAGGTGTTGCTTTCTACTTCTGCTTGCGTGGCGAGGTGCTGAAGATACTGTTCCCAGTCTTGATAGTCGAGTAGTCGGCTGAGTAGGCACAGCGTGCTGCGACGTGTGGTATTGGCGCCCCCGATATATCCCCAAAGACGCTTGAGCGTGGTGGGGGAGATGTTCTCGTGCAGCCGCTCCCAAACCACTGCGGCAAGCCACTCGAAGTCGGCCGGCGTCTTGATAAGGCGTGAGAAGGTTGTTTCTATCTCGCGGCGCAAAGAGAGTATCTCAGGTGATGTCTTGTTCATGTTTAGATAAGTAGCCGCGTATGTTTGCGATATTCCCGATAGTCGGGTTTGTTTTGCAGCTGCCGTTTCTCCATCAGCGGGATACTGATGCCGAGAAACAAAGCTGTCATCGTAATAGGGCAGAGCACGTACCAATCGAAACCATAGAGCGAGGCGTACATCACCCATATACCCCACCAGAACTGTATCTCTCCGAAGTAGTTAGGGTGCCGCCCGTGCTTCCACAGACCCACGTTGCACACCTGTCCTTTATGCTTAGCGCGGAAGTCGTGTATCTGCTTGTCGGCTATCAACTGTATGGTGGCAGACGCCAGACATACCACACAGCCGAACCATGTGAGCAGGTTTGCAGCGCTGCAGCTTTCGTATAGTCGCAGTCCGGGCAGCATGGCAACGAACACCACAAGCGTTGGCACCATGTTAAGTCCGAAGAAGTTAATCAGATGAAACAGCGCGGGGTGCAGACTACGGTATTTGGTATATCGCCAGTCTTCGTGGGCTATGCCATGGAAGGTGATGACCCAGTTGCGCGTCAGGCGCCAACCCCAGTACCACGACGCCACAAGCAGCAGCACTACCGGCAGCGACCATACTCCCGTATGAAAAGCCCATAGCAGAAATACCACAGGCGGAAACACACTCCAATACGGGTCGTAAACCGACACGTTCTCGTAGAGTAAGCCGAACAGCCATACCACTACCGTTGCCGCCACATCGGCACATAATAATGCGGCAATAGGGTGAATGACCATAGTTTGCAGTTGCCAAAAGAGCAAAACACCTGCAATACCGGCAAGCACATAGATGGCAGCAATAAGAGCAATACTTTGCCATTTGGAATAGTTGCGTTTCATATTGTTATCTTCAGAGAAAAGGGTTTCAGCACAAGCGGAATATCGCATGCAAAGATAATACTTTTTTCGTAAACTACATAACTCGCTACTGATTTGCTACTATCTGAGCAAAGCTGTTAAGTGCAAGAAAACGATACCGCAAGGTGTCATGAGGGAGTATGCCGGTTTTCTGATACACCAGTGCTTCTATGCCCTTATCTTCAAACATCTCAGAAGGAGGCTCAATGAGCAATAGCCTGCCTTCTGCGCAGGTTTCAAAGAATATGCCTTGTGGCTTGAAGTATCTGTAGTGCGGGTCATCTTCTTTCGGAAAACCATTTTGCAGCAAGATGATGAGCGGATAACCTGCTTCTCGTAGCGCTTTGCATATCTGCTTCTCCCCTTCCGATATAGCGGCACTAACGAAGACACTGCCCTTATCCGCCCCTATCAGGCACGATTGTTTCTTTTCTTCTATCTGTTCAGGCGTCAGCGAACGAGAGCATTGCAAGACCTGTCGCACCGGATAATCGAGCATAAACTGATTGCCAAGAGTGGTACAACTAAAACTGCCTATTCGTATGTTTTGCCTTATTCGGAAAAGGTCGGGATTAGCTCTTCTGAGAGCAAGACGACGCGGGTTCTCGGCTATATACTGCTTTAAGTTCGTAAGCTGCCCTGTGTGGGTTAGTATGCGGTCGTGGTATTCGGTTTCAAATACTAAGGGTGTGGTTGGCTTGGGCTTGCTTTCTAAGTGGGAGCTTGCGGGAACGGGGCTTACGGGAACGGGGCTTGCGGGAACGGAGCTTGCGGGAACGGAGCTTGCGGGAACGGAGCTTGCGGGAATGGAGCTTGCGGGAACGGGGCTTGCGGACTTAGCCGCAAGAGCATAACCCTCTGTGGGCTCGTTTGTAGCGGCTTCAGCGGCGGTTTCGGTGGCGGTTTCAGGTGTTGCTTCGGTGGCGGTTGTGCTCGCAGTGTTAAGTCCCTGCGCTATGGTCGGTTCTTGTGCTTCTAAAAGTTCCTGTGCCTTGTCGCTGCATTGCTTCTTGAACCAACTGACATAGTATCCAAGCGGGCGCCGGAGTGTCTCGTGCACTTGCAGAAGCACATGAATATGGTCCGGCATCACTACGAAGCTGTATATTTCGGAACTCTCAAACCCTTTGTATTTCGGCATCATCTCGATCTGCTCTGCTACTGCCTTGCCGAGGGCAGTCAGCTCAATATAAGCCTCCTCTCCTATACCACAGAGCCTTCCTAACATGGGTTTCCTATCTAAGGTCGTCATCGTAAGCATATAGATTGAAGGCGCCTTGTAGTCGTGCCACTTGGCTCTAAGCAGATGCACTTTCTGTTGTTCGTAGCGCCATCCTTTGTCTGTGTGTTGCAACTCAGCCATGTTTTCACTGATAGTTTTTTTATTTTACAATTTATGGTTGCCCATGCCCGCAAGGTTTGTCATGCAGCAGAGTTTGCGCTTGTAGCAGCGGTGTTCGCGGTTTTGGTTGAGCTCGCTTGCGGTTTGGGTTGTGTTCGTGGTTTTGGTTGAGCTCGCAGGGTTAAGTCCCTGCGCTAAAGTCATTCTGCTACTGTTTCCATTCATATTATTAGCTGTAATGTTGTTAAGCATGCTATTGAATGTGAGAATTAATCTCGCTTAGAAATTCTTCCTCGCTGTTGCCCATTACTTCTATAAAATCATTCCAATTATTAACTTTTTGCGGAATTTCCATTCCTATTTTGTACAATATCTCATTTGTCTTTCCTTCAATACACAACTCTTCTTGTTGAGATTTAGAATCAGGATATAGCAGAAAACCGACATGGCAGTTAAAGCGATACATATATACCAGTGTCTTATAGTATATATCTATTTCTGACTCGCTGCCTTCTGATATATGCTTTTTGTCAAGAGGAATATATTTAGCATCAGCGACAATTTGTGTGCTTTTATTTAGGAAATCGGGAATGATTCGCTGATGTTTACCTTTGAATAAGTACAATGGCTCAGGTCCTTGCTTCGTGTAATGTATCATCACACCTTTCAACACTATTGCCAAATACTCTTCCCACAACCATGCTCCGTCGAACAAAATGCCGTATATCTCGTCGTTATTAGTTCCGTATTTTAGTTCTTCGTGTCGTAATATCTGTAAGCATAGTTTCTGCAAATTGCGATATTCGCTAAAATACGGATGTCTTATTGCTCGTAAGTTCTGATTGATAACACGCTGACGGTCGCGGCTGTTATATGTGCTGTTTGTAACGGCTTGAATCTGACTGACACAGCGTTTAGTTTCCTCATCGTTTTGCAGGATATTGCCACAATAAGGATGATGAGAGATATAGTCTATGGTGTGACGGATAAGTTGCGTAACAGCGTTATCAGCAGTATATTCGCGCGAAGAATACGCTATTTTGCCGGTAAAAGGTATGTTCTGCTTAATGTGTCTGCTTATATCTATTCGCCCTCGTATATTGCTATCGTTATAATGTTTTGTCTGATATTCGCGGTATAGACCTTGACTCGTTGCGCGTTTGAGGAAGGCAGGAAACAGATAGATAAGAAAATTGAAGATGCTGTCGGTATCGGTTGTATATTTGAGGTTGAATAGGTTGATGGCAAAAACTCTCTGCAGCATATAGTGCATGAAATAGTCTTGACTATCTTCTTGTGCAAATCGAGAATAGATACGCAGATGCGTGCCATTATATCCCACAAACCCCATAATGTTGCCGGTTTTGATACAATTAGAGCCTTCTAAAGAGAATATCGGCTTGTCTTGTATATTATCTTTACACTCGTTCAGACATTGAGGAAACACAAGAAGATTGGGATTGTTTTCAAGTTTTATATTGTTGATAGACACACCAGCAATCTCACGCAACTTATTTAATATATGCACTTCTTCACTATCCAGCGTTTTCTTGCTGTTGTCCTTTGTCTGTATCAGTTGACTTTCCATTGTAAGCATTTTCTAATGTCGTCATTTTGTCTTTTCTTGTTTTGGGATCCTCGCCACGGAAGTATTCATAGAGTAATCCGAAAAGATGATTCTTCCATAATCCGGAAAAATCAGTATCTTTAAGTTTTAAGAAATATGCAGCACCTATTTGATATTCTGTACCTAATAGTTTTTCTATTTCAGCATTTAAGCGTGCCATTCTAATCTCAATTTCATTCTGCTGATCCTCTGTAAAATTATTTTTTCCCTTTATTATATTATCAAAACTCTCTTCTGCCGTCACTTCTTTCCATGCAAATCTGCGCCGCATAGCGAAATCCATACTCTCAACCGAGCGGTCGATATCATTCATTGTGCCGATAATATAGACGTTTTTGGGAACAAAGAAGCCCTGCTTGAACTCGTCATTATCGTCGGTTATTAGGTTCTGATATTGCGTGCAAACTTGTCCTTTCTTGCCTCGATATCCAGGGTCGATTGAGAAAAACAACTCACCAAATATCTTGCTTATCTCTCCGCGGTTGATTTCGTCGATAATAAAGACATATTTTTGATTAGACAAATTTTCTACTTGATATTTTTGCAATCCAAAATGTTCAAGCATATAATTTATAATTGCCTTACGATAATTATCATGTCCACCTTGAGGAACACCTTTCAATCCTCTATATATGTTATATAATTGATCTTTACTGAAGAATTTTGATTTCCCTTTAATCCATTCATCTTTTTTATATTCTCCGTCTATATATGTGCGATTTGCAAGCCCGTTATCGTATTCGTTTAATTCAATACGAATCGTTTTGTGTGAATCAGATATTAAAGGGACATCAATAAAGTCATTATTACTGAGATAATCAATCAATCGACTCCAACCTTCCTCAAAGTTATCAACAATTATTTTTTGTGATTTTAATGCACGTTTACAAAATTCCTTAAAAACTCCATCTATACGTTTGAAGGATGCGTCTTGTTGCGGACGAATACCTTCCACGAAGTCGGTATAATCATACGAGGGGTGAAACTGCACCATCTTGACACAATCGCCTGTTGCACCCATCGCCTCCGCAATTTTATGTGCCATATAAGTCTTTCCCGTTCCGGGTGCTCCGGTAAGGATGAGGTTGTAATTCTTTTCTAATAGATTGATATATTGCTGATATTTTTCTTTGTCAGCATTTTTTTGTCTTTCCATATCTAACATATTTTTTCGTTTATTAAATTCATTGAAAAAAGTCGTGAGGTTATTATTTATGTCCTCTTCACCATCATATAAACCTAAGTCTTCAAGAGAATAGATAAAGTCGGATTTTGTCCAACTGCTATATCCTTCATCTTCTGAGAAGTTAGTAAGCTTTAGTGTTTTTACTTTATCATCTTCCCATCCGGCAATAATGTTCAAACCTGTCGTCTCCCAATTGATGTACGTGCTCCTTGTCTTATAGCTGCCGAAAGACGGATTGATATTGACACACATCTTGCCATTTTTATATTTATCCCATCTCTTTACTTGCTTTTGAATAGCATGATTTTTCCAGCCTTGCCCAGATGAGTAGAATATGTTTTTTTCAACTAATGGCCGGATATATTCATCATAACCGTCAAAGTCTGTAGTTCCGCTTTGTACATAGCTGAGATGGGCTGCAAAATATTCGAGTAGGTGTTTGAATCTTAAGAGCTCTTTCTTTTCTTCTGTTATTTGATCAATTTCTTTGTGAACGCACCAAAGCAGAGTTTGTGCATTTAGCAAATTCGATGTTTCATATCCCTGAGATAACTCACTGAATATAGAACTTAGTTGCTTGTCATCTTTTATCAATTCTGCTAATGGTTGAAGCAGATTAAGATAATGTATGTATGCCTTTGCGCTATCTTTCTCACTGACTGCACCTAACCACTTGCACAAGGGTAGGTATAAAGTGTCGTGCATGTAAAATGTGTATTTCTGCGGATTAAGACATGTTAGGAACACGGCAGCCGTTCTTTCATCGTTCGGAGAGGCCTTGCCTTCGATTTTCAAAGCATTCATATCATCTTTGAATTGTGCAAGACGACTTTCTAACGGAACACTTTCGTCCAAAAGTTTGTTTATAACTTCAGAAAGTTCTTTAGGGCGAGATTCGACTAATTCTGCAAGTGTAGCATACGAATACTTATAGAAAAGATTTGCTTTAGGTGGAGCAAAATTTTTGATGGTATCTAAAGGGCTATCCGCATTAGAGTTATATACCGTATCCCACTTGTATCTCTCTTCGTGACCATTAAATGGTTTAATTTGATGTAACTTGAGAAATAAATCCGCCAAAGTTCTTATTCTTTGATTTAGCTCTTCTTGTGTTACAATTTCTTTTGTTTCCATATTGTTTTTCTTATTTTTTACAAAGTTACAATTCTTACTGCAACATTGCAAATAAAGTTACAGTTGAATTACTTAGAGGTTTCCTGCCCTATTCATTCATGCTCTCACCCTTGCAAATCTCCTCTGCCATTGTGTTCAGTGCAACGCAGTCGGCACGGCTGATATGTTTCTTTTCTGCATCATGCTCCCAAGGACTGAGAATGAGCACTCGCCCTTCTGCCACGGCATCGAATAGGTTGTCCTGCGGCTTATAATATTCTCGAAAACCATTATCAGCGAGATAGATAAATAGGAGATTCTCTTTTAACAGCACAGCCATCACCTCTTTCTCTTTTGGCGAGATGAATGGCGATACCATCACCGTACCATGCCGTGCTGCTATCACACAGCTGTTCATGTAGTCACGCAGAGGCTGTACCTCGCCGTGTTCTGCTGCCTCTACCATCGCTCGGCGCACATGAACGGGGCGGTATTGCTCCGATTGTAGCAATGCTATGTTGCCAACACCGCTATATTCCCGTCCTGCTATTTCGATGTTATGCTGAACGCGAAAGAGACCGGGCATAAGGCGTTTGGTGGCTAATCGCTGAGGATTCATCTCGACATAGCGAATCATAGCCTGCAACTGACCTCGTCGCGACATGGGACGAATAAAAGGCATCTCATTGAATATCGGGTCGTAAGGCTGATTCTTACCTGCATCTTCATCCCCATTTTGGCAACGTTCGTTGTCCCGAATACTATTCGGGCTAATTGACGTTGTGTCATTATCAGCATTTTTGCCACGTTTATTGTCCCGAATGTTATTCGGGCTAATTGACGTTGGACATTTTGACATCGGGCTAATCGACGCAGAGTATTCCCTTCCCGCTTTCTTTGCTCCTTGCCATAGTCCACGCACCACCATCTTGATGCTCACATCCATAGCCTGAGTGACATAAAGGATAACATGAACATGGTCGGGCATCATCCGCAGTTTTATTATCCTAACCTGCTTATGCCGCTTCGGTATCTCATCCACGCAGGCTTTTACATAAAGTCCCAACTCGCTGAGCTCCACTCTTGCTTGTGTGGGGTCGTTAGCAGGGATGACGAGCTCGCCGAGCAGTGGTTCTCGGCTTGACACCACGAGCGTCACATGGTAAATGCCGATGCCTTTCCATGCAGTGCCCGGCTCTTGCCAATGCCATTGTTCGTCTGCCATGTTTTTTTAATTATTTAGGGTTTATCTTTCTTAATGTTAACTTATAAATGTTCATTCCCCCCGAATACTATTCGGGCTAATTGACGTTGCTCATTTATGTTGCCGTTTCTTTTTTGCCGTAGCCGTTGTTTTTTGATGTTGCCGTTGTTTTTGATGTTGCCGTTGCTTTTTTGCCGTAGCCGTTGTTTTTTTATGTTGCCATTGTATCGAATTATTTTTCTGGCATGCAAAGTTACTCTTTCTTGTGCTTTTATGCAAATTATTTAGAAGCCTTATAGTCCTTTTGATTTTTCCCTTAGTACATTTACGCCTTCTGTTGTCCCTTCGTAAAACTTCTAATATTCGCTCATGTATATCAAATCATCTTGATAGTCTTTGTTGAGAGCATTATCAAATATAGTCTTGTTCTTTGCCAAGAACGCTGCCCAGGGTCGGTCGAGGGACCGAATAAAAAATCAAAAATTCCCATAATGCAGATATTGATTGGTTAAACTTATTTTGTATTACGCTGCAAAATTACAGTCGCAAACTGACACAACGAGTCGGTTATAATAAAAAAAGTGCAGAAGACTGCACTTTTTTATTTTTACCAATGGCATTACTATTTAATACTGCTCCAATGCCGATTGTAAATCTTGCCGGAACAGCTCTCTTAACTCAGCCGGTTCGAGTATTTCCAAATACGGACCATGTTTGCGTAGCTCCTGAATGAAATCGTACGTCGGCGCCAAACGGAACACAAACACGCTATGTTCTGCTGTACGCTCCACCTCCTGTTGTGACGAATGAAGGGGTAGGGTGCGGATGAAATTAGCAGTGGCGGCACCCGTGCGGATGCGTATGTCTTGTATCTGCGTCTGACTACGGTCAACGCCGAAGCAGCCATCGAAGAACTTCGTGGCACTGAAGCTCTTGGGCAGCTTAAACGGTTGGTCGGTGGTGTCGATGCTGTGCACGCGGTCGAGTGCATAGACGCGTGGCTCTTGCTCCTCAGGGTGGTCATCAGGTTTGCCAACCATATACCATCTCTGCTTAAATATTTTCAAGCAATAAGGGGCTAAAAGGAAAGTATGAGGCTCGCTGCGGTAAAATCCTTGATACGTCACCTGCAGTTTATTGTTCTCTTTCATGGCGTTGACAATGAGCGACAGATATTGCGAACCGCCCGGTATCTGTTCGAAGATGATTCTGTCGCGCATCTCGCCCGCTATGTTCACCATGTTCTTTATGGCGAAGGTGTTGACAAGCCATGCACGCACACCGTCGCTCTCGGCATCGCCGAGCGAGCCGATGGAGTACTGCCGCGTGCTGCGGTTGCAGACTATCTCTATGCCGAAGAGCTCGAAGATAGTCTCGCGGTGACGATGGAAATTGCGCTCACCATAATCGTGCTCGTGCATGTCGTTGTACGCCGACTGAGCCCAATGGCGGTCTATCTCCTCGCGCGTTATCTGACCGGCAGAGTAGATAGTGTCCACAAGCCATATCAACCGCTGAAAAAGTTTGTTTTGTGCTGCCATAATATCCGATTTTAACTTACCTCATCAGTATCCCGTCTTGCCATTTGAGTTGCGGGTAGGTTTTGCGCAGGTACTCAACCGCTTCCTCCACGCCGCTGCCGCCTGAAGTGGCAAAGGGTATGAGTGTCTTGTCTTTCAGTTGCTCAAGGTTGTTGTCAACCCACGAGTTGATGATACGCGGACAGATGCCCCACCATATCGGGAACCCCAAGTAGATAGTGTCGTATGGCATGATGTTGGTGCACTGACGGATGGTAGGACGCTCTTCGGGGTCTGCCATCTCGCGCGACGAACGCGACTGCTTATCGCGCCAATCGAGGTCGGCGGCGGTATAAGGCTCGGCAGGCTCAATCGCCCAAAGGTCGGCGTTATGCTGCTTGGCAAGCTGTTTGGCTGCAAAACGTGTAGTACCGGTGGCAGAGAAATATGCAACTAAAGTCTTGGCTTCAACGGCTGTACCCATCATAGCCGCAAGCATTAAGATAAGTAGTTTTTTCATGTCTGATAAAAGTTATTTTAGAGTATATTCGTACGCTGTATCGAAGTCAGTGCGATAGTAATAGGTGGCACTGAGGTCTTGCGTGTTGAAGATGACCGACCAGCCTGTGTATTCTTCAAATGCCACATCCTGAAGAAGTTTTCGCATGTCGCCAAGTCGCATCTGCGGGCGTGCGGCAAGGCGTGCACACAGCGTGTCGCGGCGCGCTTCGGTCTGACCGATACCTACATGTGGACGCAGAGGTGACAGATAGTGGTTGGTGACGGCAGGCGTCTCGGTCACTATCATCTCGTTGTCAATCCACTCTACCACCACACTGTGTCCCGTAGCGTCGGCAATAGCTATGTGATGTGCCCAGTCCATGGATGAGTGCATGTCCCAAGAGGCGAGCATGCTGATGGCCTCATCCGTTGTGGCGGCGCGGTCAAGCAGCAAGCGGATGGCAGTAGTTGTAGTAACAGCAAGGTTTCCTCGCTCCTGTACCGTCTTCTCTTTGTCGCCTGCAAACAGGTCAGCTACCATCAGTCCCTTCTCGTTGATACCGTCAAGCGCCACATAAATAGCCGCTATGACAGGCATCTTTTGTATCAAATTGTCACCCTCCAATGAAAGCGGCATACCAAGAAAATCTAAGTTAGAGGTTGAGATAGAGGCATATCCGTTCTTCGGATAGGTGCGTATGATGATAGTGTTCCCTTTCTTTGCCCAGTCGAAGTTTCTGCCAAACAGATACCCGTCTGTGTCAGCCATCGGTGCGCACAACGTGCTGCAACCGACATCAGGCACTTCAGGAGCGGCAGCATCAATCCGTAGCAGTCCATGCGAGAGAAAGCGCTGCAAAAAAGGCTGTAACTCAGCGTCCGTCCGCACACCGCCTTGTTCTATAAAGGCATTGATGCCATAGTCGCCACGGTAGGTCATCTCGTAGAGCTCGGGCGTCACCTCGCGCACCGACTGCACCGCCCGCACCTGGTTGCCAAACAGATGATATGCATAGCCCGCCACAGCCGCTGCACACAGCAGCACTACTCCAAAGAAGACAGTTATAATAAGAAAGATTCTACGTGAAGATTTCATAGGTTATTATGCTTCTGTGTGTTGATATACTCCACTTTGTTTCCGACGCCTGCCAAATATTTCTGAAAAGCCTCTTGCGTTATCACCACTGTTCCGCGGCAGTCGTTAGGGTGGAAACTGAGTGTGGCGGCATCGCGAAGGCGGCTGTCGAGGAATAGGATGACATGGTGCTCCAGATCGTTGATAAGCCCGAACGGACTGACGCTGCCGGGTTCTAACCCCAAATAGCGCATCATGCGCTCGGGCGAAGCAAACGAGAGTTTGCCGGGTGCTTTGTGTCCTTGCGCAACAAGCACCTCTTTGAGCCAATGCTCAATATCGTGAATGGCGAGGTCGTCATCACACGGGAAACAAATCAGATAGTGTTGGTCGCCCTTGTGGTTGCGCATGAAGATGTTTTTGCAGTGGACGCTGCCATCGTCTTTCCACCAACGCTTAGCCTCTTCGATGGTCTTGCCTTCGGGGTGGTTGTAAGTAGTGAAAGGGATGTCGTGCTCAGTCAGATACCGCAGCACCCGCTCTTGGCGGTCGGATATCACCTCGTAATCATTAGTGTTTCTTGTATTAAAATTCATAATAGATGCTGTCTTTTGAATTAGGCTATTTGGACGCAAAATGCAATTAAAGCAAAACGAATATACGATTTTCAAAAACTACGTTCTGCCAAATCATTCTGAGGGCAAAGATAACTATTTTCCGTCAACCGTGCAAACGGTTTTATCACGCATGTAAATGTTCGTCTATGTCAAATAGTCAAGAAAATGGACTTTTTGGCACGCTATAGATGGACATTTTGGCATGGATTGTTGACAATTCCAAGGTGGCACGGAAGTTGACTTAAGTAGGTCGAAGATTGAAGCCGCAAGTTGTAAGACGAAAGTCGCAAGAAGCAGTTTTGAATCGTAAAATTGAAAATTAACTAAACTAAACAATAGGAGGTAAAATTATGAAACCTATGATTTATCGCAGAAACGGATGGTTTCCGACAGTATTCGATGAGTTTTTGGACTCAGACATTATGAACAGCGCCAATACCACTGCTCCATCGGTTAACGTAAAAGAGACGGAACACGCCTATATTGTTGAGTTGGCTGCTCCGGGTGTTAAGAAGGAGTTCTGCCGAGTAAATATCGACGAAGACCACAACCTGTGTGTTGCCATCGAGAACAAATTCGAACACAAGGAAGAAGACAAACACTCACACTACCTGCGTCGCGAATTCTCTTACACTAACTACGAACAGCGTTACACATTGCCAGACGATGTTGACGAAGAGGCTATCAGTGCAAAGGCTGAGGATGGTATTCTTACCATTGAGTTGCCGAAGGTTCACAAAGTAGAAGGTAAAACTGCTAAGCAGATTGAGATTCAATAAAACATTAAACGTGTAGCCGGACAACAAACTGCCGGTTAATAAGAATAGACTCTCTGTCACTACGGCAAAGAGTCTATTTTTATTGCTGTCTCATTATCAGGGGAAGGTTACTTCTTGATTCTGCAAATGAAATCAGCAAGGCAGTAACGCCAATATCGCCAGTTGTGCCCACCAATCGATTCGGTGTAGTAACAGGTGATTGAGTCTGCCGGTGTTGTTGTGCCGGTGTTGTTTTGTTGCGATTGCTCAATTCGTTTCAGTAGCCGTTTGCTGAATTTTTTTCCGTTGTTGCGGAACATATCGCTCTTGCCCACGTAGATATAGTAGCCGATGTTTTGGCATGTGTCGCAAGGTAATTGTTGCTTATGCACTACGGGCGAGAACATTCCTACGGCGCTGAACTTGTTAGGGTGCTCGTTAACTATGTTGGCTGCTATGCGAGCACCATCGGATAATCCTGCAATATATAACTCTTCGGATACTCGGTAGGTTGAATCAATCAACTGCATCAAATCGCCTACCGAATGTTCTATGCGGTGGTCGTGCTGCAAACTCACATAGTGCATGATGTTGTTAAATAGAGTATGATGACTTGGACGATCTTCGTGCGGACGAGCGTTATTGTCGGGCATAACGATAATCATGGGGTTGGCTTTACCTGCTTCAACGAGGTTTTCTATTATCTGAATAGCCCTGCCGCGCTCTGCCCAACTACCTTCGTAGCCGTTTATGCCATGCAGCAGATATAGAACGGGAAAATGTTCGTCAGGAGCGGAAAAATAAGCAGCAGGCAAATAGATGTTAACACGCCGATTAAGATTCTCTTCTTTACTATACCACAACGTACGAACAAGTTCACCCTGTTGCTTAGGCGGCAAATAAAGGTCGGCTTGAGGTGTTCCACCTACGCTTATAACATTCCATTTATGCATTTTTTGCCACGAGGTGTCGTTGTTCATTATATCGGGTTTGCGTTTACCATTTACGTAAAAGCAATAAGTATATGTCTCCGGACTAAGAGGTTTTGTTGTTATATGGAAACAACCATCTATGCCCTTATGCATTTTCAGTCGGCGACTACGAGGCAGATAATTGATAGTGTCTTCGTCGTAATAGAGAAAATCGCCTGCTAATACGACTCTTTTTGCCTTACCACAATACCGAAAACTTACCTCACCGGCATCACCAATTTCAAGCGATGATTGTTGTGAGATTGAATCATTGTTTTGTGCCTTCATTTGGTATATAAAGGCAGCGAATATAAATAAAAGAGTAAAAGGGATGTATCTGTTTGTCATTAAAATTGAAGAAATACTGCTACCGTAATGTTCGTTTGTACTTGTCCTTCAGGCGGTAGCGGATATACATAATTCGGAAATCTTATAGGAGTAAAATTAGTAAACCAATTCGGCACGCAACTAAACGGCATCGGCATTTTTGCTAAGCCTCTGCCAACACTTTCCATTATATCGGCATTGATAGGTGGAAGCAGTAGCCGGCAAAAAACAGATGCATTGCCTACATTAAGATGTCGGCGGGATGAATTATAATTGAAATGCGGCAGATTGTTAGGTGATATTTCGTCTTCAAAACTTATGTCGTTTCTGATAATCAAACTGTTCTCGGCGTGAGGCGGCTCTGACTGATGGTTTGTGTATGTAAGATTTATCGTTTGATTGTCACTGCCAAAGAGGTTGATATGTGAAATAAATAGTAATAATGCGATGTATTCGATACGTTTCATGACAGTTTTTTACAATCTTCTATCTCCTCTTGTAACATCTCCTCGAACTTGTCAACAGAGTTCTTCAAGCTATATTGTTTTGCTGATTTGGCATAAAGTTTCTCCATATATGCACGCTCGTTAGGATGGTCGAGCCAATAATCCCATGCGCGAGCCAAGTCCTTAGGATTGCCCGGCAAGAATAAACTGCGTCCGTCTAAAGCAAACTGCGGAGTAGCACTTACTTCGCTATTTGCAATTACCGGCACCAATCCTGTGGCAAAAGCCTCAATGCAACTGATAGCCTCGCTCTCCATATCGCTGGCGTGAACATAAACGTCAACCTGACCGAGTTGTTCTATCAATTCTGCTTTGCTCAGATACACAAACTGTGGCGGGTTTTTGAGCTGTTTACCTAATTCTTCGTAGTGTGCTTTCTCCGGACCATTGCCTGCAAACACGAGTTGAATCTTATTGGCATAACGGCTGTATTTCACGGCGTTGATAATCACGTCTTGACGTTTTTCCTGACTCAAACGACCTACCATCATAATGACATATTTCCCTTCATACTGAGGCAGACGGGCTGGTTTGCCGTAATCAATGTTATGCTTGCCTGCTTCGATGAAGTCGTCCTGAATACCATTGCTTATCACATGTACCTTGGCTTTATAACCGCGTTTTCGTATCTCTTCTGCCATAAAATACGAAGGAGCATGCACATGGCGGAATTTATCGTAGAGTAACAAACGGAAATTATGATAGAATATTTCGTTTACCCAATCAGTTTTACCTAATCCGACAGAAGATGTCATGTTTTGCGGTTGAATATGAAAAGCTGCCGTACTCGGTTTACCTATCTTGTCGGCATAACGTTTCGCCTCTATCTCAACGGCGAATGGCAAGAAGCAGTGAATGATGTCAGACCATTCCACTGCTTTGCGTATTACTTCCATGTCGGTATAAGCAAAGTTGAAATTATGTTTATCCATTAGCGGCTGAAATACCGGCATCTTGAATGTAGGCAAAGTGAAACGATGTTCGCCGGGTTCACCTGTAGTAAGTATCATTACCTCATGACCGCGAGTGCGTAGTTCGGCAGCAAATCGCTGGGCAGAAATACTGGTGCCGTTGTTGCTTGTATCGTAGGTGTCGATAACAAAAAGGATTTTCATGTTGTGATCGAAATTTGTTTGATTATTTAATCAAAATCCATTTGGTAGCGCAAAAATACAATGTTGCGTTAGATAAAGAAAGTACTATTTTTCTTTGTTGCTGTAACTTTTTTCTTATTCTGATAGGTTGTTATTTCTTATTAGGAAAAAAAGTTGTATTTTTGCGACAAACATTCTTATCTTTGTGCTATGACATTTCCCAATCCTATTGACGTCGTTAAGGTCTTTCCCGACTACTTCTCATCAGGCATTCTTTACCATTGTAACGACGATTTTTTTCTTGTTCGTAATCCGCGTTTCACATCTTTGTGTGGTAGGCGTGCACAACTAAGTTACACCGTTTATGTTATTCTCACGCGCGGTAGCCTGAAAGGTGAAATCGACGGGCAGCCGATAGAGGTTAGTGCCGGTTCGTCGATAGTTGCACTATCGAAGCAGCATGTAATGCTCAATTCGTGTAGCAACGATTTAGAATCGATGCTTTATTTCTTCACCCGCGAGGTTGCCGATTCTTTTTTAGTGGGTTCTTCGTTTGCCATTTTCAAGGAAATACAGCGTCAACCTGTCGTTACTCTCGATGAGTTTTCGATGCATGTTCTTACTCAAACTTTTGGTCTGCTCGAAACTACCTTGTCGCATCCCGAAGCCGACCAGATGCTTGATGTATGTATCTCAATTCTCAATACAACATTCCGTCTTGCAGCGCCTCAAAATTTGTTAGAGGTACCAAATAAAGATATTGAGAACAGAGATGAGAGCCTCACCTTGCAGTTTATTGCTGCTTTAGAGAAGTATTATCGCAAACAGCACGAGGTTCAGTTCTATGCCAAATTGCTGTGTGTAACACCCAAATATCTCAGCACATGCGTCAAAAAAGCAAGCGGTTCACCCGCAAATCAATGGATTAACCGTTATATACTGCGTGATGCCAAAAATATGCTTGCGCATGGTAATCTGCCAATAAAGGAGATATCTCGTCAACTCGGTTTCGACGACCAACTGCTGTTCGGCAAATATTTCCGGCGTCAAACGGGTATGTCGCCTACTCAGTTCAGGCAGCAGAATATTAAATAATTTGTATTATATAGTATTGTAAATCGTGGAAAAAATACTACCTTTGCGACGTTATAATGATTTTATGGGCTGAATACTATATCTAAATGAAAAAATTCTTTAAATTAGCGCTATTATTATTTCTCTTAGTATCATTCAAACCTGTTAGTTCTCAGGATACTATTCGCATTGTAACTTTAGATGAAGTGGTTACAACCGGCACGCGTGCGGCTATCGACTCGCGTCTGTTGCCGGTTACAGTCAGTTTGATAGAAAATGCTACGCTGACCGAGCAAAACCAACCGAGCATTCTTCCGACTCTGGCAGAGCAAGTGCCCGGATTATTTGTAACGCGGCGAGGAGTACTCGGCTACGGAGTAAGCACAGGTGGCTCTGGAGGTATTAAAGTCCGCGGAATAGGCGG
Organism: Paludibacteraceae bacterium; assembly: GCA_017450605.1. Classification (GTDB taxonomy): domain Bacteria; phylum Bacteroidota; class Bacteroidia; order Bacteroidales; family Paludibacteraceae; genus Colicola. Next base: position 14,258 of record JAFSTG010000034.1, on the reverse strand, counting down.
TGCACCCAATACCGATGTACTTGTTCTTATCGACGGACTTCCGCAGTATGCAGGTCTTTATGGACATCCTATAGCCGATAACTATCAGACACAAATGGCTGAACGAGTAGAAGTGATTCGTGGTCCGGCATCGCTCTACTATGGCAGTAATGCTATGGGTGGCGTTATCAATATCATCACTCACCAACTACAGACAGATACTGTAATTACTAATATTCATCTGCAAGGTGGTTCGTATTACTCGTTAGATGCCGGTATCAGCAATCAGTTGCGACATGGCAAATGGTCTGAGTCGGTCGGAGTTAACCACGTGCGTACCGAAGGACATCGCGACAATATGCATTTCGACCAGACCAGCGGGTTTGCTCGTCTCGGATATAGTGTAAGTCAGAATTGGCAGTTGTGTGCAACCGGTAATATAGCATATTTCAACACTGCTAACCCCGGTACTGTGGCTGCTCCTATATTAGAGAGCGAGCAGCATATACTTCGCGGAATGGCAACCCTGTCAGCCGAAAACCATTACGAACGAACCAATGGCGCAGTGAGGGTGTATTATAGCGGAGGAAAACACCGTATCAACGACGGACATAAGGAGGGGGAAACAGCACCGGCTACAGAGTATAACCATACCGACCTGATGCTTGGAGTCAGTGCTTACCAGACAGTGAATTTTTTCCAAGGCAACCACACCACTTTCGGTTTCGACTATCAGTATTTCGGAGGGCATGTGTGGAATCGTATTCTTGCCGATAATACTACAAAGGATATTGTAACTAAAACGCAGTACGAGCTTGCCGGATATGTTGATTTTCGTCAGCAGGTGGTAGAATGGTTCTCACTTGATGCCGGTGTGCGACTCGGATGGCATTCGGTGGCAGGATTCTACTATGCACCTCAAGCGGGATTATCTTTTCAGTTGCCGCACGATGCTCAACTTAAAGCCATTGTGAGTAGGGGTTTCCGCAATCCTACAATTCGCGAACTTTATATGTACGCACCGGCTAACGACAGTCTGCAAGCAGTAAGCATGTGGAACTACGAGTTGTCATACAAGCAATATCTTCTTGGTGGGCGTCTGCGAGTGGGGGCCAATGTGTTCTACCTGCATGCAAAAAACAATATTGAGACGCGCATGATTGACGGCAAACCACGTAATATGAACACCGGCGAACTTCGCAATGCAGGTGCTGAGGTGGAGATTTCCGGGCGAGTATGGCGCGGACTAATGTTAAGCGCTAACTACAGTTATCTCTATATGGCTAATCCCGTAGTGGCAGCACCGGAGCATAAACTTAATGTTTCAGTAGGCTATCACCACGACCGTTTTCATATTGGCACATCTGTGCAGTATATAGCGGGACTATATACGGCTGTAGGTGCAACCCCTCAAAAAGAGAATTTCGTTCTTTGGAATGCTCATGCAGCCTACCGTATATGGAAAGGGCTGTGGGCTAACCTGCAAGCCGATAACTTGCTTGGCACCGAATACGAGATAAACGCTGGTTTCCCTATGCCTCGTACCACTCTGATGGGCGGATTTAAGTGGACATTTTGATGTTTAATCGGATGACAAACACATTATTGAGTATATAATATTAAATTCTAAAAACAAACCCCGCAACATGAAGAAACTATTATTTATTCTATTATCATTATCGGCAACGACGTTAGTTAGTTGCGGTAACGACAAACAGGAAACAAAAGTTGATAGCAACGATGCTTCTGTTGTATATATGACGCAAGAGATATCTCCTGCTACCTTGGTGCGTATCTACGAAGCATTAGGTCGTCAGGCTACCGGACAAGTGGCAGTAAAGATATCAACCGGTGAGGCAGGCGGGCATAATTACCTTAAACCGGAACTCATCGGGCAGTTGGTGTCGAAAGTAAACGGTACTATTGTAGAGTGCAACACGGCATACGCCGGTCGTCGCAACTCAACTGAGGCTCATTGGCAGACCATACGTGAACACGGTTTTCTTGATATCGCTCCTGTCGATTTGATGGACGAAGAAGGAGATTTCTGCATACCTGTGGAGGACTCGACCTGGATTCATTACGACCGTGTAGGTACCCACATGCAGAAGTACGACTTCATGATTAACCTTGCACATTTCAAGGGTCATGCCATGGGTGGTTTCGGTGGTGTACTAAAGAACCAGTCGATAGGTGTGGCATCGGCTGCCGGTAAGGCTTATATCCATTCTGCAGGTGTTACCGAGGATGTGGTTAAAACATGGCAGCATACCGGCAATCAAGATGGTTTTCTCGAGTCGATGGCTGCGGCAGCACAAGCCGTACATAACTACTTCGGTCGTGGCGAGCGTATTGTTTACATCAATGTCGTTAACAACCTGTCGGTTGATTGCGATTGCGATTCACATCCTGCCGATCCGGAAATGAACGACATTGGTATTCTTGCGTCGCTTGATCCTGTTGCTCTCGATCAGGCTTGTGTTGACCTTGTGTTCAACTATCCTTCCCAGCAAGGCGACGACGCTTCGGCTCTAATCGAACGCATCAACTCGCGTCATGGCATTCATACCATAGAACATGCAGAAAAGATAGGCTTAGGAAATCGCGAATATACCATAGTTAATATCGATGGTGAGCAAATGCTCGGTATGCTCAACGAGAACGGACTGAGTCTTCTTGTTCGCAATCGCGGTATTACCTCTCAGCATCAGAATCGCGGAGTGCAAGACCTGCTTTCGCTCATTAAGAACGAACCCGACCGCCTGCGTGGTGCTGTTGTTGCAGATAAGATGATAGGCAAGGCAGCTGCTGCCCTGATGATAGCAGGAGGGGTGAAAGCCGTTTATACCAATCTTATCTGCACGCCAGCTCGCGAATTGTTAGAGCAGGCAGGGGTAGAATTGCATGCTACGGAGGAAGTTCCACAAATACTCAACCGCGACCGTACAGGGCAATGCCCGATTGACAGCCGCTTGAACGACGCTACTACAGTAGAGCAGTGTGTTGAGATATTACAGAATATGTGATTAATCCAAACGGTCGTTTAGACCGATTATGATTAAAATCTTAATTGTTTGACACTCGTCAGAGTCCGCCAACCAACCGCATTAGTGGCTGCTTGGCGGTTTTCTTCTATGTCGTCGATAAATACCGTGTTCTGTGATTTAGAACCGATAGCGGCATTCACCGTCTCGAATATTTTCTTGTCGGGTTTGCGACAATGCATCAGGTGCGATAGAAAAACGTCGTTGAAGTAGTCGTTGATATGTCCATCGATTTGCGAGAGTGCATGCTGCCAATGCAACTCGTTGTTGTTCGATAGAAGAAAAGTGCGGAACCCTTGCGAGTGTAGCGATTTTACTATCTGCCACTCTTCATCCATCATACCGCCATGCATTGTTATCCATGCTTTTTTTACATCGTCTTCGGTAGTGCCGCTTTTGCAATATTTAAGTATCTGTGCAACGAATTGCTTAGTTGATACATTGCCACATTCGTATTCGTCCATAAGCGAATCGGCAACTCCTTCGCCGTTGCTTGCCAAACCAAGAACTAAATGCATGTTCTCAACTCCCATCAAGTTGGTGAATGCTGCAATGCAACCGGGCATGTTGTGCCTTACCAGCACACCACCCAAATCGAACACAAGTGTGTCGTCGGGGGTAATGTTATTAAAGGTAGTGTATGGCGTGCCATACATAGTGCGCGGAAATACCTCGTTGATATTTCTTTTAATCATTTCTGCTATTATTTAGTGGTTTTTATCTATCTTCAACCGTATGGTTGATGCCAAGTGTCTCTATTAGTTTATCGAGAGTAGGAATTATCTGTAATAATTCATGAATTTCAACTCCATGTCCGCATATTTTGCTGCCCAAGCAACTGGGTATGTTTTTGGCTTGCTCTTCTAACAGTTTACCCTTAGTTGTCAGGCAAACAATGCGCTGCCGGGTATCTGCCTCCCCTTTAATGCGTTTGAGCAAACCCTCGCGTTCCATACGTTGGAGTAGGGGAGTGATGGTGTTGGTTTCGAGCAGCAGGCGTTTGGCAATGTCATTAACAGGTTGCTTATCGTTCTCCCAAAGTACCATAAGCACCAAATACTGAGGATAGGTGATACCTAATGGCTCAAAATATGGCCAATACGCCTGAGTAACAAGCCTTGCAGCAGTGTACAGGCGGAAGCATAACTGGTTGTCTATTTTTAACTGTTCGTACATAATGAAATTTATGATTTACCATTAGCTCTTATTTCTTTGCACCAAGAATAGAAATATCGTATTCCTGCTATGCTTAGAGCGGTGCCGAGTCCGGGATAAAAGCCGGCAAAGAATTCAACAGGCATGCCGGGAATATACTTTAAACTGATGCCTAAACCCATCATAAAGAAAATAAGTATGTAGCCACGCAAATTAAAGAATGCAAAAAGCGATTTCTTGCGTTCAGGGAACGTGAGGATACGCTGCGTGTATCGTTTGATAAAATTGTTGAACATTAGCGAAAATGTTATCGCTACCATTACAGCTATTAGTATCAGCCACCATAGTCGCTCGGGGGCTGTGGCGGCAACACAGACAAGAGCCATCACCCCTTTGCGAGTGATGACGATACCGGGCGCAAGCCAGCATAGCACTTGCATGAGCAGAAGGTGTTCACGCCTGACAGGAAGAATTTTGTCGGTATTCATCTTGCTACTTCACTATTTTTTTTACGAATTCACGCAATGCTTCGAGGTCTTGTTTGTCGGGATGTCCGCTGTTGAGAGGTCCCATGGCACCTTTACACTCGAACACTTTCTCATAAACTTTTACTCCGCGTTTTGCGAGTGCCTCACGCATACCCTTGGTAGGCTCGCTGATAAGTGCCGACGAACCGAATAGTACTACACAGCCTATTTTCTCGGCAGTGAGTGTGTCGATAAACTGCATAACACTCTTATTAACTGAACCAAGGAAGATACCTGCTCCTAAGAATAACACATCTGTAGGTTCTGTCAGAGGTGTGGCAACGGTCTGGGGTTGTTCATTAACTACTTCGGCTATTGCCTGAGCCATTTGCTTTGAATGGCCAAATTTGCTGAAATAACGAATTGCTGTTTTCATTTTTTTTATGTTTAATGTTCTATTGATTTAATGTTTCAATGATTTAGCATTGCTTCTACTTCTTCGCGGTGTTCCCATAGTGCACAGCCTCCTGAATGTTCGCCGCCTACGAGGTGTACGGCGCGAAGTTTTTTGAACAGCGGCGACTGCAGTGCTCCTTTAACGCCGAGTGTGAGCACGTTGCTGTCGCTATAAGGCGAGAACGGACAAGGCTCGGCATTTCCGTCGGGACCGATATGGAAGAAGCCGCGTCCTGCAGCCAAGCAGCCACCCATGTGCTTCTCGTCACCGGGGAAAGAGATGATGATTATATCGTCGTATCGTTCGCGCTGATGTGCTTGTACGGCTTCCATCATCTCGAGATCGTTGTCGCCGAAGGCGAGATGCTCGGTACCCGGTTCGGTAGGTACGTATTCGACATAGATAATGAGTTTGCAGCCCAGTTCGCGCAGATGGTCAACATAGTCGTCGGATGTGACTAATGCAAAATTCTCTGTCGTAACGGTGATACTAACTCCAAAGAAAAGGTCTTCTTTGTGTAACTCCTCTACCGACATCATTGCTCGTTTGTAAATCCCCTTGCCGCGACGGTCGTCAGTGCCGTGTTCTGCACCCTCTATACTTATAACGGGAATGAGATTAAGATGCTCTTTTAGAAAAGCGATGTACGAAGGTCCGATAAGCGTACCGTTGGTGAAAATAGGGAATATCATGTCCTCTACTTTCGCAACTTCTTCGAGAATGTCTTTTCGCATCATCGGTTCACCGCCGGCAAGCAATGCGAAATTGATACCGAGCGACGAGGCTTCGGCGAAAATCTCGCGCCACTGCGAGGGTGTGAGTGTAGGGCGAGTACTCTTGCCGGGGTTGTCGGCAATGCCGTTAGCGCGGGCATAGCACCCTTTGCACGAGAGGTTACATTCGGTGGATATACTGCAAATGAGAAAAGGCGGCACATCCACCCCAGACTCCTTAGCCACCGTTTTCCTCCGCGACTCTGATTTGATAAAAGTCTGCTGCAAGCCAAATACAGTCTTTGCCTCGCGCGGATTACTCAGCACATTGCGATAAGCCTTTGCCATGATACGGCGGATGGCATTGCTCATATAAGATTGAATGTTAATATCTGTCATGTAGTTTAGTTATGTTATTTGTTTTGTATATATCATATCAGCCTAAAACAACATCGAGTACCATCATTAGCACGAAGCCGATAGCAAAACCTATTGTAGAGAGATTAGAGTGTTTGCCTTGTGAGGCTTCGGGTATCAGTTCTTCTATCACCACATACATCATCGCTCCTGCTGCAAAAGCAAGCAGATAAGGTAAAACAGGTGTGAGCCATGCTGCAAGCACTATCACGAGCAGTCCGCCTATCGGTTCCACCACTCCGCTAAGGCTTCCTATGAGAAATGATGTCCAACGGCTATTACCTGCTGCCCGCATAGGCATCGAGATGATAGCACCTTCCGGTATGTTCTGTATGGCAATTCCGAGTGAGACGGCTATAGCCGCCGAAGCAGAAAGACCTGCAGTGCCTTGTGCCGCCGCAGCGAGTACCACACCCACTGCCATTCCTTCAGGCAGATTGTGGATTGTTACAGCAAGGGCTAACATTGCCGTGCGAGAGAGGTGGCTACGCGGACCTTCGGGTGTATTGGCACCTACATGCAGGTGCGGCGTGAGTTCATCGATAGCCAAAAGAAACAATATACCGAGCAGGAAACCGGCAGCAGCGGGCATCACTGCCCATGCGCCCTTGTCTGCCTCCGATTCAATAGCAGGGATAAGTAGCGACCATACCGATGCCGCTACCATTACGCCTGAGGCAAATCCTAACAAGGCTTTCTGCAGGCGGTCGGGCATGTCGTGTTTCATCAAGAAGACAAATGCCGAGCCGAGCATTGTGCCAAGCAGAGGAATAAGAAGTCCTATAGCAATAGTAAGTGTCATAATGTATTTGTTGTTTTTATTGGCATACTAATCCGCCATCAATCAAATAATGACCGCCGGTGCAGAATGATGCTTTGTCGGAAATAAGGAAATAAACCATTTCTGCCACTTCTTCAGGCCTACCTGCCTGACCACGGGCAAAGAGAGCGTTCTCCTCTTTCCAATATTGCTCTATGGTTTTGTTATCCTTAGCAGAGAATTTAGCAAACAGGTTGTCAACCAATGGTGTATGTATGGTCCCCGGGCAGATGGCATTGACGCGGATATTCTTTGGTCCTAAGTCAATAGCCAGACTCCGTGCAATCTGACCGATAGCACCCTTTGTCATGCCATAGGCAAAACTATGTGCTTTGCCTACAAAAAATTGGTCGGAAGAATTCAGTACCACTGATCCGCTTCCTCTACGAATAATATATGGCAGTACAGCTTGCAGTGTATATACCGTCCCATAGATATTGGTTTGAATAACAAGGTCTAACTCTTCTTGCGTGATGTCGAGTACGGTGTTGCGGCGGTGAATGCCTGAGTTGCAGAATAATGCATCAATGCCTCCAAACTCCTGCTCAGCAATCAACGCTGCGCGCTCAAGTTCGGCTTTCTTCGACGAGTCGGCTCTGACAAAACGGGAACGTTGGTCGGTAACTGCCGGATCATGAATATCGGTAAACAGCACATTCCAACCTTCGCTTATAAACTTGCTGACCGTGGCAGCTCCTATGCCACTCGCACCGCCGGTTATGAAAATTGTTTTGTTCATTGTTGTATTCTTTTTGCTAATTCATTGAGTGCAAGGAAACGATAGCGTTGTGTTTCGTGAGGTATTACGCCTGCTTTTTCAAAAACTACCCTTTCAATATCCTTACTGTCAAACATGTTCGCATTAGGTTCGATAAGCAGTAATTGTCCTATGGCGCACGCCTCGAAATATACGCCCTGCGGCTTGAAATACTTGTAATGCGGATCTGTTTCCTTCGGAAAGCCGTTTTCTAAGAGCACTATCAGCGGATAGCCGGCTTCGCGTAAGGCTTTGCTAATCTGTTTCTCGCCTTCGGATATGGCTGGCGTAACAAACACCGTTCCGCGCTCGGCTTCTTCAAAGCATTGCTCTTTCTGCCTATCAATCTCTTCTTGTATCAAGCGGCGCGAGCATTGGATAACGCCTTTCATCGGGTAATCAAGCAGAAACATATTACCAAGCGTCGTGCAACTAAAGCCTGCTACCTGCACTTGTTGGTGCATCCTGAACAACTGCGGATTAGCGTGTTTTAATGCCAAACGGCGAGGGTTGTCAAGCACATAGCGGATGGCGTTGTCGGTCTGTCCGTCACGAAAGCAGACCGTATCGTCGTAGTCGTTGTCAAAAAGAGGCTCTATGCCCTGCTCTTGGTAGAAAACCTCGCGCTGCTTGTGCGACATGTGGGCAAGGCGGGCTTTGGTTTCCGCGCTCTCTATGTAATCAGCCAATATTGGCTGATTCATTCTGCGCCACGCCTTGGTGCATTGTGCCTTGAAGTCCCGTATGATAGACCCTAAAGCCACGTCCATATTTTTCTCAACACGCAAGACACCATGGAAATGGTCGGGCATGACCTGCTGAGCTAACACGCTGACCAGCCTGCCGTGCGCCGCTTGCTTAGCAGGGATGGAAAGCCACTCCTGTTCTACGAATTGACCAATATTGGTCAATTCCACTCTTGCGTTCTGCGGGTTGGTCAATTCCACTCTTGCGTTCTGCGGGTTGGTCAATTCCACTTTTGTGTTCTGCGGGTTGGTCAATACCACTCTTGCGTTCTGTGGGTTGTTGATTAACTCTCCTAACACTCGCTTGCGGCTGTGGGTAACTATAGTAATCAGGTAAGTGCCACGCCAGCGGTAGTTGTTCCATTGCGCTCGCGGTCGGTGAGCATAGGTGCGTTTCATGCCTTTCGCTTCCCAATACTGCGCCCAGTCGAAGGGGGCATTTGCGCTTTGGTTTTTCATTTTGTCATTTGCGCTTTGGTTTTTCATTTCAGTTACTGAGTGTAATCAGCCAATATTGGCTGATTACTGTATTGGCTGATTACGATTGGCTGATTTAAGTCTCTCGTATAGTTTGAATAGTTCCGCTACGTACTCGCTTTCGGTCATCTTGGTTGAGAAGCCGTAGGCTGCCATGACGGCGCGGTCGTTGTCTTGGTGGGCACGGCGCAGTTCAGGTGGCATGGTTACTTCGTCATATAGGTCGGCAAGGCTGCAATCAGGATATTTGGCGCGGGCATCAAGGATGGCTTGGGCGGTTTTCTGTTGCTCTATTGCGGTCATTATTAAAAATATGAACTCTCTTAAAGTTTTTTTTGATACGATTAATACTTATCCCCAAACATCCGTATGAGTCTTTGAAATGACTCGTCAGGTAAAGATTTACTATATACCATGTTATATATATACGGAACCTTGGTGGCTGAAAAGCATAGGATGCGCTGTGTAGCTTCGCTGATACGTTCAGGGTCGGTTGTTCCTAAATATGCCGGTAAAAAGATATTCCAGTGTTCAAGCATTGCCTCTTTTGTGAGATGAAACAAATCTTCGGTTCGCTTGGCGTCCATATTGTGCGTTATGTTCCACATCAAGCACAGATCCCACTCAGGTGCACCATACGCAAACTCGCCCACATCAATCCACAAATTACGCTTACCATCGGTAATAATATTGCCTATATGCAGGTCGCCATGCAAACAGAACGGTGAGTCAGGCACTGTTTCTAAAAAGCGCATCGCTTTCTGCTTGTAATCCTCCGGTACCATTTTCTTTTCCTCATAGAACTGCATAACTCTCTGTTTGTAGGAATGTAGGCGCGAAGTGTCGGCTTTAGTGGCGTGCAGTGCTTTAGCCATCTCGGCGAAAGTAAGCGTTATTTCCTTAAGCCGTTTGGGGTCGTCGGCAATGATGCGAGTGAAGGAGCGTTTGTTTTTGAGAAGTTCGTACTCGGCACCGGTGCGCACACCATCTGTTATCAAACAATACGGTTCCGGCGTGGGAATACCTAACTCAAATACAGTTCGGGCAGTAAAAAACTCCTCTTTAGCCCTTTCTGCCTCAAAGGACACGTTGTAAAGTTTGGCAAGTCTGGTGCCACTCTTGTCAGTGTAAGCCTGTGCTGTTCCTCCTTCGCCGACTTGTGTCCATTCGTTGATATTTATTGTTTTGTAGTTGTTCATATTATCAATTTTATTCTGAAACCACGGGTTGTCGGCTCTTCGATTAGTTCTTTCACCTGCCGACGGACAGACTCGCGGGCGGCATCTTTCAGCGGTGATTCGTTCAGCCCTTCTACCATGAAATCAAGTGCGGTTACGCCTGATAGTTCGGTGTGCGTCAGACGGAATGTAAGCGGTCGCAGTGAACGCATGTGGGTAAATAACATCTCTTTTAGCAACGAATAAGCGAGTTCTTCCTTCCCTGTGATATTGTATTTGATGCAGAAACGGTTGATTTCGGTATGTATTTGCAGAAAGTCAAAGTTGTCGCTGTCAATATCATATTTCAACTTCTGAATACGGTTGACAAATGCTTTTGTAGCAGAATGGACAGGGTGCTCGAATATTTGTTCGGGTGTACCATCCTCATAAATAATTCCATCGTTCATAAAGAATATGCGCGTGCTCACATCGCGTGCAAAGCGCATCTCGTGCGTTACAATAAGCATAGTCAGACCGCTTTTTGCCAACTGTCGGATAACAGACAAAACTTCGCCCACCATAGTAGGGTCAAGTGCTGAAGTAGGCTCGTCGAAGAGTATGACATCGGGATGCATGGCAAGTGAGCGTGCTATCGCCACACGTTGTTTTTGTCCGCCGGAGAGAGAAGATGGATAGACGTCAGCCTTCTGCGCCATGCCCACTTTTCGTAGTAGTTCCATAGCCTCGTCCTTTGCCACTCTCTCACTCATCTTGAGCAGCTCCATCGGCGCATAAGTGATGTTTTCCAACACCGTCTTATGCTCAAAGAGGTTGAACGATTGGAACACCATACCCATCTTCTGCCGCATCTTGTTGAGCGGATAACCATGAGCCATGATATTTTCGCCGTTAAACCAGATCTCGCCTGCCGTAGGTGGTTCAAGCATATTGATGGCACGCAAGAGAGTACTCTTACCAGTGCCGGAAGGACCGATGATAGAGATTACTTCGCCTTTTTCTATATCGCAATTCACATCCTTCAAGACTGTCAGAGTCGAACCGTCGGGATTATGAAAAGTCTTACTTAAATGTCGGATTGATATCATGATATTTGCCATTTATTGATTACGCATCATTTGCTGTTCGGTTTTTTAGTAGGGCGAGACTCAATGTCTTACGGATGAGCCATGCAAGGATAAAATAGAGAATAGTTACTACAAGTAGTGGAATTAGCGCATCGAACGTACGACTTCGTATAAGGTCGCTGGCGCGAGTTAAATCAGCAATCGCTATATAACCTACAATAGATGTGCTCTTTAGCAATGATACACATTCGCCGGTGTAAAGAGGTAGTCCTTTGCGTAGTGCCTGAGGAAAGACTATGCCCATAAATGTCTTGAATGGCGTGAAGCCCAGACTCAGTCCGGCCTCTGTTTGTCCTTTCGGAACTGATGAGATGGAAGTGTCGAATATGTTACCTGCCGACGAAGCGAAGCATAGTGCAAAAGTCACAATAGCCACTAATGAGGCACTCATGCCCGAATTGGCAAAGACAACGTAAAATAGTATAAGTAGTAACACCAGTGTAGGAATGCCGTTTATGAAATCGCCGTAAAGGTTAGCTAAAGTGCGTACCCATCTGCGACGGCTACGCCTGCAGGCACACACACCACAACCAAGTATGGTGCCTATGAGAATTGCAAAGAACGTGATTTTGATTGTCTCCACAAGACCGTCCCAGATAAGATTAAAGCGGTTCTCCTTAATGAGGTTCATGTGGATGCGCTCTCCAAGCCCCATACGCGCTTCGGCAGAGTGGTCCACGATGAAATAGCCGGGGTGGCATTTGTAGTATGGAGTAGAGAAATCCACTGACTTCTGCCGTTCCTCGGTGACAAAGAGACAGCCGGAGAAGACATCTGCCTTGCCGGTGTTGATAGCCATGATAGATGAACCTATGTCCATAAACTGCATTTCAAAGGGTCTGCCCAGCGAATGTGCAAACCGGCGCAGAATATCGGCATCTAATCCTTGCCACTCACCGCCATCACCTATATAACTGATTGGGGCTATATTAACGGCACAGACGCAGCGTATCGGCTCTGCTCCTTCTTGAATGGTAAAGGTAGGTTCTTCAACGTATGGGCCTTCGTTAATCCAATAGTTGATAATATCGTCCAACGGTGTCGAGGCAAGGAAATCATTTAATTGTGCGGCAAACTCGGTGTTGCCTTTCTTGATTGCAAAAGCCACATCGAAAGCCTCTTCGCCTACAAAAGCTTTCTTCATCCTCAAGCGTTTCAAGTCCGACTTCGTGAGCATAACCTCGTCGCTGACATACACATCAGCATGTCCCTGTCTGACAGCCTGCACTGCATCAGCCTCGTTCGATGTCAGAAAAAGTTGAATACCCTCACGTGTCTCGTACTTCTGCTGGTAATAACTGCCATTGGAGCAAGCCAAGGTAAGCCCCTTGAGGTCAGCTTCCGACTGAGGTTCGCGATAATCATCGGCACCGCTTGAGCAGGCAGTCAGGAAACCAAGAGCCAAGAAAGTTGTGATAATCTTATCTAATTTCATATTTTATGCTTATTTGCTAAAGATTATTTGAACATTGATTTTGCTAACAAACCGAGGAACAAACGTTGATGCCAGTTGACAGGGTGAATATAAGTAATTAACACCACATCTAAAGCAGCAAAACGCTTGCACTCAGCGGTGAAATCATCAAGCACCTCCGAACCATTATACGCAAGTGCAAAACTCTTCCAGAATTGTACTAATTGTTCTTCGCTCATGTGAGTGAGTTCTTGCACTCTTTTCTGCTTTGAAAATATGTTGCAGAATAAGTACAAATGTCCGATGTCGAACATCGGAACTCCATGTGCTGCGCGTCCAAGGTCAATCCAATAAGGCTTTTCTTCGGGCAATGAGAATATCAAATTGCCAAGACTGAGATCGCCATGCAGTAGTTTAGGTGAATCGTCCAACCCTTCAACAAAAGCCATGACCTCATTGAGTTTTTTGCCTCTGAGTATTTTGGTTTTTGCCAAAGCCTCTAACATTCTTGCTTTATTCGAAGGCAGGCACTCTTTCCCTGACGCATCTATTTCGTGAAGTTGCTTGCAGAGTTCAGCCACGCGAGTAGCCAAACGGTCGATATCAGCAGGATTATCACCGCACATACGAGCAAGAGATTTCTTGTTCTTTATCAGTTCGCTCTTTACTCCAATACCATCACCGACACGAATCATTTCAAACATTTCCGGTGTTGGAGCACCTAATTCAAAAACAGCCCTTGAAGAGTAAAACTCTTTGCTCATATTCTCTATTTGACCATCTGAATTGTGGCTTACTTTGAGAATAACATTTGGCTCTTCCTTATTTACATAAGTAGTTCCAAATCCGCCTTCACCCACTTGAGTCCATGCGGACAAATCAATTTCTTTAAGATTGCTCATAACTAATAGTTTTTACTGTGCCGTGGCATTTGTTAAATATCTGGTTCGTAAGACTTTGATATCGTCGTCAGTCAGTCCGATTGGTCCTTTCAAGTAGTTTTCTATTGAACCATATTCAGCATCAATTCTGTCCAAGGCTTTTATGAAATTATCGGTATTAACACCAATAAATGCCTTTACTACAGCCACTTCTTTGTCTCCTCCTCCGAAAAAACGCACACGGCGCGAGTACTTGCGCACATCGTCTGCATAAACGGCATTGGTGGTATCAAAATCCGCCACAATAGTACTGCGGTCGGCTCCCAAAGCAGCAAGCAGTAATGCCGCAGCAACGCCCGTACGGTCTTTGCCCTGAGAGCAGTGGAAAAGAGTTGCACCATGATTATTAGTGATTATTTCGCGGAAGAATTGAGCATATTGTGATTGGCATTCCGGATTGAAAAACAAGGTATGATACATTGTCCTTGCCACTTGTTGAGCCTGCTCATTGAAAGCTATCATGACGATAATCTTGCGGATGTCGAATTTCTTGCGGGAGGCTTGCTTTGACTCAGCGTCCTGTGCCGCAGCGTTGCCCGTAGCGTCAATAGGCAGTGCGATATATT
>JAFSTG010000033.1 GCA_017450605.1 Paludibacteraceae bacterium | reverse complement strand
TAAATACAAACTTGTTGTTAAGAAGAATGTTATTTCTATAACAATGGAAGATGCTGAAGTGGAATTAGGTTCGACAGTTGCTATGCATGCAGTTGTTACTCCTGAGGATGCAACCGACAAGTCTCTTACATGGACTTCATCAGACGAAAGTATTGCTACCGTTGATGACGCCGGTGTAGTTACCGGTTTGGCAGAGGGCGAAGTAACAATAACCGCCACATCGGTTGACGATCCTGAGGTTAGTGCCTCGGCTAAGGTGGTTGTATTCGAGGCTTCTGCGAAGACTATAGCAGAGGTTATTGAAGGTAAATTGGCTAAGTTTACTCTCGGCGAAGTAACAGTTGTTTACGCAGCAACCAACTATCTCTATATTCAGGATGCAACAGGTATTATACCTATTTACAAAGGTGGCGGAAACTATCAGGAGAAGTATGCCAATGGTAATATAATCAAGGGTATCGAAGGCGCTTATGGCGAGTATAACGGCAATGCGCAAATCGTTCCTTCAAACGTTCCTGATAAAGAAGCAGAGGATGGAGAGGCTGTAGAGCCTGCTCTTATCACCGAAGCACCTGTTGCAGCTGATATGAACAAATATGTGAAGGTAGAGAATGCTGCAATCACTGCTAAGGGCACACGCCTATATATCTTTGGTGAGGATATTCAACTCTTCGATAATTTCAAACTTGGTCTGCTGCCGGAGAACTTCGAAGGTAAGACCTATGATATTGAAGGTTTCGTGACCATATACAAGGAAACAATTGAAATATCAGTAACGGCTCTGGTAGAACATGTAAACGACGGTTTGGATAATGTTGAGGCAGAACTCGATCTCAATGCCCCGATGTTCAATGTTCTTGGTGTTCGTGTTGACGCTACATATAAGGGCGTTGTAATACAAAATGGTAAGAAGTTTATGCTTCGATAAGCAAACGTCTTAAGTATGAAAAAAAGCACCTAAAAAAGGTGCTTTTTTTTGTTGGTTTGTTGTTGCGAAAACAAAAGTTTTTTTCTAACTTTGCAGCGGTGGATATTAGGCTTGTATTTTTTTGAAGTTTATATTATCCGCTCGTTCTAAAAGTCTAATTATAACATGAGAAACATGATGAAGAAAAGACTGCTTTTATTCTTCGTTTGTCTGCTTTCGCTATTCGATGTGATGGCTGACATTACGGTTACCGGAGTTGTTACTTCGTCGGAGGACAAGGAGCCGGTGATAGGTGCGTCGGTGTTGGAGAAAGGAACTACCAACGGAACTATTACTGATTATGATGGTAACTACACTCTTACGGTGAAAGAAAATGCCGTGCTTGTGATAAGTTATGTGGGCATGCGAACCAGAGAGGTGAAGGTTTCGAGCAATAAGCACGATGTTGTTCTCTCTTCTGATGCTATCGCCATCGGTGATGTGGTTGTAACAGCAATGGGTGTTGTCCAAGAGAAAAAACGAATGAACTTTGCTGTTCAATCGGTCGATGCAGATGCTCTTACTATGGGCAAGAATGCCAATGTACTTGAGTCGCTGCAGGGCTTGGTACCTGGTGCAAGTATAACAACCGGTGGCGGATCGCCCAATTCGGGCTCGCAAATTATCATTCGTGGTGTTAGTTCAATGTCGATGAGTAATGAACCTCTGGTGGTTGTTGATGGTATGGTAGTGACAGGAGGAGTCGGCGACCTCAATCCTAACGATATAGAGAACATCACAGTGCTCAAAGGTGCTGCTGCATCGGCTCTTTACGGAATGGATGCTCAAGGCGGTGTGTTGATGATAACAACAAGGCGTGCCAAAGAAGGTAAACTATCGGCTAAGGTAAATGCAACTTGGCAATTTGATACTCCTGCAAACTTGATAGAGCTGCAAAACAAGTACATCCCCGGCTCTAACGGTTTTTACCGCGAACAGACTAAGAATGGTTGGGGACCATTGCTTGCAGACGGAGAGAAAACGTACGATAATGTCAGAAACTATTTCAACGATTTCGGCTTCTATCATAAATATGACATATCACTCTCCGGTGGTACAGAGAAGGTGCAAACAACAGCGTCAGCATCGTATTCAAAAAACGATGGTATAGTTCCTAATGATTATCGTCAGAAAATAACAGCCCTAATAAAAGGTGAATACATCCCCAATAAATATATAAAGATGGGTTTGTCGGCTAATATTATCAATCAGCAATATCGAGGGGCAGGCTCTGTAAGCGGCATCTATTCGTGGCCTATCAACGACGACATCACGAACTATAAAACCGAATCAGGTGACATACGCTTTCTCTATTTTGCCGACGAGAAGACCGGTTCACCTATAAGTCCGCTGTGGAGCAGGTATGCCGACTATGGGGAGAATAAAAGTACGAGAATGCTCATCAATGGCCATATAACGGCAACGCCTGTCAAGGGATTGAATCTGACAGCCCGTATAGCGCTCGACCGCAATAATTACACTTACGACGGCTATAGTGTACCGCGGTTTAGCGACACTAATGTGGTGCCTGACACTCAAAAAACCGACGACCTCGCAACATTCCTCACTCACCCGTATCTTACTGTCAGCCAACTCGACAAAATAGACAAGAGTCTGCTCGGATCGTATAGTAACAGTTCGTCGGTGAGCAACTTGCTTACTGCCTCGTTCTTGGCAACCTATCATGTCGATTTACCCAAAGATTTCGGACTCGATGCATTATTTGGAGCCGAAATGAAGCAACGCAAGAGTCTTGCCAACAGTATATCAGGTAACGATTTTGTTGTACCGGGAGTGTATAGTGTTGCAAACCTTGCCGAGATAAAAGGCACTTCAGATGTTGCCGTAACTCACTCGGAGCGCCGAAATGCTTCCGTTTATTACGAATTGCGAGCCGACTATAAGGGAATAGCCTCGCTCTCGACTACAGGTCGTTGGGACTGGTCATCAACACTACGCTGGGAAGTGCAACCTTTCGCCTATTTCTCAGCCACCGCCGGACTGACATTCTCTGAGTTATTCCCATCGTTGAAAGAATCGGACAATAATTGGTTCAGCTTCGGTAAGCTGCGTGCTAACTATGCCGGTGTAGGTCGCGACTGTGCTCCTTATTTGTTCGACCGCCGTTTCGCGCAATATCCAACACTGCCTGACGGAGGTTATTCAGTTAACCCGAGTTTCTCTGTGGCTGCCGATAATCTTGTGCCGGAACATACCGACTCGTGGGAGGTAGGACTCGACCTGCGCTTCTTCAATAACCGTACACGTCTTGATGCTGCTTACTATGGTTCGATAACCGACAACCAAATAGTAACTGTCCGTGTTTCTCATACCACAGGATATGTGCTGCAAACGCGTAACGAAGGAACTGTGAGAAACCAAGGTATGGAAATATCTCTGTCGCAAGATATAATAAAACGTAACGATTGGCTTTGGACTGCGACACTCAACCTTTCTTTCAATAGAACAAAAGTTCTGCATCTACCTGATAATGTAACTGAATTGCAGGGTACTCAATATACGGATATCTTCCCCTCGGCGTTCCTTCATGGTTCTACCACTTCTCTCACGGGTAAAGATTATCTGCGTACAGAGAATGGCGATATTATATGTGATGCCGATGGCTATCCGCAAATTAATCCAACTAAGCAGGTCCTTATAGGAAATCGCGAACCAAAACTGATGCTCGGCTTGTCAACCTCATTGACTTATAAGGACTGGTCGCTAAATGCGTTGTTCGACGCTCGTATAGGAGGCGACGTGGCTAATGTTACCGGCAGAAGCATTCTCTCGGGCGGAATGAGTAAGATGCTTGAGCAGTATCGAGGTCGCCAAGTGGTGTGGGATGGTGTGGTGCTGCAAGACGATGGCACCTATGTTAAGAATACACAACCTATTACACTTGATGCAACAACGCTAACCAACTACTATTACACCGTTTCTTCTAATTTCATAGAGGATGGCTCGTATTTGAGGATGAGTTATCTGACTCTAAGTTACGACTTTAGCGATATGCTAAAGCAGGTTCGCGGAATAGAGGGAATAAAACTTTCGCTGACCGGAAATAACCTCTTTCTGTTGACTCGTTATTCGGGAGGCGACCCGCGTATCAATGCTAATACAAGTGCTTCAGGTACCGGATCAGCAGGCATCGACTATTATCCCGTACCTTCAACGCGCAGTTATAGTTTGAGTTTCCAAATGACATTCTGATAATAACCATAAACAAATGCAAATATGAAAAATCTGTTTTCTATATTCACCGTTATGGCAATTAGCCTGACGCTTGTAGGTTGTCAGGATTGGTTGGATGTGAATACTTCGCCCGACAATCCGACTACGGTTACTTGTGAAGTGGTGTTGCCAACTGTGTTGTTTTATTCAGTTCAGGATATTTACGATTTCACCGAATATGCTACTTATTTATCGCAGTGTCTGACCACTACCGGCCGAAGTACAACGAGCGCATACGCTTACAAGGTAGGCTGGGGCGGATTTACTGAGATGAACCGCCATCCGCAATGGCGCCGTTATTATTTCGACTTGGGAATCAATATCCAGTATATGCGTGAAGATGCTGAACGCCAGAATAAACGAAACTACATACTGATAGGCAGAACGCTGATGCTTAATGCTCTGCAACTGACAACCGACTTGTTCGGGGAAATGGCAGTATCTGAGGCATACCACGGCAAGTCGCCTAAGTATGATACTCAGGAAGAGATATATGCATATATGGACAAGGAGTTCCAAGATTTGCTTGCACTTTACGATGACCCTGAGTGGATTAATTGTCCGACCAATGGCATAATAAATGCTCAAACAGACCGCATGTTCGAGGGTGATATGGGTAAGTGGCGCGCTCTGACCAAAGCTCTGTATGCTCGCTTTTTACTGCGTCGTTTGCCCAATTGGGATAACACACCTGCTACATGTGAGGCGATAATAAAGGCTGTTGACGGTGCACTAAATGATCCTGCCTGGGCTGAACCAATCTATAAGTTCGATGGAGGTTCCGCAGAGAAAAACTGCCAGTGGGGACCTTCTCAGCCGAAGATGAATCTGGGTTGGGCACAAGCCCGCGATAACCAACTTGGTGGTGCCATACCTTCACGATTTTTCGCTTCAATACTCGGTTTCTACCCTAAGCGTGTGGGGTATTCTGCGCAGATAACCAAAGATATTGATATTATAGTCTCGGCCTATGCTCTTGACCCTCGTGCCGACCGCATGATGGAACCGCGTGCTGACGGTAGCGGGGCTAAAGCACTTCGCAGCTTGAGAAACAACATAGGTATGGATGTAGAGGAAGGATTTGGCAAAGATTATAAAGCTACTTATTTCCCTGACCTTTATTGCACAACTACCACTCCTGCACATATCAACCCATATACCCGGGATGACGGTATTATAGTATTCATAACAGAGGAAGAATTGCTTTTCATCAAGGCTGAGGCTCAGTGGTGGGCAGGTAATAAGATGGAAGCATATCAAACAACTCTGCAAGCCGTGGAACGCAGTATGCAACGCTATTCTGTGAGAGGAAATATAGGGGAAAACGAAGATGTGATAATCGACTATTTTAAGAAAATGCGTCTGCCATCCGACAACTTCACTCTTGCTGAACTTATGCAGCAGAAATATGTGGCTATGTATCTGCAACCCGAGCAGTGGAATGATGTTCGTCGATATAATTATAGCAGTTCGAATAATGGTATTCAGTACGACGGAGTGTATGTGTACGATGTGGCGCGCGTCCATAACGGGAAAACAAATACGCTCACCGACAAACACTTCACTGAGTCGTTCTCACTCACTCGCCCCTATAATATTTATCAGCCTCATTGGAAGACCCCAAAGGATGAGGCCGTGGCCTTCCCATTATCTGCTAATGCATGGCTCAACAGAATAAGTGCTGACCCCGAGACGGAAGAGAAATATAACAGAGTGGAGTTGGAGCGCTTTGGCGCATATAAGAACCCGAATTGGTTGCGAAAGCGCATGATATGGCAATTGCCTTTGAATCCAGGCGGAGCGATAACTAATTATGGAGAAGGCGATTGGAATGACTGGAACTAAACCTTTTAATGAATAACAATTATTGATAAAAAAGCGATATGATGAAAACACTGAGAGTTATATTATCGGCAGTCGTGCTGTGTGTGTTGAGCAGTTGCGATAAACACGACAAACTCGACGAGTTAGTGTTTGTGGGCAAGATGGCCCCACATGTGTATTGGTCAATAGCTTCTACAACGGTAAGTGCAGGTCAGGATGTGTCGTTCGACGCACAATATTACACTACATCTGATGTTGCTATTTCGCATTTGGAAGTGTGGTATAATGTTGTGGAAACTGAGAAAAAGAATGTATCGGCTCCTTGGGTTACCTCTAAGGCTTACACGGTAGCCTCGAATCTGACAACCGAAAGGCGTAAGTCGCAATTGATAACTCGTTACGACCACAACGAAAGTTATTGGAATGAGAAAGAACGTGCTTATAAGTTTGCCGCTGTATTCCCCACAAGTAATGTGCTCAGTAAAGTGGCATGGAGTGATGCTGAGTTCGATTCGACAAATGTAGTGAAGTATTTCGGCGACGATTTTATGCAACATTTTAAGGATAGTCTCTATCATACCCTGATTGCTAATCCTGACGATGCATGGAAAGACTTCAATAAATTATTCACCTCTGCCGATACTTCTGATATTCGATATAAGTATCGTGTTAAATATTTTACTCCATATACAACTAAATCCCACGACGATGTATCTGACACCGATTATAGTCATTTTGTTGATCATGTGATACCGGCACCACTTGATTCTTTGTTCCTTACGTTCGATTTTGCCGATATTATATCATCGTTGCATACCGATAAGTATAGTATTTCTTATGAGAAATCATACCAGTTGGATGCCCAACTAAAGTGTCTCGATACGGAGAAAACAGCAGGTTTGGCTCTGAAACAAACAATAACACTTAATTAACACTTTGTGATGATTATGAAAAGAAGTATTTGCATATTATCTGTAGGACTTTTGTTCTCTTTGCAGGCTTGCCGCGAGCATCGAATAACGGAAGAGACTTTTCCCCTGCCGACAATCGATTTTACCTATCAGGTGGCTGATAACACTTATCAGTTGGACTACTATGTGGGTGCAACAATAAAGTTCTATCCTACAGTGAGTCTTGCATCTGATTGTGTGTGGGATTTCGGCGATGGTACACCCCAAGTTACAGGCGACACGGTATATCATAAATACGAACAATTCGGCAATTTCCGAGTAACGGCAAAGGCCAATGGAGGAGAGAAATCGAATATGATAATGATATCTGATATCAAACCTATCGTTACCATCGTCTCTGATGATTCGATATGCGAGGTTAAGACGTCGCTTGTAAGTTTCGAAGTGGAATTACCTAATCCTGATAATCTTGATGCTATTTTTCAATGGACATTCCCTGCCGGCACTACCAACGAAAATAACGAGTCGGTTGATACCTATGAAGGACGCGACCCAGGCAGAGTGAAATTCTCGCGTGTAGGTTCGCAAACTGTAAGATTGCAAGTTCTTATGGGGCATGCCGATGCAAACGAATGGCGTGCATTGGAAACAGTGAAAAAGAATGTGCAAGTGGCACTCGACGTGGAAGCCCCAACCCTCTACTATGCAGTCAAAGAGGGGAATTTAATGGCTCTTAAGCTATATGATGGCACTGCAGCAGGTATAGCCATCGACCCTTATGATTTGGGTGTATCGTCGGGTTCGCATCCTTTCAACTTGTTGTTTAAAGGCGAATCGCTTTACGTGCTTGATGCAGGTCAGCAATTTAATTATGTAAACGACGAAAACGGAGTACTCGGTGACGGAAAGATAACAGTTATAGCCAAAGACGCCTCATCAATTGAAACGATGATAACCAATGTGGGTGGACCTGCTTTTCAAGACCCCTTCTATGGTTGCATTGTAGGTCAGGAATTGTTTTATTCCGACCGAAATACAGGAGTTATCAATATTCCGCTTTCTACACGTAACGAGACATGGTCTTCGTCGAAGTTCCCTTACTATATTCAAAACAACTACTTAGGATACTATGGACGAGGCTTAAGTTATGGTGCTATAACCGGTTGTCTTGCACAGGTTAAAGGTCTTTGGTACTGGGCAAAAACTTACAATGGGAACGGGATATGGCGATTTGCTGATAATGAGCGTTTAGATCATGCTGTTACAGATGCCGACCCTGTGCCGGCTGCCGGCCCGTTGTTGGAAGGTTCACAATGCAAAGCATTTGTCTATGATGAGCAGCGCGACCGCCTCTTCTATACCATCTACGATATGAATGCAGGTATCTATGCCAGCACTATCGAACAGGTTGAAGCCGCCGGTGATGCTTCTGCTGTGGCAGGATACATGCTCAAATTTGGCGACGGTAAGATAGTAGAACCTATTGTAGAAGCCGGCAAAGGTGAAGGCTCAAGTGGCGAATTTATAGGTATTTGCCAATTGGCCCTCGATGAGGCTACCGGCGATGTGTATTTCGGCTATCGCTCGGGGAACGAAGTTAAATCCGGACTGGTAAGATATAATGCAACAACCGGCAATCTTCAGCACGTGATAGATGACGTACTGATTTACGGTGTTGTAATAAATAATACTCCAAGCAAGTTATTTTAATGAAACGCATATTTAACTTTCTAATATTGCCGATGTTGTTAATGCTTGCGCCTGCAATGTCAATGTATGCCCAAGATTCACCCAAGCGCGAGTTTCGCAGTGTGTGGCTTACCACAGTATGGGCTATCGACTGGCCTAATCAGACAGGTAATACCGCTGCAGTAGCGCGTTCGCAACAGGATTTTTTAGCCAGACTGATGGACAGATATGTAAAGGCTAATATGAATGCCTGTTGTTTTCAGGTAAGAACAATGAGTGATGCTTTTTACAAATCCTCATACGAGCCATGGAGTCAGTTTCTAACCGGTACACGTGGAGCTGAACCTACTTACGACCCTCTTGAGTATGCCGTTGAGCAAGCTCATAAACGGGGATTGGAATTACATGCATGGGTGAACCCATATCGCTATTCGACTGGTGAATCGACGTATGGTACTTTGCCAACCGACTATTCTAATACTCATCCTGATTGGATAATGACTGCTTCTAACGGATATACCATACTTAATCCCGGCATACCTGAGGTTAGAGAGCAGATAGTACGTGTGGTTGAAGAAATAGTGCGCAACTACGATGTTGACGGCATATTGTTCGACGACTACTTTTATGTTAGTGGTACCGATGCTTCTGAGGATGCAGCACAGTATGAGGCTTATAATCCTGATGGGCTGAGTCTTGGCGATTGGCGTCGGCAAAATGTTAATAAGATGGTGGCAGAAGTTTATGCGGCGATTAAAGCCATCAAGCCGTGGTGTAAGTTTGGTATAGGACCTGCCGGAGTAGCTGCCACCGATCGTGCCGTTGCAGCAAAGCATGGAGTTAATCCATGTCCGATAGGTAGCGATTGGCAGTATAGTGGAATATATTCCGACCCGTTAGCGTGGTACGAAGAGCATACTATCGACTATATGGCACCGCAAGTGTATTGGACAATCGGTTCGGCAGCCGACTATGCACAGATAACACCATGGTGGTCGGAAATGGCACACCACTTTGGCAGACATGCATATATAAGTCAGTCACTGTCGAATCTGCAGGGCAGTAATAATGCTCCACGTCACATGCCGAAAGGTCTGTCAACGATAGAGCAAGCAGCATTCAATCGCCGAAATGTAACAGAACAAACAGAAGAAGTGCAGTTTTATGCGCAAGAGATTATCGACCAGATAAATATCAATCGTGCCTCATCAAGAGATGGTGCTCCCGGATCGGTATTTTTTTCCGACAAACCTTTCCGCACAACAACAAATTTTGTTAACAATTTAGTGCAGAAGGCATTCATTCATCCTGCACTTACTCCTGCAATGACATGGTATGCACCTGCTGAGCAGGGTGTTGTGAATAACCTGCAACTTGAGGGTAACGTACTTCAGTGGGTATATCCCGATGATAATGTGCGCTATGCTGTGTATTGCGTTCCCATCGACGAGTTGGAATCAGTTAATTCGCTTAGTTCACCCTATCTTATTGGTCTGACCTACTCGACAACGTTCACTTTGCCTTCCTCAATAACAACCGATGATTATGCTGTTTTAGTTACTGTGGTTGACCGTTATGGATATGAGTATGCTCCTGCTCGTTTGGGGGAAATGTCAATATCAATAAATACACCAATACTCGAATCGCCTGTAGATGGCGAGTCGGTATTGCTACCGGCAACTCTCAGTTGGTCGAAGGTGGAGGGTGCTACCGGATATATGATTCAGATAGCAGCGGATGCCCAATTCGAGCAAATACTGCTCACGCAGACTACTTCCGTCAACTCTTTTTCAACTCAGCCTTATAGCAATATAGATGGCTCAACTTCGTACTGGTGGCGTGTGCGTGCTTATGCTGTAGGAGCACAAAGTGCATGGTCGGAACCTGAATATTTCACAGGTCGTATGTTTTCTGTTACATCACCCGCAAATGGTGCGGTGGATGTAGAAGAAGCACCTGTTATAGAATGGGATATGATAGAAGGAGCAATCTTTTATTGCCAGATAGCCGATAATAGTTTGTTCCGTCAGCAGGATTTGGTATATTCAGCAACTGTTGAAACCAATTCGCTGCAAGTAGCAGAGAACATATTGTTATATGGCAAGACTTATTATGTGCGTGTGCGTGCAACTATAGCCGACCGAGAGGTACTAACACCTGTTTCATCGTTCACAGTGATGAAAGTTGATATTCCTGTGCCTGCTATCATATCGCCCGCCGACGGGCAGATTATATCGACTGACATACTAAAGGTTGAATTACAGTCTCAACCCAATAACGGCTTTCGTATTGAATTGTCGCAGTACGACGAGTTCCCGTCTCGCTATAGCAAGCGAGTGAATACCGATGCTAATGTTTTCGTTGCTGAATTCGATCAACTAACTGATGGCGATTGGTACTTGCGAGCATTTGCTAAGACTGAAGACGGTCAGACCGAGTGGTCGGAAACAGTGCATGTGGTATGCTCGCTTTCTTCGGCGGTTGTAGATATAAAAACACATAATGCCGTTGCCCGAAAGGTAATGCGTAACGGGCAACTATACATTATATTACCCGATGGTAAAGTGTATAATGCTTTAGGACAAATAACATCATTATAAACTAAATTCTAATTATTATGAGAAAACTTACTATTTTGTTTGCAGTTTTGGCAATCAGTATTATGTCGTTCGCTCAAGGTACTATTACCTACGAGTTGAATGGCGGTGTGACCAACCAGTATGGTTGGAAGAACAAGGCTGAAATGCTTCTCTCTCTAATGGAGGAGTATAAGGAAACGTTTCCCAGTATGGTTAACTCAGCGTGGAAAGATTGGGCTAAAGATTCGTTGGGAACAGTGTATGTATGGGATATGGTGAAAAATCGTTGGGCATTGCTTGAAGATGCTCAGGGCGTCGAAGTAACATCAACAGTTATCATGAACACAACGTATGCTACAACCCTTCAGTTGGGAGTGTTACTTTCTCAGGACAAGTGGATGTGGCTGCACGACTATATCGATTCTACCCGTGTGAAGACGGCAGGTGCGGAAAAGAAATGGGGTGTTGTGGCTGATGGTTACGATGGAACTCATGCAGGTCAGGCATCAGAAACAGAGCAAGAGGCATTATGGCGCCACGAGGTGGCAGGTTTCTTCTTCGGTTCTCCGTCGCTTACCGACTATCGCCATACTAATAACTATGTGCTTGCAGGACAATTGAAGGCTTTCCAGCCGGCTTGGAAACATGGCTTTGATGGTCCCGCTCAATATGGCGAAGGCGAGGTGGTGTCGCTCTCTAATGCTCTGCCATATAAAGAAGGCGAGAGTTTCCTTGGCTGGTATGCTGATGCGGCAATGCGTCTTGAGCGTCGCACTGAGATAAGCGGTTCGGGAGATGTTAAACTATATGCCCGCTTCGGAGATTATATACCCACAACGAAGGAATTCGGACAATTAGAAATCGGCACCGATACCACTACTCAAGGTACGGTTACTTTTATCCACGGCAACGATGTATATATACAAGATGAAACAGGTGCGATAGTGGTAGTGATGAACGAAACACCGAATGTTAGTGTTAACGATCAGATAGTAGTGGCAGGTACGGTGGCAATGCGAGGTGGAGTAGCAGTGGTTAGTAATCCGGTAGTCCGTGAGTCAATAAAAGGTAAACCCGCAATAGCAACTGCTACTTTCATTGCAGATATAGTCGATGGTGGTGCACAATCGCATAATATGAACCTTCTCGTTCAACTCGAGGGTGTGAAACTATGCGGTTACGCTGACAATGGCGATGCATTGCTTACCGATGTTACCGATACCATACAGTGTATTGACGTTAAACTCGATCAGAATAATTTCTCGCCGGGTATAAAAATAGATGCTATCGTAGTGGTAGGTTACAGCGATGGAGTATTTTATTTCTTAGGCGATGCAGAGAACTTTACAAAGGCAGCTACAGCAGGTAAAGATCCCTCTGTTTACGAAAAGGTAACAATAGGCGAAAAGACCTATTCGCTGAGCAATGATTGGCTATATGCAGTTACACTTAACAACTACACATCTAACCGCCCGAATGAGAAACCGATGTGGTGCCGCGCATGGATTCAGTATAACGGCAAGATGTATTTCACGTGGCGTAACCATGAGAATGCACCAACTGAAATTAAACTCAAAGTGGTAGATGCAGAGACCGGTACTATGCTCGATGATTTGTATGTTGCAGATAATGTGTTTAAACTTGGCGGCAAGGCCGATACTACCGGACTTGTGTTCGGAGCAATGCAAGATATTAAACTTGACGATGCAGGGCATGCTGTACTATGCAATTTGCCCACTTCAAATAAAGCAGAATGGCAAGTATGGACCATCGACCTTGAAACAGGAGAAGGTCGTATGCTCGTTAACACGAACACTATGTTTGAAGATTATCCTGACTATTCTATCCGCTTCGATGCTTGTGGTGTGAAAGGAGACATTAATGGAGATGCTGTTATTATGGCAGCCGCTGCGTCTGCAAGCGAGGTTTATTGGTGGCGTATTAAGAATGGCGAGTGGGACGGCAAAACACGTCAGATATCTTGTGACCTTAGTGAGACGATAGGCTCTAATTTCGGAACCGCTCCTCAGATTTTCCCCATTGAGATCGACCCCATCGAAGGACCTATTACATTCTATGTTGACGGATTTAGCGATTATCCTGTGCTGTTCGATGGTTATGGTGATGTGCTTGAACATTTTACAAGCGATTCACCACAAATTATCGGCTCTAACGGCAAAGCTCGTGCTACCGGTCATAACGGACTTATTGAGTTTGAAATGGGTGGCGAATACTTCTTGCTAATGGCAGGCGACAATACCAACGGCTCCGGCGGACTGAAATCGACTTTCGTACTTTATAAGTGCAAGAATATGTTCCGTGCATTCGATGATATGGAACAACTATGGGAGTTCCCCGGTATTGGAATGGGAGGACAATCGAACGGCTACCGTACTGCCACTCCTTCAGTTCTTGTTGACGAAGAAAAAGGTATTGCTCATCTCTATGTTTATACAGGCGAGAATGGATATGGTGCATATACATTCAGCAATGGTAAAACTACAGCACTTACCAGTGTTCAAAACGATGCGAATGAAGAAGTGAAGAAAGTTCTTGAAAATGGGACTATCTATATTATTCGAAATAACGAAAAATATACCCCTCTTGGCATCCAAGTAAGATAATTGTTTGATAAATACAGATGGAATGGTGTGGCTATCCTTTTTTTGAGCAGCACCATTCCATCGCTTTATATATTTAATCACTGATACGATGAAACGCACACTACTCATCCTTTATGCCTTATCTCTGTCTGTATTTTTGATATCAGAGCCAATTGAGATTGTATCTCATAAGAAATTGGCACGAGGTTTTTATCCTATTTTAAGCGCCGACGGCAATAGCATAGAGTACTCGTCTGATGAAAATGTATGGCATAATATTGCTCCTATTGAGGGCGAAGTATATGTTACTAACGACGAACTGAAACTTGTTCTTTATAACCATGGTGTACGGCATGAATTATATCCCCATGGTCGGGATGTCAATTATGTGTGGGCTTCACTTTCTCCCGACAAACAAAAAATTGTTTTCAATACTAAATATGGCACTGCGGTCTGCGACTTGCAAGGGAAAGAATTGTCTAACCTCGGACGTTTACATGCGCCGGTGTGGTATGGCAGCAATCATATAGTCGGCATGTGCGACGAGGACGATGGTGACCGTTACACTGCTTCTTCGATTGTTATTAAGTCGTTAGACGGTTCGCTTGTGCAAACGCTCACCAATCCCTATGAGATGGGAATGTATCCGTCGGTAAATGCCCAGAAAGGATTGATAGCATATAGTACACTTAATGGTGCCGTAAATCTTTTGCAAATCGATAAAGTAGTTGCCGAAGGTTTCGATACCCTGCGAAAAGCCACTTTCGAACCGTTTGTGCCTCTACTTGTTGAATCAGAATCTCTACCGGAATCAAAACGTATGCTTAAACCGGCGAGAGCACCAAAGGCAATGTACACAGATTTCTCGCAGGTGAAGATATATATCAATCCCGGACACGGAGGGCATGACCCTGACGATAGAAATATCGTTATCTATCCTTTCCGGCAAGGCGACCCCGAAGGTTTCTGGGAATCGAATGCGAACTTAGATAAAGGCTTACAACTCCGCAAGTGGCTCAACGAACTCGGAATGCAAACCATGATGTCGCGCACAACAAATACTACTGCCGACGATCGTGCATTATCAGCCATTGTGGCTGAGGCTAATGCCTATAAGGCTGATTTTATGTTATCAATACATAGTAATGCCGGCGGTCCGGCTAATTACGTTTTGGAATTATATGCAGGGAAAGATTTAGACGATACTCGCATTTATGCCGATGAGAAAAACAAGCAGACACAACAACGGAGCCATGATATTTCTACTCTTATAGGAAATAATCTTTTTGAAAATAAAATAACAACATGGTCAACTTCAAAGCCTCGTATTACCGGAGATAAGACATTCGGAAGAGATGCTATGGGTTGGTCGAACGGATACGGAGTGTTGCGCAATTTGTCGGTGCCCGGTGTTATTTCCGAGGGTTGTATGCATGACTATCTACCGGAAGCATACAGGATGATGAATATGGACTATAAGTGGAAAGAAAGTTGGTATTTTATGAAGACCTTCTGTACGTATTTTCTTGACTATAAGCTTACAGAGGGTGTGATTGCAGGTCAGGTTAGAGACTCGTATAATAAAATGATATTCCCCGTCATTAAAACCATAAAAAATAGTCGAGACGAACTTCTGCCTATTGACAGAGCAATGGTTACTCTACTTAAAGATGGAGAAGAAATAGGTAGATATCAGACAGATACATTGTATAATGGTGTGTTTTTCTTTTGGAATTTGGCGCCCGGGAAATATACAGTGCGAGTTGAAGCCGACCACTATTATACAAAAGAGACAGAGGTTGAGGTTGAAGCCAACGAGATAACTTATCAAGATATGCTTGTTGATATGAAACGTGAAACTCGTCCGTATGTGCTTAACTACAGCCCGCATGTCGAATTGGAAGATAGTCAGGAAGTAGCTATTCCTATTGTTCTTAATTTCAACTGGGATATGCTTGCCGAACCTACAATAGAGGCATTTTCCATTACACCCGAGGTAGAGGGGACATTGGTTTTGGAAAACTCGCAGCGTACTCTTCGTTTTACACCAGCAGTAGCCTTCGAAAAAGGAACGGAATATACAGTCAGGCTTGACAAGTCTGCTTGTCATCCCGATTTTAACTATTCGAACACAATGGCAGACGATTTTGTGTTCCGTTTTAGAACTAAAAATCGAGCTAAACTAAGTGTAAAACAAACCTACCCTTTGGATGGAGCAGAGAATGTTGACCTCGAACCTACTATTATGGTTCTGTTTGATATGAAACTCGATGCATCTTCTTCAAAGCCGCAGGCAATTACAATAACCGATGGAAGTGATTATCTATATAATCCCAATGCGCGAATTCTACGACGTAATACGGTGAAAAGTCCATACGGTTCGCTTCGTTTCGATATTACAGAAGACAGTCGTTTGCAACCTCAGACACTCTACACTGTAACTATTGCTTCAACTGTACGCGATACGTGCAATGTGCCGTTGCTTGAACCATATAGTTTTAGTTTTACAACCAAGGCTCAGACAAAGACTATAGAGGCAGAATCGGTTAATACAATCGACTCTATTTTCTTCCGTTATAACGCAGAATCGTCAGTAGGAGTAAAAGATGCTACAATATTGGCAGATGCAAGCAAATATACTCAGGGAAAGGCTTCGGATGCTGTGGGCTATGTATTTTTCAGCGAAAACGACGACGAGTCACTCTTTCTCTCACCTCTCGACCTTACGTATATTTTTGTAGATTCTGATACCTTACTGATTGATGTTTATGGTGATTTGTCGTACAACCGAATGTATGCTATATTCGAAACAGAAGGCGACCGTCATGAACTGGAGTTGTGCGATCTTGATTACAGCGGTTGGAAAACGCAGGCGTTAAGTCTTTCTAACTTACCTCATGCTGTTGAGTTCCAATTTACGGGTTTACGTATCATTCGACAAAACACCTTACTTTCAGATAAAGGTACAATTTATCTTGATGCTTTACGACGAGCAAAAGGTATAACAAGCGACCTTGTTAACAATCACGCCCATAGCAGCAATTCAGCGCGAAAGATAATATACAATAACGGCATATATATTCTGATGCCTGATGGCAGTATCTACAATACTTTAGGCACCAAGGTGAAGGGAAAAAAGTAGCGGAAAAAATAAGAATTAAGACATTGTTCCATAAAGCAATATGACACCAATTGTACACCTTGTCTGCAATTATCCATTAGCGCAACGACGTTAGGCTAATCACCTAACGTCGTTGCCACTTTTATACTGACATTTATTCACATTCTGTTGGCATGGTACGTTTTTTGTTGTGTAAAAGGAAAATTTATTTTAACTTTGCAGACTTAAATAAAATATCTAAAAATCTCATCAAAAAGAGATGTTAACTATTCACTATTAATCATTCACTACATAAATGGGTTTTGTTGAATTTCTTACCAATATATTCGGTAATAAGTCGCAGCGCGATATGAAAGCTGTGCAACCATACGTTGAAAAGATTAAGGCTTTATATGACTCTATCGATTGTTTGAGCAACGATGAACTTCGTGCACGCAGTGCTGCTCTTATGCAGCAGATAGCTGATGCCGTGGCTCCGATGAAACAGCAAATAGTAGATTTAAAGGCTACTGTTGAGCAGATAGATATCGACAAGCGCGAGGATGTTTATCATGAGGTTGATAAACTTGAGAAAGATATTAAAAGTAAGTACGAGGAAGTTCTCAACGAGATTCTTCCGGAGGTATTTGCTATTGTCAAATCAACAGCACGTCGTTTTGCAGGTAACGAGTCGATAGAAGTAACAGCCACTCAGTTCGACCGCGACCTTGCAGCCCGTCAGCACGACTTTATAGAGATAAATGGTGACAAGGCTATCTATCACAACCACTGGATGGCAGGCGGTAACGAGATTACATGGGATATGGTGCACTACGATGTGCAGCTTATCGGTGGCGTGGTACTTCATCAAGGTAAGATAGCCGAGATGGCAACAGGTGAAGGAAAGACCCTTGTGGCTACATTGCCTGTGTTCCTTAATGCTATGACTCACGAAGGAGTTCATGTAGTTACAGTTAACGACTATTTGGCAAAACGAGACTCTGAGTGGATGGGTCCGCTTTATATGTTCCATGGTTTGTCGGTTGACTGTATTGATAAGTATCAGCCTAATTCCGATGAGCGTAGGCGTGCCTACGCAGCGGATATCACCTTTGGTACAAACAACGAGTTCGGTTTCGACTATTTGCGCGATAACATGGCCACTTCGCCGCTCGACCTCGTTCAGCGTTCGCACAACTACGCTATCGTCGATGAGGTTGACTCAGTTCTTATTGATGATGCCCGTACGCCACTTATCATATCCGGTCCGGTGCCGCGTGGAGAAGACCAATTCTACGACGAGTATAAACATCGTGTAGAACTGCTTGTGCGTACGCAGACCGCTCTGACAACCAAATATCTGACCGAAGCAAAACAGAAAATGCCTTCTGAGGATAAGAAGATTGCAGAAGAAGGCGAACTTGCTTTGTTCCGAGCATATAAAGGCATGCCAAAGAGCAAGGCTTTAATTAAGTTCTTGTCGGAACCAGGTAATAAAGTTCGCTTGCAGAAAACAGAGGAATTTTACATGCAAGAGAATAACAAAAACATGCATATCGCCACCGACGAGTTGTATTTTGTTATCGACGAGAAATTTAAGCAGATAGACCTCACCGACAAGGGTATTGATGCCCTTACCGGTCAGACTGACGACCCGCAGTTTTTCGTTTTGCCGGATGTAGGAAGCGAAGTGGCTGATTTGGAGAAGAGCGAGCTTAGTGCAGCAGAAAAGCAGCAGCGTAAAGACGAAATTCTTGAGAATTATGCTATTAAGTCGGAGCGTGTTCATACCGTTAATCAGTTACTTAAGGCATACACACTTTTCGAGCGTGATGTTGATTATATCATCGACGATAATCAGGTTAAGATAGTTGACGAGCAGACCGGTCGTGTGATGGAAGGTCGTCGTTGGTCGGATGGTTTGCACCAGGCGGTTGAGGCAAAAGAAAATGTCAAGGTAGAAGGTGCAACCCAAACGTTTGCTACTATTACGCTGCAGAACTACTTCCGTATGTATAACAAACTTGCCGGTATGACCGGTACGGCTGAGACAGAGGCGGGTGAGTTCTGGAATATTTATAAGCTTGATGTAGTAGTTATTCCTACCAACAAACCTATTGCACGTATCGATATGAACGACCGTATCTATCGCACCAAGCGCGAGAAATACAACGCCGTAATAGAGGAGATAGTAAGTTTAGTAAATGCAGGTCGTCCGGTGCTTGTAGGTACTACATCGGTGGAGATAAGCGAATTGCTATCGCGTATGCTTAATATGCGCAAGATACCTCATAATGTGCTGAATGCCAAGTTGCACCAGCGTGAGGCTGAGATTGTGGCTCAGGCAGGTCGCCGTGGGGTAGTTACCATAGCAACTAACATGGCAGGTCGTGGTACGGATATCAAGCTCACACCGGAAGTTCGTGAGGCAGGCGGTTTGGCTATTGTCGGTACAGAACGCCATGAGAGTCGTCGTGTTGACCGTCAGTTGCGTGGACGTTCCGGTCGTCAAGGCGACCCTGGTTCGTCGGTGTTCTATGTGTCGCTCGAAGATGACCTGATGCGTATGTTCGGCTCTGAGCGTATAGCAGGTTTGATGGACCGTATGGGCTTTGAAGAAGGCGAGATGATAGAGCACAAGTTAATCAGCAATTCCATTGAGCGTGCTCAGAAGAAGGTTGAAGAGAACAACTTCGGCATTCGTAAACGCTTGCTCGAGTACGACGATGTGATGAATAAACAACGTAATGTAATTTACGCTAAACGTCATCACGCCCTTATGGGTGAACGCTTGGGAGTGGATATCACCAATATGATATACGACACGGCAGAGGCTTTAGTTGCCGATTGGCGCCAGTCGCTCGACTTCGATGGATTCAGTGCCGACGTTCTGCAGATTTTTGCTATGGAACCGCCGTTTTCAGAAGAAGAATTCCGCGAGGCGAAGCATCAGGTGCTGGTGGATAAGTTATCGGAGGCTGCACTCGAAACATTCAAACGTAAGATGGATAAGTTGGCACAAATAACTTATCCTGTGATAAAGAACGTTTATGAGAACAAAGGGCAGATGTACGAGAATATCCTTGTTTCTATAACCGATGGTAAACGTGTGTATAACGTAGCAGTCAACCTCAAGCGTGCTTACGAGAACGAGAGCAAGGAAGTGGTTAAAGAGTTCGAAAAACGCACTCTTCTTTATGTCATCGACGACGAATGGAAGGAGCATCTTCGTCGTCTCGACGACCTAAAGCAATCGGTTCAGAATGCCACTTACGAGCAGAAAGATCCGCTCTTGATGTATAAGTTAGACTCGTTTGATTTGTTCCGCGATATGCTCATCACTTTCAACCGTCGTGCTATTGCTATTCTTCTGCGCGGACAACTTAATATGCAAGTAGGGCAGGAGGTTAATCGTGCAGGAGCACAGCAGCGCACTGACATGAGTCGTTATCGCACACGTAAAGACGATATGGAGCGCTCATCGGCTGCTCAGCAAGCCGCAGCAGGTCGCGATACACGCGAACAACAGCGCACCGAACCTATACGCCGCACTGAACCTAAGGTGGGCCGCAACGACCCATGTCCTTGCGGCTCGGGTAAAAAATACAAAAACTGCCACGGAAAGGGACTTTGAGGGAACATTTAATGTTCTAATGTTTTAACGGTGCGTTAAAAATGTCGTTATTAAATGCTTTTTTAATTATAATAGTTAAATGCTTGCTTCGGTAATTTGGAATGTAGATCCTGTGGCGTTCTCAATTGGTTCGCTGTCAGTAAGATGGTATGGCATACTTTGGGCTGTAGGTATATATATATGCTATCTTATTGAGGTGAAACTTTATAAAAACGAACAATGTCCACCCGACTGGACAGACAAATTGTTTGTTTATATGGTGCTTGGTGTTATAATTGGAGCACGCTTAGGACATTGTTGGTTTTACGAATGGCACGAAGCGTCGGCATTAGGATTGGAGCCGATACAGATATTCTCGTGGACTATTAAATACCGCAATCCATATATAGAACATCCATTTGAGTTGCTTAAGATATGGCAAGGAGGCTTGTCGTCGCATGGCGGAGCCTTCGGACTTATTTTCGCAGCATGGCTACTGAGCAAGCGCCATTTCCATACAGGATTAGTGTGGATTTTCGACCGACTTGTAATCGGTGTGTGTATAACGGCTACTTGTATCAGGTTGGGCAATCTGCTGAATTCTGAGATATATGGAAATCCTACCACTATGCCATGGGGCTTTGTTTTTATGCGCGACCCCGCTGTGCCACTTGATGCAGAAGGAAATCCGTTGCCATGTCATCCTACTCAGATCTACGAAATGCTTTATTGTATGGTGGCATTTGCAGTAACTTGGCTGCTATATTGGAAAGCCAAGGCATATAAGCGCAATGGACTGATATTCGGTGTATTCCTTGAGATAATATTCGTAACCCGATTTTTCCTTGAGTTTATCAAACTCGATCAGGAGGCATTTGAAAGCAGTATGACACTTAACATGGGACAATGGCTCTCTCTGCCATTTATAATATGGGGTGTATATCTCATAGTAATGTCGGTCAGAAAACCTCAAATTTCTTCTCAAAATACTTCAACCCGACAACACTTATCGAACGGTAAGCATGCGTAATCGCCTTTTATTTATTGCATTGTTACTCGTAGGATGTTGTAGGATAACTTTCGGTCAGGTTCAGTTAGATACTATCGATTCTGAGCAATTGACTCTTAAGGCGTCCGACGATGATCTTCTTTTCAGTGTGCTTGCCCGTCAGAAACGCGAGCAGGCACGGCTCGATTCTATTCGTCACGAGGAGCGCCTGCGAACCGACACCACGATGCTTAATCCCTTTCATGTGGGTTATGCCGACTCGTTGCGCATCGATTCTTTTGCCCGTGCCTATCCTTGTTATGCTCTTACTCTGCCTTTGTTGTATGTTCCTATAACTGCTTCTTTCGAGCAAATGGCATCGGCAGACACACTTTTTAAAGCCGACATGCCCACTTTGTTTGCCGGTGTGAGGCGATATATAACTGCTCATGCTGCCGACTTGTATTGTGGTGTATATGACTCTACGTATGTAAAAGCAAAAGACGATATATTTATTTTTCATGCCGACCTTAGTCATGGACTTAAAATAGGCAAATCTCTTATCGCCGACCCCGAGGAAGACCGGCAAGAGTTGCAGCGTAAACTGCGCGACATGCGTACTCCGTGGCATAAGAATGCAACAATAATGCTGCAGATAACGCAGAACTATGTGTCGAAAAACTGGTATGCAGGCGGCAATAGCAGTTTTGCGCTGCTCGCTATAGCGCAAGGTTCGTTTTCTTACGACGACAAAGATAAAATAAGATGGGAGAATACCGGCGAATGGCGTGCAGGTGTGAACACTGTGAGCGGCGACTCGCTTAGGAAAATAAATATGAACGACGATATGTTCCGTCTGTATAGCAAGTTCGGCTATAAGATGTTCAATAAGGTATATTTGTCGGTTTCTGCTGAATTTCAGGCTCAGCTTTTCAACACATGGAAAGACAATACCCGTGTGCTTAAAACCGGACCGCTGACTCCTATACGGTTTAATCTTGCTCTTGGTGCAGATTACAAGCCTGTGAAAGGGTTGTCGATAGTGTTCTCGCCACTTACCTATAAGATGGTGTATGCCAACGATACCCTCTATGCCGACCCCGCGCTATATGGTATTCCTAAAGGGCAACGTATTATCAACGAAGCCGGTAGTTCGTTGCGCGTAGAGTGGCACTGGGTACCCGTAAGAGAAATAACTCTCGACTCGAAGTTTTATTTATATACCAATTATAAGAGAGTGGAGATTGATTTGGAAATAGTTGGCGATTTTATGATTACTCGCTATCTCTCGGCGCGTATCACATTGCACCCTCGATATGATAACACTGTGATACTACCTGCCGACGAACGCGCTAAAGTGCAGTTTAAAGAGATGATATCGCTCGGCTTTGCTCATAAGTTCAGATAGTAGTTGCCAAGTTATTCGAACATCTCTCGCATTTGGTCGAAACGTAGCACTGCGTCGTGACCGTATTTCCAAATATTATATCTGATTTTATCGTATGCCACTTCTTCTCCTATATGCGATTTTGAGAAGAATTTGTCGGCATAGCATATTAGTTTCTCTTCGACTGTTTGTGGGCAGTAGTCTTTTTCAGGTAAGGGCAACTCCTCTCTGATTATTTGTTCGATGGTGATGCCGGAACCTGTATGCCTTTCTGCTACTTCGGCATGCCGCGGCAGTCCTTCCCGGCGTAGCAACTCACCACCGAGTACGCCATGCTCTATATATTGGTGTGTACCAAAACAATAAATCTTCGGGGCATTGCAATAAATGATGCCAATGTCGTGCAGCATTGACGCTTCTTCTACAAATTGCAGGTCGATATTCAGTTCCGGATGACGCGAAGCGAGCAAAAGCGCCCTGTCGCTTACCTGACGAGAATGAACAATAAGAATATTTTTTAATTCAGGAGACTCAAAGTAATATTTGTCTATTATGGCAAGATAATCAACCATTTTTATATATTCAACTATTCAACCTGTAACTATTAACTATTAACTATCCCGTTGAGTAATTCTTTTGCTGTCATGTGTTTTTTGTTGGGCAGTTGCAGTTCAACAATGTCAATCCATTGGTCAGCACATGCTATGCGGATGTAGTTTTTTTTGTCGGTTAGCAGTGTGCCAGGTTCTGCATTGGCTGTTATTCCGCTAAGAGATGTTTTGTATATCTTAACAGTTTGTTTGTCGTCGTTAGTTATCGTAGCTTCGCACCATGCAGCAGGGTAGGGTGATAATCCTCTTACAAAATTGTGTACTTGTTGTGCCGGCTTATTAAAGTCGATTTGGCATGTCTCGCGGAATATTTTCGGAGCCGGCTTTAATTCTTCTGCGGCGAGTGCGGGTTGTGGTTGACGTCTTGCCTGACCTAAGGCTATGAGGTTGGTAGTGTCCAACACCATTTGTGCTCCCATCACCATAAGTCGGTCGTGCACGGAACCGGCGTTCTCATCGTCTGCAATATTGATGCTACGTTGCAGTATCATATCACCTGTGTCAATCTCTTGTTTGAGAAAGAAGGTGGTGGCTCCCGTTTGTTTTTCGCCATTGATAACAGCCCAATTGATAGGTGCCGCTCCTCTGTATTGCGGAAGAAGCGAAGCATGCAGATTGAATGTCCCCATAGGCGGCATTGCCCAAACTACTTCGGGTAACATGCGGAATGCTACAACAATCTGCAAATCGGCATTATATGAGCGAAGTTGTTCTACAAAGTCAGGGTCTTTAAGTTTCTCGGGTTGCAGCACCGGAATGTCTTGCGTCAGGGCATACGTTTTTACGGGTGAGAACTGCACCTTGTGCCCTCTTCCCTGAGGTTTATCCGGCATGGTAACAACAGCTACGATATTGTAGCCGTTGTCAACCAATGCTTTGAGTGAGTACTGCGCAAACTCGGGAGTACCCATAAAGACAATTCTTAAATCTTGCGGTTTCATTTTTTGCTTATTATCTTCTAAAGCCGATACCTACTTTAACAAGGGCATCGAGACCTACATTTATCTCGGCAAGACCATAAACGCGGCTTCCGAATGTGACGCCGAAGAGGGTGATGTTGGCAGCCGGTATCCAGCGTAAATCGGTGCCGTCTTTGTATTTTTCCTGCATCTCTTTCAGGCGGTTAAGGTCGGGATTATTAAGTGGGTTGAGAATAGGTTTGCTGTACATGTTTTTCCTGTTCCATACGGCAACACCTGCACCTAAGTCAATACCGGAGTAAAGTTCCACCATGTCGGTGTTGAAGTAGGTGAATTGTGCACTTATCATTGCGGTGATGATATGTGTGGCACTTTGTCCGAGAAGCTCTTTTCGTTTACCGAGGGCAATAACTACCTGCGGGTCTTTGTCGGTTGAGTAGAGGTCGAAACCGGTAAAAGTCCATCCTACTTTGGCGCCAAGTTGGAACCAGTCGTTCATTTGGTGGTTGTAGTTGATTTGGTATGAACCATAGAATTTCGGATTTTCGAGTGAAACAAGGTCAGCCAATGGTGTGGCACCTATTATTCTGCTTGAAAAATACTGAGTGGCAAGAGTTACCGGAGTAAACGGACCACCGGAAATGCTTACTTCGTTTTCATAATCTGAAGCTTTAGCACTTGCACTTACAATAACCAAAGCAAGAATGAGATAAAATTTCTTCATAACTGTATTATTTAAAATATTTTACTTCATTTGATTAAGTATCGCCGCTCTTACAGATAAGCGCACCAGTCAGGTTGTTAAATGAACCCCCAGAAGGTTAAAAACTGCACATTGCCGTTTTTATTTCAACCTTGCAGTGTTCAACTACCCTGAGTTCCCCATGATAATTTTTTCTTAAGCGAATCGAAAAATGAATGTTCGCCAAGTTGGACAAGTTTGATGGTATAATGTGCTTTTTCGATATGCAGTTTAACAGATTCTTTGATTGAGAGACTACGTCCGTCGATAGAAATCAAGTAGTTATGTGAACGGCTACTTATCTTTAGGTCAATAGTGCAGTCGTCGGGTATAATAAGAGGTCTAACATTGAGGCTGTGTGAAGCGATAGGACTTAGTACAATCACTTTTGTTTGTGGCGCTACAATCGGTCCGCCTACCGATAAGTTGTAGGCAGTAGAGCCGGTGGGTGTTGAAACGATAAGTCCGTCGGCATTATAAGTGTTGAGCATCTCACCATTGACGTAGGTATCAACAGCTATCATCGACGATAGTTCCTGTTTCATTACAGCCACTTCATTAAGTGCAAACGGAAGAGATAAAGGTGCTCCTTCTGAGTTTGTTACCTTTAGTATTGAACGTTGCTCGATGGTATAATTATTGTTGATTAGTTGATCGAGAATGCGGTCAACATCAGAGGCTTGTACATCAGAAAGAAATCCGAGGTGGCCGAGATTGATTCCGAGAATAGGTATGTTCTTAGCCCCTATATGTGCAGCCGTAGTAAGGAAAGTGCCATCGCCCCCTATGGATATAGCAAAGTCGATATCTTCCTGAGTAGTTTCAGAAAAAAGCGGATAGCAATCACGCAGGTTCATTTCGTCGCGAATCTCTTTCGACAACATTACCTCTACCTTATGTTCTCGCATATAGCAGAGTATATGTGCAGTTTCGTCTATAGTATTACGCTTAAATGAATTTCCAAAGATAACAATTCTCATTATGCTCAACCTGTTTAAAAGCGCCCTCGGGCAGTTAGAATAAAGCACACCAAGCCCTTCGAAAATGCTCGCTTGTGCATTGCGCTGCAAAGTTACCATTTTTTCTCATATTTTCAAAGAAGAAATTTGCTATTTGTATTTTATTTATTGAATAAATATTTGTATCTTTGCGGCAAATTAAGATTTTTAGAATGTCGATGACTCGCTTGAGTGTTAATATCAATAAAATAGCCACACTTCGTAATTCCCGTGGCGGTAATGTACCTGATTTATTAGAATTTGCCCGCGCATGCGAACGCTTTGGTGCGCAGGGCATAACTGTTCATCCCCGTCCCGATGAGCGCCATATTCGCAGAACCGATGTATATGACCTTAAGAAGGTGATTACTACTGAATTTAATATTGAAGGTAATCCTACCGAGGAGTTCGTAAAGTTGATAAGTGATATCCGCCCGCAGCAAGTAACTCTTGTTCCCGATGCTGTTTCACAACTAACGAGCGACCACGGATGGGATACTTTCAGCAATCAGTATTTTCTGCAAGATGTTATAGCTCAGTTGCATGAATCTGGTGCACGCGTTTCGGTGTTTGTTGACCCTATGGAGCGTATGGTGGATTATGCCGCTCGTGCAGGAGCCGACCGTGTGGAATTATATACGGGTCCGTATGCTCTTGAGTATGAGAGAGATGGCGTGCGTGCTGCAACTCCGTATAAAGAAGCTGCTCTGTGCGCTCGCGAATGCGGGATAGGACTAAATGCCGGGCATGGACTGACGACCGAGAATTTGCCAGACTTACTGCATGTTATACCCTGGGTTGATGAGGTAAGCATAGGGCATCAGCTGATAGCGGATGCTCTTTATTGGGGAATAGAAAATACAATAAAGCGCTATTTGGATTGTTGCCGACAATAAATTAGAAAACAATAAATAATCACTGACAAATAAATTAAGTTATGTTATTTCAAGTAGATATGTTGCCTGCTGACACTGTTCAGCAGATTGCTGAAGCAGTAAGCGAACAAGAGTCTATCAACCTTTGGCAGATGGCTCAGTATGGTGGATGGATAATGGTGATATTGGTGCTTTTGTTAGCATTCGCCGTATATTTGTTTGTCGAACGTTTGGTTGTTATCAGCCATGCCAAGAAAGAGGATAAGTCGTTTATGGATAGAATAAAAGACTATATTCATGAAGGCAAAATTGATTCGGCACTTAATCTCTGCCGACAAACCGATACTCCTTCTGCACGTATGATAGAGAAGGGTATTACTCGTATTGGACGTCCGATGAATGATGTGCAGGTGGCAATTGAGAATGTAGGTAATTTGGAGGTTGCTAAACTCGAGAAAAACCTTGTTATAGTGGCTACAATAGCTGCCATAGCTCCTATGCTCGGTTTCCTTGGTACGGTGCTCGGTATGGTTCAGACTTTCTATAATATGGCAGGTAGTGAATCAGGTGCGATAGAGCTAACAGCGTTGAGCACAGGAATGTATCAGGCAATGGTAACGACAATAGGCGGACTTATAGTGGGTATATTGGTGTTGTTTGCTTACAACTACTTAATGGCTCGTATCGACTCGGTAGTTCGTCAACTTGAGGGTCGGACAATGGAGTTTATGGACTTGCTCAACGAGCCGTCTATTTGATAAAAGCGAAAGATTTATTGAATCATCTGTTCTTTTTGCAACTATTATGGCTCTGAAAAGAAGAAATAAGGTAGAGGCTACATTCTCAATGTCGTCGATGACTGACTTGATATTTCTGCTGTTGCTGTTTTTTGTGATGGCAAGCACCATGTCGTCTCCCAACGACATAAAAATCAATCTGC
This sequence comes from Paludibacteraceae bacterium, assembly GCA_017450605.1. Classification (GTDB taxonomy): domain Bacteria; phylum Bacteroidota; class Bacteroidia; order Bacteroidales; family Paludibacteraceae; genus Colicola. The sequence continues at coordinate 13,439 of JAFSTG010000033.1, read as the reverse complement.
CTCAGTCGCGCGCTAAGACCACGACAAAGCATGTCGTGGCAAAGGTGTCAATAGATAATCTGGGTAACTATTCTGTTGCTGTCGGCAATAAGCGTCCTATAGCAATCGACCCTGAGGCGTTAGAAGGGTATCTAATGCAAGTGCAGGCAAGCGACTCTGCGATGTATATAGCTTTGCATGCCGACCAAGATATAGCTTATAAGGAAGTGGTTCGCGTACTTGATATCGCTAACCAAAATAAGATGAAAGTTGTTATAGCAACTAAAAAATAAGTATGACCAATAACGCAAAAGCGAAGATATATGGTGTTGCAGGCTCGTTGCTGACGTTGTTGCTGCTGTTTCTTCTTCTATGGTTTGTGTATATCAATCCGCCTTACATAGAAGAAGATGAGGGCATAATGGTTTCATTTGGCGAGGTGTCGGATGGTGGCGGCTTTGCCGAAACACCTCTTCCCGCTGCTGTTACGCAACCTTCTGCTCCGGAGCCTGCTGCGCAAGACCCTTCGCATAACGACTTGATGACGCAAGAGGACGAGGAGTCGCTTGCACTTGAGAAACAGCGTAAAGAGGAGGAGAAGAAACGTCAGGCGGAAGAGCAGGAACGTATCCGTCGTCAGGCAGAAGAGCAGGCACGGCAGGAGGCTGAGCGCCTTGCAGAAGAAAAGCGTTTGGCAGAACAACGAGCACGCGAGCAGCAAGCAATAGATAATGCCAATAGATTAGGTTCGCTGTTTGGCAATAATAGTTCGTCGGATGGCTCGGGCAACACGTCGGGTTCTTCGCAGCAGGGAAATCCAGCCGGACAAGGCACCTCAGGCGGGCATTCGTGGTCACTCAACGGCAGATCGCTACGCGGCTCGTTGGTTACGCCTGTATATAAAGTCAACCAAGAAGGTGATGTGGTGGTGGAGATACGCGTGAATGCCAACGGACAAGTGGTGGCAGCAACAATAGCTGCCGGAACGAACGTTTCCGACAAGACCCTTCAGCAAGAGGCGCTTAATGCTGCCCGTAAAGCCACATTCTCAGGCGGCAGTGGCGATGTGATAGGTAAGATAACTTACCATTTCAGAATGAAGTAACTTATAGCAAAATACTATTCATCAACAATCAATTTTTAAAAGTATGAACTATCTGTTTCTTGACAATGGCTTCGAAGAGATAGAGGCCGTTACAACAATCGACTTGTTACGTAGAGCAGGCATCGAACTGACTACAGTCAGTATGACCGACTCAAAAGAGGTGCATGGTGCCCATGGCATTGATGTGAAGGCTGATGTGATGTTCGAAACTGTAGATTTCTCCGATGCCGGTATGCTTATTTTGCCCGGTGGAGGTCTGATGCTTGGCGAACACGAGAATCTGTGCCGTTTGCTCGTTGAACATAATAATGAAGGTAAACTTATCTCGGCTATTTGTGCTGCTCCTGCTATATTGGGTAAGTTGGGAATACTTGAGGGCAAGCAGGCAACATGTTATCCGGGTTTCGAAAGCGCCCTTGGCGAGAGTTATATAGGCGGATTGGTTGTTGTTTCGAAGAACTTGATAACAGCCAAAGGACCGGGTTTGAGCTCGGATTTTGCTTTCTCTATTATCGAACGTCTGCTCGGCGAAGAAGCCGCCGAACAAGTGTATGACACTGCGCAGTACTAACGAGACGTGGTAATCGGCTGATAGAGAAATACCAAACGATTTATCATTAAGATTATATCAATTTTATATAATTAGAATTATATCAAATTAAAACTATTAAATATGAAATCAAACAAGACACTTTTTTTTGCCTTGTGCATTATAGGAACTTTATCGCTAAATGCACAAGAAGTTGACAAGGCAACAGTAACAACAAATGCTGAGGCTGCCAAGACTGCCGTTGACGACTTGAAGAAAGTTGACACCGGCAAGAAAGCTTGGAAGTTCGATGGTGTGGTAGGATTGAATGCTGCTGCAACCGGTTTGGTTAACTGGGCTGCAGGTGGTAAAAATAATGTTAACGGTGTGGCATACGCAAAACTGCACCTACTTTACCATAAAGACGCTATAGCGTGGGATAGCAACCTCGATACCGAGTTCGGGTTGACATGGATAGACCAAGAGGAAGACAAATTCCAGAAATCGTCGGATAACATTAAGTTTGCAACTAAGTTCGGTTGGGAATTTAAAGAGACATGGTATCTTACAATCTTGGGCGGTTTTCAATCGCAATATGCCCTTGGACATGAATATGTAGCAGGCTACAACCCAATCATATCAAAGTGGTTGGCTCCATCATATACCGATATCTCGGTAGGTATCGACTGGAAAAAATCGGTTAACGGAGCAGATTTTTCTATTTATCTTTCACCTATTGCCGGTCGTGTTACCACGGCTTATGTGGGTGATGCTTGGAACGAAAAGTATAGCAGCGAATATAATGCTCAGATGGGGACTACCGACTACGATTTACGCAAAGACTTGCAGGCTAAGTTTGGTACCTATGCTTACGACGAGAGTGGCCAAAAGCAGTACAGAAATGCACGTGCCGAGTTCGGTTTGAGTTTTAAGGGCGCTATAGCTTATAAATACGAGAACCTTACACTTTCCACCACATTGGCACTTTTCTCACCGTATCAAGGAAAGGGTTTCAATGTAAAGGATGCTTGGCTTAAGGACCCTGCCAATGCGGGAAAGACCGAAGCAGACTTTTTCAATGATAACTATTTTGAGTATTCTAACAACAACCGTTTCTTTGGAAACTTCGATGTTGACTGGGATGTGGCTATCAGCTATCAGTTCTTAAAAGTGCTCAACGTATCGCTATCTACAAGTCTGAAATACTACCCCGGTACACTTATAGCTAACAAAGATGGTAAAGAGGCAGAGCGCCTGCAGTTTAAGTCGGTAATAGGCTTAGGTATAGGATATAGTTTCTAATTTCTAATTTTTGATTTTTAAAATTCAAGTTACGATATAGTTTATGGCAAGTGCGAGTCGGCAGTTATTAGACGAGTTGACGATGAATGTCGAAGAATTGCTCAAACGTTATGATGCCGTCAACGAGCAGTTAGACTCGCTTCGTTATCAGAACGAACAGCTTCGCGCAGAGATGGTGCGAACCCATGCCGAGCTGTCAGATATCCAACGTAAATTCAGGAACCTTCAGTCGGCTTATACGTTGTCGGGAAATACAGAGCAACGCGAACAGGCAAAACGCCGTTTGACGCATCTGATTGAATATATCGACAAGGCATTGGAATGCGTAACGATAGAAGAATAACCAATGAGCGAACGCCTTCAAAATATTGTTCTCAACATTGACGTGCACAAGGTGCCACTGCGTGTACCTATCGAAGATGAAGAGGTGTTTCGCAAGGCAGGCGTTTACGTCAATAGTTTGTTTAGAAAATATCAGCTTGCTCTAATGAATGAGAAGTCGTTGGAAACGTTGTGGATGTATGTTGCCCTGCATGCAGCAGTGGAGTTGAAGTCGGACGAACGCGACAAGAGTCTGGAACCGGTGATAACCGATTTGAAGAAAATTAACAAATTGATAAACGATAAATTAAAGGAAAACAATATAGTTAACAACCAATAAAGATTGCAATAATGAATAGTATAGTAATAACAATTATTATAGCAGTTGTAACTTTTCTTTTGGGAGGTGGAATATGCTATGCTTTCTTTAAGAATGCCAGCAATGGTATTCTTCGTAAAGCAGAGGAGGAGGCTGAGGTGATAAAGAAGAATAAAATCATCGAGGCAAAGGAAAAGTTTATAGCTTTAAAGGCTGAGCACGAGAACCGCGTTCAGCAATCGGCGCAGAAAGCGCATGAGCGCGACCAGCGTCTGCAACAACGTGAGCAGCAACTCTCGCAGAAACAGAGCGAGTTGCAGCGAGCACAGAGCGAAGTGCAACAGCGCAGTAAGCAGCTTGACCAACTGCAACAATCGCTCGATTTCAAACAGAAAGAAACCGACAAACTGCATCGTCAGGCACAGCTGCAACTTGAGAACATCTCGGGGCTGTCGGCAGAAGAGGCTAAGAAGCAGTTGATAGAAACAATGCGTGATGAGGCTGAAACAAATGCCATGTCGTATATTAACGAGCGAATGGCAGATGCGCGCATGACAGCCAATAAAGAGGCTAAAAAGATTATCGTTCAAACCATACAACGAATATCCACCGAGGCAGCCATAGAAAACGCTGTTACGGTGTTCCATATCGATAACGACGAAGTAAAAGGTCGTATTATCGGTCGCGAAGGTCGTAATATCCGTGCACTTGAGGCTGCAACCGGTGTAGAGATAGTGGTTGATGATACTCCTGAGGCTATTGTTCTTAGCGGATTCGACCCTGTACGCCGCGAGATAGCACGTCTGTCGTTGCACCAGTTAGTGGCTGACGGGCGTATTCACCCTGCGCGTATAGAAGAGGTGGTGGCAAAGGTTGAGAAACAGGTGGAAGAAGAGATGATAGAGACCGGCAAGCGCACCACTATCGACCTTGGTGTTCATGGTTTGCATCCCGAACTTATAAAGCTTGTGGGCAGGATGAAATACCGTTCGTCGTATGGTCAGAATCTGCTTCAGCATGCTCGTGAAACTGCTAATCTGTGTGCTGTGATGGCTTCGGAATTAGGGCTTAACCCCAAGAAAGCACGCCGTGCAGGACTCTTGCACGATATAGGGAAAGTGGTTGACGACGAGGAGGAATTGCCACATGCAATTCTCGGTATGAAGATATGCGAGAAATACGGCGAGAAACCTGATATATGTAATGCAGTCGGTTCGCACCACGATGAGATAGAGATGGAGACATTGCTTGCTCCTATCGTTCAGGCATGTGATGCAATATCCGGTGCACGTCCAGGTGCACGCCGTGAGATAGCCGAACAATACGTGAAACGTCTTAACGACCTCGAGAATCTTGCTTTGTCGTATCAGGGAGTAATCAAGACTTACGCTCTTTCGGCAGGACGTGAACTGCGCGTTATAGTGGGAGCCGACAAAATGACCGACAAGGAGGCAGAACTGCTCTCGTTCGACCTTGCTAAACGTATCCAAGACGAGATGACATATCCCGGACAAGTCAAGATTACCGTGATACGTGAAACTCGAGCCGTTAATTTTGCAAAATAACTTAAAAATAGAATTCGCAGTGATTTAAAGATAGAATTCGTCAGTAAGAGTTTTGTATTGTTCTGACCTGTTGGAACTATCGTCTTCAAGATAAAGCGTCTGCTCATCGAAGCAGGCGCTTTTATTATGACTAAATTCACATAGTGTGCGCCGCTCGGGTTTGCCTTTCTTGGAAAATATGTGGCTCAAGCGCATAGGATAGAGGTTGTAGCGCATTGCTTGCTCTATGACTTGAGTCATCGTTTCGGCGGGGTAGATAAGTGCTAACGTTCCTTCGCGAGCAAGCAGTGAAGCGGCATCAGATAGCAAAGATTCATAAGGTAAACTATCGGTGTGACGAGCAAGGGCCCGTTGCGGGTTGGGGTTACGTAGGCTGTTAGCAAAGAAAGGGGGATTGCAGACGATGAGGTCGTATAGAGCGCTGTGAGAGTATGAAGCATCAAGGTGTATTCTGCTAAACTCCTGCAGAGAAATGCTATGAGCACTAAGACGGTTGCTCCATGGTGAATTGGCAAAATTCTCAAGTGCCTGTTCAACGGCTTCATTGTCAATGTCAATAGCCGTGATGATGGCATTAGGGAAACGCTCAGCAAGCATGAGTGCTATTAGTCCGCTTCCTGTTCCGATATCGAGAATTCGAAGTTGTTGATTCTCTTGAAATCTGCCTGCCCACGCACCAAGAAGGACACCGTCGGTGCCTACTTTCATGGCGCAACGCTCATCGTTAATATAAAATTGACGGAAACGAAAAGACAAGAGAGTTTAGAGTTGAGATGTGATAGTTGAAATAACACTTGTTGTAGAGGGTGTTTCTTCGTGATGGTGATGCGAGAAACTATGTGCTACGAGATATAATCCGGCAATGATAAACAATACTCCGCATGTATATCGAAACCACTTCTCGAAGCGACCAACGGAGTTGGTCAGTTTGCCGATACCCGAAGCGCTATATGCTAATATTACCGCCACAAGCATAACGGGTAATCCTGTGCCCAGACTGAAGATAATTGGCACTACCCAACTATAACTGTAGGCTTCTGTGAGTGCAATATCAATCATTGTGAGGAAATAAATCAGTCGGTGCGGACAAAATGCCACTGCGAAGAATAGTCCCATCAGAAAAGCCCAAAACCAACTGTAACGGCTGTCTCGTTTTTCCAAATTGGTGAAGAAGCCGTGGTCGTGATGGTGGTGGAGGTGTCCGCTCACCAACATAAACACACCGCAAAGCAAAATGAATATAGCCATTACAGGTTCGCCATAATGCTCTATTAAATGTTGAATGCTGTCGGTTTGCGCTCCAAGGAGAAAAGGTATTGAAAGCAGACAGTAACATACCATCTTACCAAGCACAAACATCGACCCGCTGACTATAACCCGACGCTTGTTGCTTACTTCTTTGTCGATATAGCCGATAGCCGCAATCGATGTAAACAAGGTACACGGGTCGATGATGGTAAGAATACCAAGCACGAAAGCTGATATGAGAGGAAAAGAATACAAGAGAGGTGATGGTGGATTTTTGAATGGTGGATTTCTGAATGGTGGATTTTTGAATGGTGAACTCCAAATTTTTTCGGCTGCAAAATTACAAAAAATAATCCAAACAATATGTTATTTTAATATATTTTACTAATTTTGCATGCTATAAGCAGTTAATCAACAAACAACCCGCCGCTAATCGGCATACCAACCGACACTTATCAAACTTACTTTTAAAATATTGCTTTTCTTACTCGTTGTTTTTTCGTCGAGTTGCAATCGTTTGTCGTCAGCCGGTAAATCGCTGGAGCGTGCACTATCACATCAGATAGAGCATGCAACAGAACTGACCGACAAGGTGGTCGCGTGCTTAGAAGAAGAGTCGTTTGAGAAATTATATAACATAACTTCGCAGGAAAAATCGGTTTTGTTCTATGTGTTTGGTAACCGGCGCATGGTGTATTGGTCGCAGAGTTGGTTGTCGGGTCAACAAGTGATGCTTTATAACTACGACGATTGGTATTATCAGCATTTCGATAATGCCCATTGCCTCTGTCGTTGGACGCATGCCGGCGCTTATAATATTCTTACTGTCATACCGTTGAAGTACGATTATGCCTACGAGAACAGTCAGTTGCATAACTCGTTTGTTGCTCCGTTCCGCTTGTCAGAGCGTTATGATATATCTCATAATCGGCAGGAAGGCTATCCGTTGTTTTCTTTGGATGGCAATTATCTGTTCAGCCTTATAAATAGCGATGATACCGGCACTTCGTCGAAAGATAACACTTCGCTTGCTGAGAGTTTTTCTTATCGTCGCTTATCGCAACACGGAGGCAAACCCTCGAAATCTTATGGAAATTTGTGGGGCTCGAAAGTCATAATTATTGTGTTTGTGGTGTTATGTGTACTTTTGGTAGGTGCAGGTATCTACGGACTGATAAGGTACAGAGGCCTTCGTAACATGCGTCTGCGCACAAAAATGCTATATGTCTTTATAGCACTTCAGTTGCTTAGTTTCGGGTATATCTTTATTATTTCAATCAATTATGTACGTCGCCATTACGAAGATCGTCAGCAGCAAGAACTGAAGGCAAAAACTAAATACATACAAAAATTCTTGCAAGATACTTACTATTGGAATGTCGCTCTTTCGTCTCGTAACAGTTCATCGCTGAACACCGACCTGCGAGACTTGTCGTTTACTTACGAGACCGATATTCATGTGTATGACCTTAATGGTGACATGCTTGGCACTTCGTCGCCGGCACTATTCGATAGCGGTTTGCACGGCAGGCATATTTCGCCTAAAGTGATGTTTGCTAACGACCCGAATATAATGCAATACGAGCAGATAGGCGACTTGCGTTATTTGTGTGCATATACCGAGTTTTATAATGGTAATTACGTGCAGATAGGATATATTTCTGTTCCGTTGTTTATATCATCGGCAGAGGTGGAAGACGAGCTCAACGACTATCTAACCAAACTCTTGCCTCTCTATCTTGTTGTGATGGTGCTGACGGTGCTTATTGTCTATTTCATGGCACGCGGTATGACTCGTCCGCTTGATAAACTTGCCGATATGATGCGTCATTTCAGTATCAATAAGCGAAATAACTACCTCGAATATAACAACGAGGACGAGATAGGAGAGTTGGTAGCTCGTTATAATCAGATGGCACGCAAGATGGAAGTGGCTGCCGACCGTCTGGCTCGTAGCGAGCGTGAGGGGGCATGGCGAACTATGGCTCGCCAGATAGCGCACGAGATAAATAACCCGCTCACTCCGATGAAACTAACCATACAGCAGATGCAGCGCACTCGGGGCACAGAAAAGTTCGACGAATATTTTGCGCGTTCCACACGTATGCTAATCGAGCAAATCGATAACATGGCTCGTATCGCGTCGTCGTTCTCGTCGTTCGCCAAAATGCCGGATGTGGTGGTAGGTGAAGTGGATGTGGCAAGCAAGTTGTTCTCGGTAATAAGCCTATTCAGAAACAATCAGAATGCTGTGCCTGTGAGGTATGTAGGACCGGAAGAGGGAGTGGTAGTGGTTACCGATGGCGAGCAAATATCGTTTGTGTTCAACAACCTGATAAAAAATGCCTTGCAGGCAGTAGAAGATGTTGAGAATGGCGATATTATCGTTATGCTTAAGCAGAATAAATCTCAGGATGATGATTCCGAGTGGGTGGAAATATCTGTTTCTGACAACGGTCATGGCATCGACCCCGCGGTAAGAGAAAAGATATTCATGCCGAATTTTACTACCAAGTCGAACGGTATGGGACTTGGTTTGGCAATATCAAAAAACATCGTAGAAGGCTCGGGTGGCAGTATCAGTTTCGAAACATCTGAGAAAGGTACAACCTTCTATGTTCGTTTGAGGAAGAGTTGAACGGTAAAAGTTAATGTGGTTGTTCCGCTTGATTCTACTTTGCCTTAAGCCTGTAGAAGAATAAGTTAATAAATTGACTAATAGAATAATGTTATGAAAACAAAATTTCTTTCAGCTTTTAATATGATTCTGACTGCCATTATAGCAGCATTAGGATTCTCTTGTAAACAACACTTGCTTGAGTATGGCAGTCCATACGTAGTTCTTAACGTGTCAGGTGAGGTTAGCGATATCCAGAATTATCCTATAGAAGGTATATCAGTCCAATTGAAGAAAGAATCAAAAAATGTTGAACATAGCGAGCATTTTCCTTATAGTCAGATTGTTTATACTGATTCTAATGGTTTGTATAGGATAGAAACAGATGGCGGTGCTATGCTCTTCAGCGGTAGCGATTCTATTTGGGTGGTAGTAAGCGACCCGGGAGAAGTTTATCAAGCCGACTCTGTACTTACTCCGGTTGAAATCGATCGTAGTAAAGAAAGTGGATGGAAATGGGGAGAAGCCGATATAGTTGCCGATTTCCAGCTCAAGAAGTAGGATTAGTATTTTCTGCCCATAGTGTTAGGCCTCAGGAAGAAAACCTTTGATAGCGATAAGAAATAACGTAAGCCTATAGGAGAGTTAACTCTTTATACAATACAACTTGAAAGCAGAATAAAAGAATTAGAAAACAATCAAAAATTATGAGGACAGAGTTATGAAAAAGAAATATTTAGTATTAACGCTTCTTTTTATGTGTTTATTTTTTATTTCATCTTGTAGTGATTCTCAAGATACAACACCATGGCTTCCGCAACCTTCTTCCATTAAAGGTACGTTAGGTTATATTGCAAATCCCTTTAATTCAAAAGATAGTGTTTTGTGTGTTAATGATATATATAGAATTGAAGTTCAGTGTAATACAAAAAATTATTACACGTTTTTAAAAAAAATATTCTCAAATTATGAAGGAGTTCTTGATAATGGGGATGCGGCATTACATGATTCCTCTGCATGGATAGATAGTACGCATTTCTTGTTTTATCCAAAATCCAAAATAATAGCGTTTCCTAAGAAAGATGAAAGTTTTATATCAATTGTAGATAAGGGAAGTGGTTCCCTCTTAAATTCAATTACTTATAAAACTACTTATAATTTAGATACATTAATAGTAAATCGTTCAACTTCAATATATCTAAAGGCGCGAGAAGAAGATAAAGATTATTCAAATTCTATATATTTGGGTGACATTATTAGCTTTGACTCGTTTAATAACTCTGATACTTTTATTACAGATTCAATAACTCCCAACAAAGAACAAATAATTTGTTTTGAAGCAAGTTATAGTATCAGTCATGTTCAAAATTATCCTCAAATAAATAATAGTGATAATGAAAAAGAAAGTGTTTATTAAACAGCATTGCTCGCTATTATAATGAGTTCTTGTGAAAGTGGAATAACAATAAGTCCTACTATTGTTGCGATAAATCGCGGTGTTGTTTATTTTTTAAGCAAAATTTATCGTAACAGTACTAATATAATAACAATTTTTCAATACGTGTGAAAATTATTATGCAACGAGATGAAACATTAGATTATAAATATGCTGCCCGATTCGTTTCTGCATATCACCATTTTCCTCGTCGCGCAGTGGGTGGTTTGTCTTGGCTTTTTAATTATTGTTTCTCAATCGGCAGTACTATCTAATTTCTTTGGTATTTATAAATATTAAAGTCCGATAAAATATAAGATTCTTAACTACAAGGGCATGATATGCTTCCTGGCGACATGACATAATTCTGAAAATGTTGATATTTCGAAAATGAGAAAGCAGAATATTCATATATTAGTGATTTTGATACTTCTTGCTTGCTTGGCAGGCGGATGTGAGAAACAACCGGACGATGAACAGTTTCGTCCGGAGTATGTGTTCGATATAAATGCGTTGCCAACAATCACATTAACCATAGATGTTGTTGATTGGAATAAATATCTGCATAACTTAGACGAAAATAGAAACACACGCAAATATGTTCCTATCTGCTTTACTTTCGAAAAAGGAGATGCCGTTTTTGTTCGCGAAAATGTAGGTATGCGCCCACGTGGTAATTATTCAAGAATGCGACCGGAAGGAGAAACAGGTCAACTTCACGACCCCATTTCACCGCAGTGGCATCCGGCTCACTTCGGAATTAAGTTTACCGAATATGAAGATGGACATCGTTTCTTTGGTTGCGACAGACTAATTCTCAAGTCGTTCATGCGCGATAAAATGTATTGTCGGGATATATACTGCTACGATTTACTTCGCAGATTTGGGGTGTGGGTGGCACCAAGAGCTTCTTATTGCCGATTATTTATAAAAATCAGAGGTGAAGAAAAAGCAGCATACTTTGGTATTTACGAAATGATAGAGGGTGTAAGAAAAGAGTATCTTGAAAGCAGATATAAAAGAAATTTTTATTCTGATACGTCAGGAAATCTGTGGAAGGCTAACCCTACTATTGAAGGCACATACCTCGACAATGCTGATAATATTGAGTATCTGGGCATTGATGACGAGTATAATTCCTATCCCTATTCTCTGAGAACCAATAAGAACGATTTCCCGAAGGCAGCAGCAGAGCTGATGTCATTCGTGTCGCAATTGAAGCAATTAAAAAATGGTTCGAACGAACTTAAAGATTGGCTGTGCAATAATGTTGATGTTGACCAGTTTCTGAGATATTTGGCAGTTAATGTAGTGGTAGGTTCGTGGGATGATTATTGGTATAACGGAAGCAATTATTATTTCTATTTTGATAGCAAAGGAAAGTTTCATTTAATACCTTACGATTATGAATTTACTTTGGGAATGTGTTGGGAGATTGATGCAGGGAATAGGGATGTCTTAAATTGGGGAAGGGATAAGAAGCCTTTGTTGGTAGATAAAATCTTTTCAATAGATGATTTCCTGCAGTTATATAAATCTTATGTGCTTACACTTGCTCAGGGTGATAATTATTTTGCATTTGCTGCAAGTCAGGAACGAATCTGTAGTTGGCAGAAGATGATAGTTCCTTATTTAGCAAATGACATTGAGAGTGACGAGTTTCAGGTGGATGCTCTTTCCGATGAAACATTACCCGGGGGCTATGACTATAAATTATTGTCGGCAAATCAGCATGATAACTTTTTTATCGTAAAGATGCAGTCTGTAGAGCAACAATTAAGTGCTACTCGCTGATTATAATGATTTGTAAATGTTCCTTTTTGGGGGATATCAAACGACAGAAGCGGTGGTGCCTCAAGACACCACCGCTTCTGTTATAAATATGCAAATATCAGGTTTCAATCTATCTTTCGGCCTACGACTTTCGGTCTGTTACTATCCGCAGGTTACCACGTTTACGATCGTTCGGAGCGAAGCGTAGATAAGAAACCGGCGTACCCTGCGATCTGCGACTATTTTATACTATACCTTGCTCGAGCATTGCTTGTGCCACTTTCATGAAGCCGGCGATATTAGCGCCTTTAACATAGTCGATAGTACCGTCGGGCTGAGTACCGAACTTAACGCATTGTTCGTGTATCGACTGCATGATATGGTGCAGGCGCTCGTCAACTTCTTTGGCTGTCCAATTCAGGTGCTGAGCGTTTTGTGTCATTTCGAGTCCGGAAGTAGCTACGCCACCGGCGTTGACAGCCTTGCCTGGAGCAAACAGCACACCATTATGCTGGAAGTAATGGATAGCTCCGGGTTGGCATCCCATATTGCTAACCTCGCAGCAGCACCAGCATCCGTTTGCTTTAAGTTGTTTGGCATCATCTTCTGACAACTCGTTCTGGAAGGCGCAAGGAAGAGCAATATCGCAAGGTACCGACCATGCTTTCTTGCCGGCAGTGAAATGTGCTTTTTCGGGGAACTTATCTTCCATATCTTGTACTCTATTGCGGTTGGATGCGCGCATAACGAGCATATAGTCGATCATCTCGTGAGTTATGCCATCTGGAATCTCACAAACGCCGTCGGGTCCTGAAATGGCCACTACTTTAGCTCCGAGTTCGGTGGCTTTAATAGCAGCTCCCCATGCCACATTGCCAAATCCTGACAAAGCGACGCGTTTACCTACGATGTCTTTGCCTGCTTTGGCAAGTAGATGTTGTGTGAAATAGAGTGCTCCGAATCCTGTAGCTTCAGGTCGTAGGATACTGCCGCCCCATGTCATACCTTTGCCGGTAAGCACGCCTGTGTGATATTGCCGTGCAAGCTTCTGATACATACCGTTAAGATATCCTATTTCTCGTCCTCCGACTCCCACATCTCCGGCAGGTATATCCTGGTCGGGTCCTATACAACGCCATAACTCGAGCATGAAGGCTTGGCAGAAGCGCATTATCTCGGAATCGGATTTACCTACGGGGTCGAAGTCAGAACCGCCTTTCGCACCACCCATAGGCAGTGTGGTAAG
>JAFSTG010000032.1 GCA_017450605.1 Paludibacteraceae bacterium | reverse complement strand
TGCGATTATACGGACAAAATTTGCAATATCTGTACATGCACCTGCCGCATATTGCTGTTGTAAGAGGGTTGATAATTGCCTCATCATTAATAGGAATATATCTAATAAACGATGGTTCGGTTGCAGCGGTATGCACTATTGGAGCTATACTTACTGTTGCATTGCTTTTTGCAGCGTACAATAGTTGGCGCACGAAATGGAATGTACTTCTCTATCCGTTTTTAGTTTTCTCGAGATATATTGTATTTCTGATACCCTATTTTTCTCCGTTAGGCGAAGGATTTACCCGCTACGACCTGCTGACAGCTGCGTTACTATTCCTTTCTTTCCCGATGCTCAATGCCATAGAGCGTTTCTCGATGCCGCGCCACCGGTTCCGTTTCATTGTGCGACTGCTACCCGATGAGCAAAGCAAAACTCTTTTTCGAGTTTATTATTATGCCGCAGCAGCGGTAATCGTTGCCATTTTACTTTGGCTGTGTTTTGACCTTCAAACAAGTGTATTTTTAACAGCACCTTTCATAGTATTAGGATTCGAGCGACTGCTTATCTACGCTGTTACATTTCATCATACTCCAAAAAATTATCTGCAAGGATAAATTTTCGTTGCGAGGTTCGAAAAAAAAATGTACCTTTGCAAATCTTTGAAAATCTCCCCTATGATTACAACTGAACAAATAAAAGACCTTCAAGCGCGGTCGGGCAAGTTGCGTCAGTATCTGAACATTGACGAGAAACAAATGCAGTTGCGCGAAGAAGAGATGCGAACACAAGACCCTGAGTTTTGGAACGATGCCAAGGCAGCAGAAACTCAGATGAAGAAAGTTAAAACGCTTAAAAAGTGGTTAGATGGTTACGATGGCGTAAGCAAAGCCGTCGAAGAATTAGAACTTGCAGTCGAGTTTTTTCGCGACGAGATAGTTACCGAGCAAGATGTTGACCAAGCCTACTCCCACGCACTTTCTGTTGTTGAGTCGCTTGAAATGAAAAACATGTTGTCGGCGGAAGAAGACCAGATGCCTGCCGTTCTCAAGATTGTGGCAGGTGCAGGAGGCACTGAGGCTCAAGACTGGGCAGACATGTTGATGCGAATGTATCTCCGCTACTGCGAGAAACATGGATATAAGACTACGATACAGAACCTCCAGGAAGGTGAGGAAGCAGGCATAAAGACTGTAACCTTCAATGTCGAAGGCGATATGGCGTATGGTTATCTGAAGTCAGAAAACGGTGTTCACCGCCTTGTGCGTGTATCACCCTATAATGCACAAGGCAAGCGTATGACTTCGTTCTCGTCGGTGTTTGTAGTGCCACTTATCGACGATTCAATAGAAATAGAGGTTAACCCAGCAGGACTCAGTTGGGACACTTTCCGCTCGTCGGGTGCAGGCGGACAAAATGTAAACAAGGTAGAATCGGGTGTACGGCTTCATTATAAGTTTAAGAATCCTCTCACCGGGTTAGACGACGAGATAGTAATTGAGAACACCGAGACACGCGACCAGCCTAAAAACAGAGAAAACGCTCTGCGTTTGCTTCGTTCGCAACTCTACGAGTTGGAACTTGAGAAACGCCGTCAGGCGCAAGCCAAAGTGGAAGCGGGTAAGAAGAAAATTGAATGGGGCAGTCAGATTCGCTCGTATGTGTTCGACGACCGTCGTGTAAAAGACCACCGTACTAACTATCAGACGTCTAACGTCAATGCCGTGATGGATGGCGACCTCGACGAGTTCATAAAAGCCTACCTCATGGAGTTCCATTAAACAAAGTGCATATTTACAAAAGAAATCACAGCATCAAATATCATAAATAAAAACTATAAAGATATGAAAAAACTTTTCCTTTTCGCCTTTATTGCAGCGCTTACGTTGCCGCTTGCTGCACAAACCGACACCATTCCTCAAGAGAAGAAAGATTCGGGATTCGTATTTACCACAGTTAAAGAAAACCCTATCACAACTGTTAAAGACCAAAACAGGTCGGGGACATGCTGGTCGTTCTCTACTATTGCCTTCCTCGAGTCGGAACTGCTTCGAATGGGCAAGGGTGAGTACGACTTGAGCGAGATGTTTGTTG
Source organism: Paludibacteraceae bacterium (assembly GCA_017450605.1). Lineage (GTDB taxonomy): Bacteria > Bacteroidota > Bacteroidia > Bacteroidales > Paludibacteraceae > Colicola. Next base: position 21,921 of record JAFSTG010000032.1, on the reverse strand, counting down.
TTCACCACACTATGCTCGACCGTGCAGAGTATGTGGTTCGCATGTATGGCGAGGCACAATTTGCACCGGGCGGTTCGGCTTACGATGTCATCTACTGCCTGAAGAACTATGGTATGGTGCCGCAATCGGTTATGCCGGGCATTATGTATGGCGACACTCTTCCTAATCATAACGAATTAGATGCTGTGGCAAAAGGATTTGTGAAAGGTATTACAGGCAGCAATCTCAAGAAACTGTCGCCTGTTTGGAGAAAGGGACTGGAGGCTATCTACAACGCTTATCTTGGCGAGTTGCCCACAGAGTTCGAATACGAAGGCAAGCAATATACTCCTCTCACATTTGCCTCAATGCTCGGACTTAATGCCGACGACTATGTATCTATCACTTCATACACACACCACCCATTTTATACTCGCTTTGCCCTCGAAGTGCCCGACAACTGGCGTATGGACCAAATGTATAATGTGCCTATAGAGGAAATGATGACTATCATTGACAACGCCCTTGACAAAGGCTTCACTATTGCTTGGGGAGCCGATGTTAGCGAGATAGGATTTACCCGCACAGGAATAGGCGTTATGCCTGATGCCGACAAAGGGGCAGACCTTACAGGGTCTGACGCTGCCAAGTGGTTAGGACTATCGCAAGCCGACAAGAAAAAAGAGTTGACAAGCAAACCATTGCCCGAAGTTGAGGTAACTCAGGAAATGCGCCAAAAAGCTTTCGACAACTGGGAGACAACCGACGACCATGGTATGCAAATCTACGGCGTAGCTACCGACCAAAACGGGAAAGAATACTACATGGTTAAGAACTCGTGGGGCACTGCACGAAGCGACTACAAAGGTATATGGTATGTGTCTAAAGCATTTATGGCATACAAAACCAACGACATCCTCGTGCATAAAGATGCGATACCTAAGGATATCCGCAAGAAACTCGGAATCAAATGAGGTAGCAGGTCGCATGTTGCATGTCGCTCGCAGATACGCCATGGTATGACGCGTATTATAAGCGCATGCGTCACTTCGCAAAAATCAACAGTTAATTGTCTCAGCTCTGACTAACTTTTATTACCGCCATGACTTTTACTCACCTTCATGTTCACTCGCATTACTCTATTCTCGACGGAATGTCGAAAATTCCTGATTTAGTAAATAAATGCAGGAAAAACGGCATGAATGCCCTTGCTCTTACCGACCACGGCAACATGTTCGGTATAAAGGATTTTCTCGACTATGTAGGTAAAATCAATTCGAAGCCGAAAAACGCTGTTAAAGACTGTAAAGAAAGCATTGCGAAGGCAAAAGCACTGATAGAACGTGCAGCTGATGCCGAAGAACAACTGAAGACAGAGACCGACGAGCATAATATTGAGACACTCAAGGCCATCGTTGCAGAAGGCAGAAAAGCCAAGAAGGATTTAGAGAAGGCACAGGCAGCGTTGCCCGATTTGGAAAACGCTTTGCAGCAATATGTGCCTTTCAAGCCCATTGTTGGCATGGAAGCATATTGTGCACGACGCGATTTGCATCTGAAGGACAAAAACACCAAATCGCTTAACGGGAAAGGGCGTGAGATAATAACCGACCGAAGCGGATGGCATCTGATACTGCTGGCCAAGAATAAAAAAGGCTATCAAAACTTATGTAAGCTGGCATGTATTGCCTATATTGAGGGGTTCTACGACCGCCCACGTATAGACAAGAAACTGCTTGAGCAATATCACGAAGGTATAATTGTAAGTTCGGCATGCTTAGGCGGCGAGTTGCCACAACTGATAATGCAGGGCAAACAACAAGAAGCAGAGGAGTCGGTAAAATGGTTCAAGTCGGTTTTCGGCGACGACTATTACATAGAGATTATGCGTCATCAGACCGACAAACCAAATGCCGACACCGAGGTCTATGAGCTGCAGAAGCTTGTCAATCCGGTACTCATCGATTTGGCTCGCAAGACCAATACGAAGATAATATGCACCAACGACGTCCATTTCGTAGAAGAAAAGCATGCCGAGGCGCACGACCGCCTTATATGCCTTTCAACCGGTAAGTTCGTTGACGAGCAAAACCGTATGCATTATTCAAAGCAAGAATGGCTCAAGACGCCCGAAGAGATGGCAAGGATATTCGCAGATATCCCCGAAGCCTTAGAAAACACCCAGGAAATAGTTGACAAGGTTGAGATTTATAGTATCGATTCGAAACCTATCATGCCGCTCTTCCCTATCCCTGAGGAGTTTGGTACGGTTGAGTCGTACAAGCAACGTTTCACCGAACAAGAGTTGTATGACGAGTTCACTCGCAACGAGAAAGGTGAGGTGGTGATGGAAGATAAAGACGCTCTGAAACGTATTGAAACCCTCGGAGGATACGAACGACTTTACCGCATAAAACTCGAAGCCGACTACTTAGCCAAACTGACATGGGAAGGTGCCCACAAGCGCTATGGCGAGCAACTGACCGACGAGCAGAAAGAGCGTATCATCTTCGAATTGCATGTAATGAAGACCATGGGTTTCCCCGGCTATTTCCTCATCGTCATGGACTATATCCGTGCAGCACGAGAGGAGTTGGGTGTGAGTGTAGGTCCGGGGCGTGGTAGTGCCGCCGGAAGCGTGGTGGCTTATTGCCTGCGCATAACAGACCTCGACCCACTCAAATACGACTTGCTGTTCGAGCGATTCTTGAACCCTGACCGTATATCACTACCTGATATCGACGTTGATTTCGACGATGCCGGTCGTGAAAAAGTACTCGACTGGGTAACACACAAATACGGGTTGACACATGTCGCCCATATCATAACCTACGGCACTATGGCAACGAAGATGGCAATAACCGATGTTGGCAGAGTACAACGCGTTCCATTGCAGCAGGTTAACGAAATTAAGAAACTCATACCAGACAAGTTTCCGGACGATTTGAAAGACGAGAAAGGTAAGACTCTGAAAGTAAATCTTAAGAATTGCTATGAAAATGTAGATGCTCTTAAGGACATGCTGCATGGGACAGACCAGAACATTAGCGACATGCTCACTTATGCCGAAGAACTTGAAGATACTATCCGGCAGATTGGTATTCATGCTTGCGGCGTCATTATCGGAGCCGACGACCTGACTAACTTTGCACCGCTTGCCACCATCAAAGATAAGATTAGCGGAAAAGATATTCTCGTTACGCAATACGACGGACACGTAGTAGAGAACGTAGGACTGATAAAGATGGACTTCCTCGGACTGAAGACCCTCACTATCATCAAAGAGACGCTATCTAACATAGAACATTCACGAGGCAGGCAAGCCGTTCCGGATATCGACCATATACCTACCGACGACCCTCTGACATACAAACTGTTTCAAGAAGGAAAGACAGTGGCAGTATTCCAATTCGAGTCGCCGGGGATGCAGAAACACATGAAAAATCTGCGTCCCACACAGATAGGCGACCTTATTGCCATGAATGCGTTATATCGCCCGGGACCAATGGATTATATCGACTCGTTTATTCGCCGAAAACATGGTCAGGAAGAGATAACCTACGACATACCGGTAATGTCGAAATACCTTGAGGAAACTTATGGTATTACCGTTTATCAGGAGCAGGTCATGCTGCTTTCACGCCTGCTGGCAGGTTTTACACGCGGTCAAGCCGACTCGCTCCGTAAAGCAATGGGAAAGAAGATTTTCTCGATGCTTGCCGACCTAAAACCAAAATTTTTAGAAGGCGGACGACGCAATGGTCACGACCCGAAGGTGCTTGAGAAGATATGGACTGACTGGGAAGCATTTGCTTCGTATGCTTTCAACAAGTCGCATGCGGCATGCTATGCATGGGTAGCATATCAGACGGCATACCTGAAGGCGCATTTCCCCGCCGAATTTATGGCAGCTAACCTCACCGTATCGAAAGACGACATAACGAGTGTTACCAAACTGATGGACGAGTGCAAGAATTTGCATATCAATGTTCTCGGACCAGATATTAACGAATCGGAACTCAACTTCACCGTTAACACCGAAGGACATCTGAGGTTTGGATTAGGCGGAATAAAAGGCGTTGGTGAAGGAGCGGTTGATGCGATAGTGAAAGAACGTCAGAAAAACGGCAAATACACTTCTATATTCAACTTCCTCGAGCGCGTTAACCTACAGGCATGCAACAAGAAAACTATTGAGAGTCTGATTGTGGCAGGCGCTTTCGACTGCTTTACCGACGTTTATCGCGAGCAGATGACAGGTATTAACTCAAGAGGTGAAAACGTGCTTGACACACTGATTCGATATGGCAATATTTATCAGACAGATAAGGTCAACAACGAGAACTCGTTGTTTGCTGCTTTCGACGATGTAAGCGTAAGTATCCAGCATCCTGAGTTGCCTCTGTGTGAACGCAAATCGACCATCGAGCGTCTCAACGACGAGAAACAACTGATAGGCATGTTCCTTTCTGCCCACCCACTTGACGAGTATGAGTTCGAAATAACCAAACTATGTAATATTACAGCGGCAGAGCTATCTGTATTAGACAGCATTAAAGACCCCGAGAGCAGAGCACACTATAAGCCGACAGAGGGAGCAGACGATGCCAAGACATGGATAGAAAAGCACGATGGACGCACCTATCGCCTTGGCGGAATAATTACGCAGGTAAACATAGGTATGTCGAAAAAGACACAACAGCCCTACGGCAAATATGTGATAGAAGACTACAGCGGCAGTTACACCTTCTTCCTTTTCGGAGAGAACTATAAGCAATATAGTTCGCAACTTGGAGAAAGTTATTATGTCTGCGTCTCCGGAGCTATAAATCAGCGAGGTGCCAACAATAAATATTTTATTCCTAAGACATTGGAAGAAGCCGTTTACGATTTCAATGTGCAATCGGTTGATCCGTTGTCGAACATGCAGATGATGTTTGCCGGCAAACTGCACCTGCATATTCCTATTGACGAAGTAACACCTGAACTTACAGAGGAACTCACCTCTATACTCGAGCAGCAAAAACGTGAAGTACTTGAGACACGCGAATTTGAGAAGAAAAACAAAATAAAAGAAATCAAACAGTTTCCCGATTTAGAGTTGGTTGTGACCATTCACGACCATATAGAGCAGAATCTTATCAGGTTTTCGAGTAAGAAATACAGGGTACGTATTGACAAGAATTTTTATCATTGGCTTCAGTTAGGCGAACTCGACCAACGTTTCAGTTATAAAATCGAATGAAAATACTTTTTCACACACTTGGTTGCAAACTTAACTTTGCCGAATCGTCGTCGATAGGCAAGCGTTTGTTGTCGGCAGGTCATCAGCGCGCAAAAAATGGTGAGAGTGCCGATATCTGCATTATCAACACTTGCAGTGTTACCGATGCAGCCGACCATAAAGGGAGGCAGGCTATACGCTCGCTAAGGCATAAGCATCCACATGCCGTGTTTATCGTAACCGGATGTTATGCCCAGTTGCAGCCGAGCCAGATTGCCGATATCGAAGGAGTGGATTATGTTATCGGGCAAAATGAGAAGTTCGACATCGACAAACTTGTTGCCCGTATTGAGCATCATACCACTCGGCACGAGCAGGCAGAAGTGATAGTTAGCGACATACAGAAAAGTCGCACCTTCCATCCTTCGTATTCGAAAGACGACCGTACCCGCTGTTTTCTTAAAGTGCAAGACGGCTGCGATTATTTCTGCACTTATTGTACTATTCCGTTCGCGCGCGGAAGAAGCCGGAACGACTCGATTGCTAACACCCTCAAGCAAACCCAAGCAGCCCTTGCCGACGGCAACCGCGAGATAGTACTCACGGGAGTCAACATAGGCGATTTCGGAAAATCGACAGGCGAGAGTTTCTTGCAACTAATCAGCCGGATTGACGAATTAGAAGGCGAGTTCCGTTGCCGTATATCATCGTGCGAGCCAAACCTGCTCTCAGATGATATTATCGCGTTTGTAGCGCAAAGCAAACATTTCGCACCGCATTTCCATATTCCATTGCAAAGCGGTAGCAACCAAGTACTTCAAATTATGCACCGACGCTACACGCGCGAGTTGTTTGCTGAAAGAGTGCAAACAATCAAGCAACTGATGCCCAATGCATTTATAGGGGTTGATTGTATGGTGGGTGTGAGAGGTGAAACAGTTGAGTTTTTCGACGACTATTATTGTTTTGTAGAGCAACTACCCGTCAGTCAACTGCATGTTTTCACTTATTCGGAGCGCAAGAACACCCGGATGTTGAGTATGGACTTGCTGAAAATCGATGAAAAGGAGAAAAAGCGCAGAAGCGAGGTTATGCATGCTTTGTCGGCCGACAAACTACGAGAATTTTATCAGTCGCAAGCCGGCAAAGAGGCTACTGTGCTTTGGGAAGCAAAGCGCGAGGGAACACAGATGAGCGGGTTTACAGAAAATTACATCCGCCTTCTCACACCATACGACAGCCAATTGGTAAATACCTTCCAAAAAGTGAAGATAACATCCGAGAATATGAAAATAGAATTATAAGGCACATAAAGCAATTTTTAGATGCGCCCTATAATATTGCAGATATTTTCTATGACTTATGCGTAAATAATATGCTGATTTTTCTAAAAAAACAGGCATTTATCAAATAAAATTTTGCAGGAATAAAAATAATTACTACTTTTGCGCCGCAAATCGTCGAATAAGGCACTCTTTCATTATTTTTCAGTAGCTATCGTCGATATCATAGCAAAGCGCACTACAAAGAATCATTTGCATAGCGCATCATTCCATTCTTATATTTTTTATGGCATACGACATGACCAAACTTGAGCGTAAATCGCTCGACGAACTTCTTGTTATTGCACAAGAAATGAAACTAAAACCGAAGAAAGACGCCGACCAGCGCAGTCTAATTTATGCTATTTTAGATGCTCAAGCCGACGCTCGTGCTCAGCAGGTTCAAGCAAAAGTAGATGCTCGCCAAGAAGAGCAGGCAAAGGGTGAAGGCAGAAAGAAACAGCGTGTTCACATCCAGCGCAAGACAGTTGAGAAAGTTGATTTAAATGCTTTCAACAAAGGTCCGGAAGCCACAGTGAAGCGCGATGCCGACGAGCAGATGGGCGAGCAGAAAAAAGAATCGATAATCGAGCAGAATAAGATTCAAGACAAGCAGCAACGCCGAAGCAAGCGTAGGAAAACGAATATAGAACCAACTCCGGAAATTGCTTTCGATACGAAGGAGACAATTTCAATAGCACAGGCAGCAGAAGTTGCTGTAACGGGGAACGGTTTGACAGTACAAAGCGAAGACAGCAAGGCAGTTATAGCCGACAACACCACTTCTATTGAAGCAGAAACTCCGAAGACGAAAGAAAAGAAAACGCGTTCAAAAAAGAATAAAAAAGAAATAACAGAGCCGACTGAGAAAGAGGTTGTAATCGCTGCTGAAACAAACGACTTGACTGACAATACGTCTCAAGCGGTTGAATCGTCGGAAAAGAAAGACGAGAGCAACAAGAATAATAAGGATAATAAAGCTAACAACAAAGAAAACAAGCAGAACGGCGAACAGCAAAATCAGAACAAGAAAGATAAAATCATTTTCGATTTCCAAAATTCCATAAAGGGTTACGGCACTCTTGAAATTAATCCCGACGGTTATGGTTTTCTTCGCTCAGCCGACTACAACTATATCAACTCGCCCGACGATATTTATGTATCTCAACAACAGATAAAGCAGTATGGGCTTAAGACGGGCGATACGGTGAAATGCACCATCAATCCTCCTCGTGAGGGCGAGCGTTATTTTCCCTGCCGCAATATTCTCCAGATCAATGGCTGTGAACCACAGAAAGTTCGCGACCGCGTAGCTTTCGAGCACCTCACCCCACTCTTTCCTGATGAAAAATTCCAATTATGCAGCGGCAAAAACGATCCGCTCTCGTGCCGTATGATTGACTTATTTGCTCCTATAGGCAAAGGTCAGCGCGGTTTGATTGTGGCTCAACCTAAAACAGGTAAGACGGTGCTGCTTAAAGACATCGCAAATGCCATTGCACGCAATCACCCTGAGGTTTATATGATAGTGTTGCTCATCGACGAGCGTCCTGAAGAGGTTACCGACATGGCTCGTTCGGTGAAAGCGGAGGTTATAGCCTCTACTTTCGACGAGCCGGCAGAGAACCACGTAAAAGTTGCTAACATCGTTCACGAGAAAGCCAAGCGAATGGTGGAATGCGGGCACGATGTTGTTATACTGCTCGACTCTATTACCCGCCTTGCTCGCGCCTACAACACCGTGGCTCCAGCTTCGGGCAAAGTATTGTCAGGAGGTGTTGAGGCTCAAGCATTACACAAACCCAAACGTTTCTTTGGTGCTGCACGAAACATTGAAGACGGAGGTTCGCTTACCATCATTGCCACTGCTCTTACCGAAACCGGCAGCAAGATGGATGATGTTATCTTCGAAGAGTTTAAAGGCACCGGCAACATGGAGCTTCAGTTAGACCGCAAACTTGCTAACAAACGTATATTTCCCGCCGTTGATATTATGGCATCGAGCACACGCCGCGATGATTTGCTACTCGACAAAGAAGTGCTTAGCCGCATGTATGTTCTGCGCCGCCATCTGAGCGACATGAATTCGACCGAAGCAATGGAGTTTGTGAAAGAAAGAATGGAGAAGACCGAGAACAATACCGAGTTTTTACTCTCGATGAACTCGTGATAAAAATGAAAAGTTCTAAGTTCAAGACCCATAAATCAAGGTTCACTTAAACACTACCCAACTGAAATTTCCCCTGCTTTGCAGGGGATTTTTTTATTATATAGACTGAAATAGTGCTGATTTTTTGCAAATCGCTTTGTAGTTTAATAAAAAAAGCGTATTTTTGTGGCGTAATATGCAATTTTGTGAACTATGTTTTTTTCACAAGCATAATACAGCAAAATGACGAGCAAAATTCAACAAAAATAATATACTTATGAGACAACCACTTTTCAAAACTGCGCTTTTGAGCGTAGCGGGGGCGGTTCTATTGGCTTCATGCAGTCCGAAACAGGATTTGAAGCATATCGAACCCGAAGCAGATCTTAGTTTAGGGTTGGCAATACCTGTGGGTACAATCAATCTGAAGATTGACGACTTCTTTGGTAAGGGCAACCTCAGTAATTTTCTGAAAGTGAGACCTAATGATTCGGTTATCTACTTTCAGGACACTTTTAACATTTCTCGTCAGTTCCACGAGATAGACATCAGTCAGTATGTGTCGAACTCGGCTAATGTACCTCTGAATATCTACAACAATATGCCTGCAGCAATTAAGGCGGCAGGATTTGTGGTAGGTGACGGTGTAACGTCGTTCGATTTTACTTTCCCATTGGAAATCAAGTTCGACAATATCAACACTAATGCCGACAACGAACGTATTGACAGTTTGGTAATTAAGAGTGCCGAGTTTACTTCTTATTTCAACGTTGCGAACATCAACCTTGACTGGGATGAGATAAAATCTATTGATATCGTGCTCGACAATAATGCTTTCCATCGCAAGGACGGCAATGTTATTCATTTACCTATCGAAGGCAAGGGTTTCGGTACTGACATACCCATTATTATCGACGAGTTCACCCTCAACCTAATGAAGGATGTTAATCAGACTCCCGGTTATGGCAACGCCCTTACTGAGGCAAAGATGAATGTCAACATGAGTATTGTTCCGCGCAATGGCAAGACCATAAACGTGAATGCTTATTCGCAATTCAACTACACTCTGAATGTTAAGTTTATCGACTACTATGCTATTTACGGATTTTTCCGTGCAAGCAACCAGATGTATGATGAAGACACCATAGTTCTTTCCGAGCATTGGGATGGTTGGAACGACCTGCTTTCGCTACACTTGCCTCTTGCTCATCCAGAGATTTATATGCAGGCAAAGCACTATTTAGGTGTACCACTGACTATGTATGGTCGTTATCTTTGGGTTAAGTCAGACATCAACGACCAGAGCGAAGAGCCTAAATACGCTACCTTCAACCGTGCCGGCGACCAACACAACAAAGAGATACCATTGCCCGGCGTTGACAAATTTTCAGATTATGACACGTATGCCATAGGTGAGTTTACATTCGACCACGGAGAAGACCATGGTCATCTCGACAAGCTGTTTGCTATTCGTCCCAATTACATGGCATATAAGTTCGATATAGTGCCTAACTACTCCGACCCAGCCATTAATAATCAGGCCCGCGTAACCAAGAATACCAATATCGAGTTAACAGCAATAACTACTGTTCCTCTCGAGTTCAACGAGTTTGTTGACCTTACATATACCGACACACTGACCGATGTTAAGATTGACCAGTTCTCGCTCGATTCGCTGATTGAAAAGGCTAAGTTTGTGAAAGACATTGAAACGGCTAATCTCAAACTAATCATAACAACGACCAACTATATTCCGTTTGATATACGTGGTCACTTCTCATTTATCGACTACAAGAACGATACCATACCTATCAATGTAACTCCCGACAACTGGATTCGCATAAGCGGTCCGGGCAGCAATATCGATGATGCCGGCGATGCAAAAGTTCCGGGTACGAGCGTCAACACATTGGAGTTAGACAAAGAGAATATGGTTAAGCTCTCGCGTGTGAAAGCCATTAAGTTTGAAGCAGGTTTGGGCAATAACCCGAAGTTTGCACGCCTTAAGAGCAGCAACAATTTGGAAGTGAAGATATCAATAGCGTTCGATGTTAAGGCTGCACTCGACATGGACAAGCTCTTCGATTTCAACCAAGAACAAAGCAATAATTAATAACGATGGAGGACACAATTATGAAGACAAAGAAACTTTTGATTGCAGCGTTATTAACCGTTGCTTCAATCTCTGCAATGGCGCAGAGTTCGCAGGTTAACACCTTGTATTTCCTCGAGAACCAACCATACCGCCATTACATCAACCCCGCATTGGTGCCTATTAGCGATGTGTATGTAGGTTTGCCTGTATTAGGTTACACTTCGCTTTGGGGAGGTAACAACTCTCTGACGGTAAGCGATGTAGTTGTCAACAAAAACGACAAGCTGATGTGGTTTTTGAACCCCGAAGCTGGCGGTTCTGATCAATTCTTGAAGAGGATGCGCAACTCCACCCTTATGGATATGGAGATGCAACTTAACCTACTCTCGTTTGGTTTTAGAATAAAAGATTTCGGCTATTTCCATTTCAACCTGAACGAAAAAGCCGACTTTGGAACTGCTGTTCCTAAAGGACTATTCAACTTCCTTTTGGGTGGAGGTATGACCAACTTAGAGGGTATAAACAGTTACGACCTCAAGCAGTTGGGCATGAATGCAAGTCTATACACAGAATTATCGTTAGGCTACTCGCATCAGATTAACGAGAAGTGGACAGTAGGTGGAGCATTAAAACTGCTGATGGGTCAGGCTCAGTTGAGCATGACTAACAACGCATTGAGTCTTGACGCTTCGAAGGACGAGTGGGCTCTGCGCGGCGATGGTAACCTGAGAATGACATTGCCGGCAAGAATCAACGGACCTACGTCGGTTGCCTACAACGACTTAGAAGCATGGGGTAAAGGTTTGAAAGATCAGTTCTCCGGCTGGGGTGTGAAAGACTATTTAGGTCTGCTCAAACCGGCAGGTTGGGGTGCTGCCTTCGACCTTGGTTTCACCTACAAGCCTATTGAACAACTACAGATTTCGGCAGGAGTTACTGACCTTGGCTTTATCTACTGGAAAGGCGGTCAGCACTATAAATACAACGTTAATGGTGTATTTGCGGGTGTTCCGAATCTGGAATATTCCGACTTGCAAGAAAACCAGCAATCGCTGCTTGACACTGTTATCGGTCAATTAAAAGACGTATATAAAAACTCTATTAGCCAACAGGGTACCGACAACAAAGGCTATGCTCGCATGGTAACAGCCAAACTTAATGTAGGTGTAGATGCCAACTTCTGGGACAACCGCGTGGGTGTGGGTGTTCTCTCGCAGACACGTTTCTACAATAATCAGGTATATGAAGAGGTAACTCTCGGTGCCTCGTTCCGCCCGGTGCATTGGTTCCAACTTGCTGCCTCTTATTCGTTCCTCAACGGCAGATGGAGCAATATCGGCGTAGCACTTGGTTTGGTTACTTACGAAGGTATAGGTCTTACACTTGCTGCCGACTATGTTCCCACTTCGTACGTCAAGACCGATTCAGAGAACTGGTGGGGTGTTCCATATAAAACGAAAGGTGTAAATTTAGCGTTAGGACTAAACATCGTTATTGGCCATAAGCGCGACAAAGACCGCGACGGTGTAAAAGATAAATACGACCTTTGCCCCAACACCCCACGTGGTGTAGTGGTAGATGCTGATGGTTGTCCGGTTGATACCGATGGCGACGGAGTACCCGACTATTTAGATAAATGTCCGAACACACCGGTTGAGGCATACGACTTCATCGACGAAGACGGTTGTCCGTTAGATACCGATGGCGACGGAGTACCCGATTATAAAGATAAATGTCCTGACACACCGCAAGAGGCTATTGGCTGGACAGATGCTGATGGTTGCGAACTCGACTCGGATGGTGACGGAGTACCTGACTGGCGCGACAAGTGCCCGAACACTCCTGCAGAGGCTAAGGGTCATGTTGATGCTGATGGTTGCGAACTCGACTCAGACGGCGACGGAGTACCTGATTGGCGCGACCGCTGCCCCGACACTCCGAAAGAAGCCATAAACGATGTTGACGAGAATGGCTGCAACAACGACGACGATGGCGATGGTGTACCTAACTATCTTGACAAGTGCCCTGACACACCTCAAGGTGCCCGCGGATATGTTGACGAGAATGGTTGCGAGAAAGATACCGACGGCGACGGAGTACCTGATTGGCGCGACCGCTGCCCTGACACAGAGAAGGGCGTTACCGTAGATGAATACGGATGCAATGGCGATACCGACGGTGATGGAGTACCCGACGTAGATGACAAGTGCCCTGACACACCTCAGGGTGTAAAGGTTGATGCTGAGGGTTGCCCGATAGATTCTGATGGTGATGGTGTACCCGACTACTTAGACGAGTGTCCCGATACTCCGAAAGAAGCAAGCGCTGTTCGCACACTGATTGACGAAAAAGGTTGCGAGAAAGATACCGATGGCGACGGTGTACCCGACTGGAAAGACGTATGTCCTACTATTCCCGGAACGAAGGCAAACAGCGGATGCCCCGAAATAAAACGCGAAGTAAGAGAACTTCTCACCAAGGCCATGCAAGGTATCCAGTTCGAGACAAACAAGGCAGTTATCAAACCTGTTTCCTTCCCGATTCTCGACCAGATAGCACAAACCTTTATCGACAATCCGACATGGCTCGTTGAAGTACAAGGACATACCGATAATGTAGGTAAAGCAGACTACAACCAGAGTCTATCCGAGCGTCGTGCCAACTCAGTTCGCGACTACTTAGTAGGCAAGGGTGTTCCTGCCGAGAAACTGACTGCCAAAGGTTACGGACTTACCAAACCTATTGCCGACAACAAGACAGCCGACGGCAGAAAGCAGAATCGCCGCGTAGAGTTCGTCATTACTTTCGAAGAGGTAAGTTACGAGACAATCCGCAATACTCCTACCGCAGATTCCGATTCAATTGAGATAACTAAAGAGAATAAACTTCCCTCTACTGAGGAAAATGCAGAATAAACAACAAGGGAACTTCTAAAAACCGAGTTTTTTAGAAGTTCCCTGAGAAAAAACATTAATCAATAATATAATAAAACACATATACTATGGGAAGAGCATTTGAATATCGCAAAGCCACCAAACTGAAGCGCTGGGGACACATGGCGCGTACATTTACAAAACTTGGAAAAGAAATAACGATAGCAGCCCGCGAAGGCGGTTCCGACCCAGATGGTAATCCTCGTCTGCGTATGCTTATTCAGCAGTGCAAGCGAGAGAACATGCCGAAGGAGAATATTGAAAGAGCTATTAAGAAAGCAACCGATAAGTCGTCGGAGGGTTACAAAGAAATCAACTACGAGGGATATGGTCCTCACGGAGTGGCTATCTTTGTAGAAACTGCTACCGACAACAACATGCGCACGGTTGCTAATATCCGTTCGTATTTCACCAAGCACGGCGGTTCGCTTGGGACACAGGGTTGCCTGCAGTTCCTCTTCGACCGCAAAGCGATGTTTACCGTAAGCGCCAAAGAAGGAGTTGACCTCGACGAACTCGAGCTCGAACTTATTGATTTCGGAGTAGAAGAACTCGGAAACGATGAAGACGACAACATTATCATCTATGGCGACTTTGCTCAGTATTCACAAATACAGAAATATCTCGAAGACAACGGATTTGAAATACAGAGTTGCGAATTCGTTCGTATTCCTAACGATTATAAAGAACTTACCGACGAGTAGCGCGAGTCGGTACAGAAACTAATCGACAGGATCGAAGAAGACGAAGACGTACAGAATGTATTCACCAACATGGCAGAGTAAGAACAAAGAACCTTATAGTAAAAGGTTTCAGTTCAAGATTGCTGTGTTAAAAAATCACAACTTATAAAGCCGCAAATAGTAACAGGATGGATATTATCAAAAAATATTTTACCCTAACCGACCACCAAGAGCAGCAGTTTGCTGCTCTTGGTGCGCTGTATGCCGATTGGAACAGCAAGATAAATGTCATATCCCGCAAAGATATCGATAATCTATATTGTCATCATATCCTTCATTCGCTTGCAATTGCTAAGTTTCTTAGTTTTCAGGAAGGCACACATATACTTGACTTAGGCACCGGTGGTGGTTTTCCCGGCATACCGCTTGCCATTATGTTTCCCGAGTGCCAATTCACGCTAATCGACTCGGTAGGGAAAAAGATAAAAGTGGCAGATGCCATTGCTAAGGAAATAGGTTTAGAGAATGTGGAATGCAAATGTCTGCGTGCAGAAGAAGAGAAAGGACGCTATCAGTTTGTAGTTTCGAGAGCCGTAATGCCGTTACCCGATTTGGTTAAAGTTGTTAGAAAAAACATTGCCATAGAACAGTTTAACGCACTTCCTAACGGGATTATAAGCCTTAAAGGAGGCGAGCTGCAAGCCGAGATACATCCGTTCCATAACTTGGCAGAGCAAGTAAAAATTAGCACATACTTCAAAGAGGAATATTTCGAGACAAAGAAAATCGTCTATCTGCCCTTATAGTGATTTAGGGCACATCTAAAAATTCCTCGTCATAAGAGAACATATTATGACAATCAAAACCTTCTTTTTCAACCCCATAAGAGTCTGCACCTACGTAATAAGCGAGAGCGCCGAAGACAGCAAAGGCAAACATCGGGCATTTATCATCGACTGCGGTTGCTATTCAGACGACGACCGCCGGCGCCTCTACGATTACGTTGAGAGCAACCACCTTAACATAATAGCCCACCTGCTTACTCACGCACACTTAGACCATGTTTTCGGAGTGAAGTTTGTGGAGCAGCAATGGGGTGTAATACCAATGCTACATACTGCAGATGCATTGCTGCTAAAGCACATCGGTACTCAGGCTATGTTTTTTGGTCTGCCATTCAACGGCGACGAGCCCGACAATTTTCTGCCTATCGACGACAACGAAATTATTGATTTAGGTTTTGCCCAAGCCGAAGTGATACATACTCCGGGGCATACCAAAGGAGGGGTCTGCTTTAAAGTATGGGAACAAGGGAAGAATAACAAGCCTGTACTTTTCACCGGCGACACGCTTTTTGAAGGAAGCATCGGCAGAACTGATTTGCCTGGCGGTAATTATTCGGAACTGATTACTTCAATTCACAACCGGCTACTCACGCTCGACGATGACATAGAGATATATCCCGGACATGGTCTGACTTCCACCATAGGCGAAGAGCGACGACACAATGCGTATCTGTAAATTTCAAATTTCATATTTCAAATTTATAAATTTCGATTTTAGAATTCAAAATTAAGTTACAAATTGCTACTATCAGATTTTACCGACATATTAAGTACAAGCACAAATGACGAATTGTTATTGTCGGCAATAACAAAAAACAAGCATAAACCTACTCATCTGCTTGTAAAAGGTCTGGCAGGCTCGGCAAGAGCACTATGTCTTGCCCGCATACAGAACAAATGCAACCGCACAATGCTTGTAGTGCTAAGTTCACAAGACGAAGCCGAATATATAACATCCGACTTAAGTCGAATTATCGACTGCAGTTATCTTACTGAAGAATCAGATACAACAAAACGGAGCAAAAACGACGCTAAGCAACAAGTGGTTAATGCATCGAAACTTGTGTATCTGTTCCCCGCTTCACAACGTCGCCGCCAGAAAACGATAGACGAAGCCTACGCCATTGAGCGCACGCAAGTGTTAACCACGCTGAGCGAAAACAAGAATTGTATTGTAGTTACTTTTCCAGAAGCGCTCAAAGAGCCTATTGTTCGTCAAGCCGAACTTACAGAGCAAACCATAACACTAAACCAAGGCGAACAAATCAGCATTGAGCAGTTATCTGAAAGACTTGCTCATCAAGGTTTCACAAGAGTCGATTTCGTATATGAGCCCGGGCAGTATGCCATAAGAGGCGGTATATTCGATATTTTCTCTTTCAACTCGGAATATCCTTATCGTCTTGATTTCTTCGGAGACGAGATAGATACTATTCGTTTGTTTGATATTGAAACACAACTATCAAAGCAGCGCACCCACAAAGCCATTATCGTTCCGGAACTAAACGGCGACAACAGCGAGACCACTTCGCTTAGCGATTATCTACCCAACGATACCTTAGTTGTGATAGATGACATATCCCTTCTTCGCTATTCACTTGCCGACACACTATTGACCACTACTCTTGGTAATTTACTAACCGACTATACTACAGTTGAATTAGCACAGAAATCGTTTTTTGGCAGTTCGGTTGCCTTCAGTTACTCCACCCTGCCTCAACCAGTGTTTCATAAGAACTTCGACCTATTATGTGATTCATTGCACGAATATATTGACAAAGGGTACAAGATATATATATCGTCGGACTACAACAAGCAAATCGACCGCATTGAAGCAATCCTCAACTCAAAAGGTATGCCTCATAGCTTTGAGCCGGTGAGATATACGCTTCACTCAGGTTTTATCGACAACGACCGCCAACTGCTATTTCTTACTGACCATCAGATATTCGAACGTTACCATAAGGCTCAGCAAGCAGTGGCACAAGTTCGGCGTTCGAAAGCACTAATCACACTCAAAGAACTGAACCAGCTACAGGTGGGCGACTATGTGGTGCATGTTGACCATGGTATAGGGAAATTCGGAGGACTGATTCATACTACCATCAACGGTAAGCCTCAAGAGGTAATAAAACTCATATATCGCAATCAGGATTCGCTATTTGTATCGATTCATAATCTTCACCGCATAAGCAAATATAAGGGCAAAGAAGGAGTTGAACCGCATATATCCAAACTCGGCTCCGGCAGCTGGGAGCGTCTGAAAGAGCGCACCAAGCAGAAGGTTAAAGATATTGCTCGCGACCTTATAAAACTATATGCGACCCGTCGCCAGCAAGCAGGTTTTCAGTTTTCGCCCGACTCATATATGCAGCACGAACTGGAGGCATCGTTTCTTTATGAAGATACACCTGACCAGCAGAAAGCGACCGTTGATGTTAAGCACGACATGGAATCGCCGGCACCTATGGACCGCCTGATATGCGGCGATGTAGGATTCGGCAAGACAGAGGTAGCCATGCGCGCTGCTTTCAAGGCTGCCACCGATGGCAAGCAAGTAGCAGTGTTAGTGCCTACTACAGTTTTAGCGCTTCAGCACTACAACACCTTTAAAGAACGATTCAGCCAGTTTCCTGTAAGAATTGAATATCTATCGAGAGCCAAATCAGCAAAAGATGTTCAACAGATACTATCCGACCTTAAAGAAGGGAAAATAGATATCATAATAGGTACACATAAGTTAGTAGGCAAGAGTGTTCAGTTTAAAGACTTAGGACTGCTTATCATTGACGAGGAGCAGAAATTCGGAGTTGCTGTAAAAGAGCGTCTGCGCCAGATGCGAGTTAACGTAGATACCCTCACTTTAACTGCCACTCCCATACCGCGAACTCTGCAATTCTCGCTTCTCGGAGCACGCGACCTTAGTATCATCAATACTCCACCACCCAACCGTTATCCGGTACAGACAGAGGTTATCACACCCGACGACGAGGATATAATAGCCGAGGCTCTGCGTCTCGAATTAAACCGCAACGGGCAGGTGTTTGTTGTGAATAATCTGATATCCACTCTTCCGAAAATAGAGCAACGTATTCGCCGTCTATGTCCCGAGGCACGCATAGCCGTGGCACACGGACAAATGCCAACCGACCTTACGGAACAGATACTAACCGACTTTATCAACTACGACTACGACATTCTTATATCCACATCGATAATAGAATCTGGTGTTGATATCCCTAATGTCAATACAATCATTATCAATTCTGCCAACCATTTCGGGCTGAGCGATTTGCATCAACTTCGTGGACGTGTAGGCAGAAGCAATAGGAAGGCTTATTGTTACCTTGTGGCACCTGCCAGCGAACTGATAACGCCTGATGCACGACGTCGATTGCAAGCCATTGAGACGTTTGCTGAATTGGGTAGCGGTTTTCAAATAGCAATGCAAGACCTTGATATTCGAGGAGCAGGAAATATGCTTGGAGCTGAACAGTCGGGATTCATTGCCGAATTAGGCTACGAGACATATCAACGTATCTTGAGTGAAGCGATGCTCGAGCTACGAGAAGAAGAAGGTATGTCGCCCACTGAAAATGAAGAAGAAAAGCATGTTACTGAGAACGACAATTGGGTTACCGACTCGCAACTTGAGACCGATCTTGAGATATGTTTCCCGAGCGACTATGTGGAAAATGTATCGGAGCGAATCACTCTCTATCGCGAACTCGACTCGCTACGCAACGAAGACGAACTAAGGGAATACACCAAACGGCTCATCGACCGCTTTGGCACCATGCCTCCGGCAGCCGAAGAATTATTACTTGTGGTAAGACTCCGATGGAAATGTATCCGATTAGGAATAGAGAAGATATTCTTAAAGGCCGGACGAATGTTACTTTATTTCCCCCAAAACGACCAATCACCATATTTCATGTCTGATACTTTTGGAAACATAATCAGTTATATCAGTTTCCATCCGCGGAGTTGCAGACTGAAGGAACAAGAAGGCAAACACTACGCAGTAATAGAAAACATCAAATCGGTTGGTCAAGCACTGAGCACATTGGAAGAGTTTGGAAATTGGAAAGGAGAAAATGGAAAGTAATGGGAAAAAAGTGAAAGGGGGAAGCCCCTCCCCTACCTCTCACTCCGCCAGCTGACTGAATGGGAAACCATGCCAATGAAACTCCTGCTACTTGATACCTGCACCTATTTTCTCACGCTGTGAGTGGTGTTGCTTTTTTCTCCGAGATGAAAGACTGCAGCATTGATTAGCGGAGCATCGGTTACAAACGGGTACTTGTAGAGAGTAGAACCTGCATTAGGCTCAGAGCCGTCGAGAGTATATCGGATTTCGGCATTTGCTATAACAGAGTTCATAATTACGGTATCAGCCGTCTCGCCTATACACCGATGAATACCGGGTTGAACGACATGGAAGGCAATACCTTTACGGTGTAGGTGCGGTAACTCTTGTTGCCATATAATATTATTATAGACTGAAAGTTCATACTCCTTTTCTTCGAGTCGAAAGTCGTTGTTCCACGCACGTTGTGCCACACCTAAGAGTCGTGGGAACAGATATCGCTCCAACTGCTTCGAGTTGCGAATTGTTTCCGACCAGAGTTGAGCCTGCATACCACGAATATTATGAGCCGAATCGGGAATAAGCCGAACCTTATCTGACTGCGCATATTTTTCCAAATCGCGAGGCTTGCCCTGCAAGGTTCGTTCTACAGAACGATAGACATCGTTTGGGCGGCAAAGAAATGCCTGATATTCATCAACATACCCTCCCCAATTAAGTCCTTGTTCGTCCTCATGATTGAGGTTACACATATCAAGATAGAGGTTGGTAACACTACAAATCATAACCGGATAACCGGCATTAGCTAACGTATAAGGTTTTTCGTCGCCTCGCCATTCCGGCACACTATTCCAGCAATAAGTAAGTGCATTACGAGCAGCAAAGCGGGGATTAGGATGTCCACCACGAAATGCTATCTCTTCCCATCCTGCTATCTGCAGTCCGTATCCGTCGAGAATAGCGATTAGCGACTCGAGAAACGAATCTTTGAGGTTTGCTACATCATGAGCGGAAACTGCCTGTGCAGCAACCGCTGTTGAGGAATTGATATTTAGACTTTGCTCTACTTCCATAGCACGATGCGCCGCTACATACTGAGCCACGACGGGAGAACCGAGCCATGCTCCGCGTGGCACTTCATCGCCACCCACATGGAATATTTCGAGAGGTGCCTGAGCTTCGGCATACATAGCCACTATCTCGTCGATAACCTTACGCACGAAATTGAAACACGATGGCAAAGCAATACACATCACATTATCAGTGTAATGTTGCGCCGACACATAATGTGACGTGTCAGCGAAATCAGAAAGCAGATACTCAGTGGCGCGTAGTGAATCGGCGGTGATATACTTATAGTATCGTGCCTCCATTGCCTTTATCGCAGCACGCGAATGACCCGGCATATCGACTTCGGGAACAACACGTACATGGTGCGACTCAGCATATCGAAGTATTTCAATAAAGTCGTTGCGAGTGAGGTAACCGTTGGCACTCGACCTGAGGTCGTTGGCATCATACCCGCCTGTATAAAGGGGAATGAGACAGTCATGTTCGTCGGTAGTATAGCCACGGCGGGCACCTACCTCGGTAAGCTCGGGTAGGCCGGGTATTTCGAGTCTCCAACCCTCGTCGTCGGTGAGGTGAAGATGTAACACATTCATCTTGTAAAGCGACAATAAATCGACAAGTCGGAGAATCTCGTCTTTAGGAGTGAAGTTGCGGGCTATATCAAGCATCAGTCCACGATGCTGCATATCAGGGAAGTCCTCTATCGAGCAACACGGCAGTTCATTGCCATATACCTCGCGCAGATGATTAAGTGTCAACTGTCCATAATAAAGTCCGGCATCGTCACAAGAAGTTATTGTTATGCCATCAGGCATGATTTCGAGCCGGTAGCCCTCAGGCGGTATCGAATTATCGCCGTTGCAAAGCACGGCATCGTCTTTAATAGTAGAGACATCGTCGATATACTGTATGTACTTTGGATATGGGAATATTTCCATCGGCGATGAGAATGGCCCGACGTCAATCCGCTCGTTATAGGAATACATATATTCGCCGTCGGCATAAGGGAATACCGGCACTTTGCGTCTAAACTCGCTACCATCAGCAGAATAGATATATTCGATATCTACATTGAGAGGTTTCGCATTGTAGTCAACTGAATTAGCTTTAAAAACGAAGAATGGTCCCTGCGGTGCCATTGACTTTCGCATAATATTTCCTCGGTAACGAATCACAGTGCTCACGCTATCGTACGGAGCAAGGGGCTGATAGAAAGCTGTAGGGCACAAGCAGTGATACGAAGCATGCAACTGAACGACTTCGAGCGGCACACTATCGTCAACCAAAGGAGCAACAGACATCTGATTGAAATATATCTTCCAATCGGCAAAGAGTGTATCGCCAGAGTTATTATACAAAGTGAAACGCGATTTGCAGACTCCGTTTTCAATGTCGTTGCCAAGATGCTGCCACTTGAGACTTACGGGAGAAACAGACCGATGAGTGCAGCCTGCAAAAAGAGCAAGAGCGAGTATTTGAGAGAAAATTAGACGACGCATAAGCACGTAGATTTTTGTTTGTGCAAAGTTA
>JAFSTG010000031.1 GCA_017450605.1 Paludibacteraceae bacterium | reverse complement strand
TCCGGTGTTTCCGGTTTTTCCGGTTTTTCCGGTTTTTCCGGTTTCACCTAAAACTCGGCGTTCTTAGGTGTGCGGGGGAAGGGTATCACATCGCGAATGTTCTGCATTCCCGTAACGAACAGCATCAGGCGCTCGAAGCCGAGACCGAAGCCTGCGTGCGGAGCCGAACCGAACCGACGGGTGTCAAGATACCACCACATATCTTTCATAGGTATCTGCCGGCGGTCGATTTCTGCCATTAGTTTGTCGTAGTCCTCTTCACGAACCGAACCTCCTATTATCTCGCCTATGGCAGGGAATAGAACATCGGTGCCTTGAACGGTCTTCTGATCGTCGTTGAGTTTCATGTAGAAAGCCTTAATCTCTTTTGGATAGTCGGTCATTATCACCGGTTTGCCAAAGTGCTCCTCCACAAGATAGCGCTCGTGCTCTGAGGCAAGGTCGTCGCCCCAGTTGCAGGGGAATTCAAATTTATGTCCGTTGCGTATTGCTTCATGCAGAATGTTGATACCTTCGGTATATGGCAGACGCACAAATTCGGTATCGACAACGCTCTTCAGACGCTCGATAAGGGTCTTGTCGAACATGTCGTTGAGGAACCGGAGGTCGTCTTTGCAATGCTCGAGTGCCCAGCTGACGCAGAATTTGAGGAAGTCTTCTTCAAGATCCATCAGTTCGTCTTTCTGAATGAATGCCACTTCCGGCTCTATCATCCAAAACTCGGCAAGATGACGAGGGGTGTTTGAGTTTTCTGCACGGAACGTTGGTCCGAAAGTGTAAATCTTACCAAGTGCCATAGCGCCTAACTCGCCTTCAAGCTGACCGCTCACTGTAAGTGCTGTCATCTTACCGAAGAAGTCGTCGGAGTAGTCGATCTGTCCGTCTTTATCTTTCTTCAGATTATATAGGTTCTTTGTCGTTACCTGAAACATCTGACCTGCACCCTCGCAGTCGCTCGCGGTGATAAGAGGGGTATGGAAATAGAAATACCCGTGCTCGTGGAAATAAGTGTGAATGGCAATTGCCATGTTGTGGCGAATACGAAGAATAGCGCCAAAAGTGTTGGTGCGCGGACGAAGATGAGCTATCTCGCGCAGATACTCAAGCGAATGTCCCTTCTTTTGCAAAGGATAGGTCTGAGGATCGGCCGCACCAAATACGGTTATTTTCTCGGCCTGAATCTCAACACTTTGGCCTTTACCCATCGACTCTACCAAACGTCCGGTTGCGCTCAGACATGCCCCCGTGGTTACAAGGCGCAGGTCGTCGTCAGTAAACCTCTCGGCATCTGCCACTATTTGTATGTTGTTGATAGTCGAACCATCGTTGAGTGCTATAAAACTGACATTTTTGTTTCCGCGGCGCGAACGAACCCAGCCGCATACCGTAACAGTCTGACCATAGTTGGTCAGACGCAGAACTTCTACAATCTCTGTATGTTTCATTTCTTGTATTTGAATTACTTACTTTGTTTTTTTCTTTTTAGAGTTGGTCCTTACAATAGTGTATTCATGTAAGCACAATTGCAGCCGATTGCAAATATCACTGCAATCGGCTGCAAATTTAACTATTTATTTTCTTATGTGCAAATTTAAAGATACCTTTTCGGCGTAACGACCGATTTGTGTCAGAATGGTGAGTCTTCGCCACCGTCGTCTAATAGTCGGTCGTTGATTTTCGACGATATAGTGATAGTGTTTTTCTGTCCTTGAGGTTCGAGTACCGCCCCATCGTAAATCGACGATGACACAAGTTCGTTGTTGGCAAACTTGGCATACGTTTGAATAAACCTGAGTGTTACATCGTCGGTCGAACCATTTCGGTGTTTTGCTACTATTATCTGAGCCATGTTATGAAGGTCGTTGCCTTTCTGGTCGGTGTATATCTTGTAGTACTCAGGTCGGTGAATGAAGCACACCATGTCGGCATCTTGCTCTATCGCTCCTGATTCGCGCAGGTCGCTTAGTTGCGGACGTTTGCCTTCTAATCCGTTACGGCTCTCTACACCACGGTTAAGCTGACTGAGGGCAATGATAGGAATATCAAGTTCTTTGGCAAGGGCTTTAAGATTACGTGAAATGATACTTACTTCCTGCTCGCGGCTGCCAAAGTTCATTCCCGTGGCGTTCATAAGTTGCAGGTAGTCGATAAATATACACTCTACCTTATTCTCTATAACAAGTTTCTTTGCTTTCGAACGCAATTCGAAAATCGACAACTGCGGAGTGTCGTCGATATATATAGGAGCACCAAGCAGCTTGTTGATGTTCGAGTCTAACTGACGCCATTCAGCAGGTGTAAGTTTACCATTACGAATCTTGTCGCCTTCAATCTCGCATACGTTCATAATGAGTCGGTTGGCAAGTTGTATTTTCGACATCTCAAGCGAGAAGATAGCAATCGGACGTTTGAAATCGACGGCCATGTTCTTTGCCATCGATAGCACAAATGCCGTTTTACCCATAGCCGGACGTGCTGCAATAATAATAAGGTCCGACTTCTGCCAACCTGCGGTTATCTTGTCTAAGTCAACAAATCCCGACGGTACTCCCGATATTGTACCTTCTTGTTCTGCAACCTTATGAATACGCTTGAATGCTTCATCGATGATATCATCTATATGAGCCACTTTGCGAGCTTGCGACTGTTGTGAGAGTGCGAATATCTGACTTTCGGCATCTTCCATTAGTTTGGACATATCGGTACCTTCGTCGTAAGCCATACCAAGCAGACCGTCGGATATTCGAATCAGTTCGCGTGCCATATTCTTTTCAGCCACAACCTTTGCTGCGAAATTCCGACTGTCGGTAGAACCCACCTTGTTCACCATCGCTGATAGTGCTGCCATGCCGCCTACTTCGTCGTAGGTGCCGTCGCGTCGTAACTGCTCGCTCATGGTGAGGATGTCGATAGGCTGATTGGCTGCAGCAAGATGACTTGCTGCCTCGAAAATTCGACGATTGGCAGGAACATAAAAACTATCGGCTTTTAGCAGCTGTGCAGCGTCAGGGTAGGCATCGGGTTCAATCATCAAGCACCCCAACAGATACTCTTCAAGGTCGGGAGCCTGCGGCGGAATACGGTCTGCCATACTATGATTTAACAAGTCAGTTTTGCGCTGACGTCTTTCTTGCGATTGCGAGGTGTAGCGATTCTGTTGTGCCATATTGGTGCGGGTTTTGTTTTTCGCTGCAAAAGTAGTAAAAAATAGTATATGTTAAAATACGGAAACGTACCGCCAAGATTTTTTCAACAACTTAACTTGCTGTTATAATTAGTGTGCGGTTTTAGAAATTTTTTTTATCAACACTGATATGTTGTAAAACATAATTCTTTTTGCATATCCAAAATATTATTTGTATCTTTGCAAGCGGTAAATAAAAAAACGTATTTGTCAGCAAACAATTATGGTAAATAAGAAAACCAGCGAGGAGCCCAAGTTGTGGGAACTCAACGATGTTTGGGAAATGCTCACCGACGAGGATAAGGCCTATATTGACAGCAATTGCTCGGTCGTTAGTTTCCGTAAGAACGAGATAGTTCACAAAGAAGGTGATGTGCCTACCCACATGATGATGCTTGCCAAGGGTAAGTTGCGAGTGTATAAAGAAGGTATAGGCAACAAACCTCAGATTATCCGAATGCTAAAGCCGTACGATTTCTTTGCATATCGTGCCATGATAGCTAACGAGAGTTCTAACACCTCGGTTAGTGCTTTCGAAGCCTCGGTAGTTTATATGGTAAAGAAAGATGCCTTTCTCCATGTTATTGAGAACAACAATCGTTTTTGCTATCAGTTTATGGTGATGATGGCTCGCGACTTAGGTAATTCCGACCGTCGCACTGTCAGTCTCACGCAGAAACATGTTCGTGGGCGCTTGGCTGAGGCGTTACTGTCGCTCAAGCAGAATTATGGTCTCGACGAAGATGGTGCAACTATCAGTATGTACATGTCGCGCGAGGACATGGCTAATCTCTCGAACATGACAACGGCAAATGCTATACGCACTTTGTCGAATTTTGTTGACGAAGAGATAATAGCCCTCGATGGTAGGAAAATTAAAATTCTTGACGAGGAGAAACTTGTACGAATCAGTAGGTTAGGGTAATGGCTGAGAATGCTTATAATATAAGCCTGCGTCTGATTGCGGAAGAACATCTGTCGGAGGCATTGCACCGACAAAGCAAGTGGCTCTCGAAACTTGCCGATGGCAATCTCAACGACCGATTCGAAGCATTGCTTGCCGACGACCGCCGGCTTGTTGACGACTTTCTGGCCGGCAATCCCGACCCATCCCGCGCTGAAGTGGTGCGCAGCCTTAAGGCTCGAGCTTACCTGCTCGTCGATGAGGTTTACGAACGGATGCGTATCCTCACTAATTCCCGACGTGAGTTTGCATTGCTACGCCAGGTGAAAAACAACCTCCTCACCCTTCATACCGACGAGAGCGACCCCGAAAGCATACTTTACTATTTTTGGCTGACACCCGACGTGTCGCCCGTCTATCAGCGGCGTTTCGAAGAACTTACACAACATGCCGACATCGTTGTGGCAGAGGCGGCTGCAGCCGGCGTGATGCTCTCGCTCTTCCGGCGTTTCTCTGAAGAACGTCTCCTGATGCTTATCACGCTTGCTCAGGCAACCGACAAACAAAAGCTTTGTGCCAAAGTGATAACGGCGATAATGGCTCTCTGTCTGAAATACGAAGACCGGCTTGACATATTCCCCGTTCTTAAAAAAGCCTTACTTTTTCTGTTTGGCGATGAAGATTTGCGCAAGATGTGCCTCAGTGCACTATGGCAAATAGCATTTACACTGCGCACCGACGAGGCTAACGATATCATTCAGGCTATGCAGAATAGTGTGTTCGACGCTATCAATACGCAAAATATAAAACCTGAGTCGCCGCTTATCATTATTGACGATAGCGACGACCAACCCGAGTGGCTCCGGCAGTTATCCGACCGTATATACAACAGTATGGGCGCAATATCCGAAATGTCGAGCAGCGGAGTTGATCTCAGTTTCGGACATCTGCGTTCTGCACGGCAGGTTAAGTTCTTTACTCAACATGAGATAAACTGGTTCATATCGTTTACAACCGAAAATAAATATCTCGATTTTCCGGCGGATACTCAAGTTGGACATAAGATACTTTCTATGTTGGAGCAGAATAATCTCTGCGATTCCGACAAATACGCTATCTGCGTGTTTTATCAGCAGATGCAGTCGTTTGCTAATGTTACTGACGAGCAATGGGAAATGATAGCAGAAAATGCTTCTGATGCAGCTTCACTTCCGTCTGCCGAGCGGAATGTGCAGTATGCCGTGCGAGACCTCTATCGTTTCTTCCGACTTAACCCATGGAATGTGCCCGACGACCTTCGCGAGGTTACCGACGGCATTTGCCGAAGCCGGCTGCTTGTATTATTGCAACCTGATGCTGACTACATAGAACGCTTGGCAGATATCTATGCCACTACTTCGCGTTATCAGCAGGCCATCGATTTATATGAGCGACTGATAGAAATTGAACCCTCGGCTGTAACCTATCAGCGCATAGGGTTCGCCTTCGAGCGTCTGCAACGTTTCGACGATGCCCTTCAAGCCTACGAACGTGCCGATATCATCGAGCTCGACGACAACTGGACCCAATGGCGGATGGTACATTGCCTGCAACATTTATCCGAGCACGACAAAGCAATTGCTCTGCTTGACCGTCTTATAGAACGAAACGGGACAAAACGCTCGTACCTTTTGGCGCGTGCCCACTCGCTGGAGCAAACAGGCAAAGCAGTGGAAGCCCAGCAGATATATTTTGAGTTGCTATTCGAAAAAGAAGACGACTTGGAGGTTATGCGCCGTCTGTCTCTAAATCTTATGTTGGCGGGAAAGTTCCAGCAGGCTTTAAGTTATGCTTCTCCAGTAACAGATAGCGACAAATCGACAAAAGAAGATACGCTTAAAGTGGCATGGTTGCTTCTTGCCTTGGGCAACTTCACAGAGTCGCTCGGCTATTTTAGAAAAGCTGTGGCTGATACCGGCGAGCAACTCCGACTCTTTGATGCCGATGCTACACGTATTCCAGCAGGTCTTATCCCTGCCGAATACATAACCTTTATGCGTGAAGCCATAGCATTAGGGTAGTGTAGCACCTTCCCCTAAAACATATCGTTTGTAGTACGAAATCATCACTGTGGTTAGCGGTAGCGCTATTATCATGCCGGCGACACCGAGCAGACTGCCCCATACACTCAGGGCAAGGAGCATAACGGCAGGTTTCATGCCTATCACATTCCCCATTATAAAAGGATTGAGCACAAGGTCTTGTATGCTTTGTACGACAATAAACACCACGGCTATCTCAACAAGTATTATCCAATAGCTTGTACCCGTGTCGGCCGACTGCAACAAGCCAAGCAGCATACATACAGGAATACCGAGAGCCTGCAAGTAAGGCACCATGTTCAAAAGGCCGATAAACAAACCTACTATTATTCCTAATGGTAACCCCATGATGCTGAAACCAACGGCGAAGAGTATGCCCACCGTCATGGCTATAGTGGCTTGACCGCGGAAATACTTGTTCATACCTTGCTCCAAATCGTCGAATATGCCGAGCAATATCGACCTGTATTTAGGTGGCACAATATCGCGCATGCCTTGCGATATCTTATCGTAGTCGATAAGGATAAATATTATATATAGCAGACAAACAAACACCACGAAGAGCGACGATACCGCACTTATAGAGCCTCCTACTATACCTCCTACGTAAGGTGCTATCTTGTTGATTAGTTTGCTTATATTCTCGCCTGTCAAGTACGCCTGAAGGTCTAAATTGCTAAGCCATTCGCGTATCGGTTCTTGCCATGCCACCGGTAGGAAAGTGTCGGCATTGATGCCGCTCACATATTCGCTTATTAGTGTGGTGGTTTTACTAACTTGTGTCTTTATAGGTCCTATGAGTAGGAAAATAAGCAGGGCAATCAGTCCGATGATGAGCACAAGGGTAACAAACACCGACAAGGCTCTGTTCTTAAGACGCACCTTGTATTGGAAGAAATTCACTATCGGGTGAATAAGATACGATACAAACCACGACACTACAAACGGCAAAAGCACTCCGCTTAGTTGGCGCGTGAGAAGAAACAAACATACGATGATGGCTATGGTAATACACAGCCTCACTGTCCGGTCGAGATTAAACGGTTTATCAAAAAGCATAATTATTTCTTTTTTACTTTACTACTTTTATCACTTCGTTGCCTATTTTTACAAGGTACACGCCTTCAACTGCGGGCAGAGCAACGGTCTCGCCTCGTTGTGCATGTCCTTCGTAAACAAGTCGGCCTGCGGGGTTGAACACACTCAGGTCGGCACCTTCGGCAGTGAGTCCGCTAAGTAGCAGGTTACCTTCTACAATAGTAACATTAACATTACCGTTGGCGGTATGTTCGGTGTTGGTGCCAAGGTCAGTTTTCTTAACTACCAGACGTAGTTGCAAGCGACCTTTATATTCGCCTTCCTGCAGTTCTACTATGTATGAATCGTGACTTAGGTCGGTCTCCAGTCGTGTCTCGTTGTCGATAAGTGTGGCTTGCAATCCGGCAGGCAGCGTCATATCGCGAAGCGAAATAGTATATTCATCTGCTACGGGGATATTAAGTCCAAGGTCGATAGTCTGTGATTCTGCCGTCAGACAGTTGCCTGCCAACTCCTGTTCAGCACACAGCGAGTAGATATTCGGCAGTTTGCGGGTTATTATCTTTGTCAGATCAAGGTTCATGTCGAACTCAGCAGTGGCGCCCTCGCTCTGCAGACGCACAAAGGTGTTGTCGTCTTCAATGTCGCGACTACTGAGAACCAACTCCAATGTTGCAACATCGAAAGGCAAGTCATCTTTAGGGGTTCGGCGCCGGATAGAATTTTTCTCTTTATCGGCAATGGTTCCCCAGTTAATAATCCCGTTGTACTGAACGCAATAGCCGTGAAATACCTTATAGGTGTCGCCTGTTGCGGTGTGATAGCGGTAGGCATTATTGTCGCTACTGCCCGCATCACCCTTGGTGTTATATACATACTCGTAGTAGAATGCCGGTTGGGCCTGCCCTGTAGGTGTATAAACCGTACCTGCCACTCCCGGATTGCTGACGTCCTTAAAGCCCGGAACACCTACCACATGCCAACCGGTGTCGAACTGCTCGCGTCCGCTAATCGTACATACATAGTCAGGAAGGT
>JAFSTG010000030.1 GCA_017450605.1 Paludibacteraceae bacterium | reverse complement strand
CGCTGAGGTAGCCAAAGGGAATAGTTTTAAAGCGACCTTTGAGACCACCGGAACCGGCTTGTCGTCGGTTGCAGTACCTCAATTTCAAGTCTTTATGAAGCGCTGGAACGGTTCTGCTTGGGTAAAAGTAGGCTCTTACGATTATTACAACGCGACACTCACCAAAGATAACCCTTATACTATAGGAACAGCCGGAGCGAATTTCGTTGCGGGATTCTATCAGTGGTATGTAAAGATGACTTATGGTGGAACAGTGTTTACCTCAGAGACAGTACAGAATGCTATCTATCAGCCATATCAGGTTACCATTATAATAGAAGAAAATGCACGTTCAGGAGATAAGGCTTGGTTCACCGGTTTGTACGCTTACCGTGAAGATAATCTCGACAAGGTGCCTGCCTCGGCTAACTCGACATATCCGGGTCAGCCACGCGAGGACTGCTGCACCGAGGTGGCAGACTACACCTATATTTATACATTCAAATATCCCGTTTATACTCATCTGCGACTTAACGACAATTCAAGTTCGACCGTCAACCGCACAGAGGCGATAGCAATAACCGGAAACACATGCATCACACTGTCGGGCGAACGTTTTCGCAATTACGACAACTGGGCATACTCGACAGAGAGTTGCAGCAACACTTACTACCGCGTAAAATCGGTTAAC
Source organism: Paludibacteraceae bacterium (assembly GCA_017450605.1). Lineage (GTDB taxonomy): Bacteria > Bacteroidota > Bacteroidia > Bacteroidales > Paludibacteraceae > Colicola. The sequence goes on along the minus strand of JAFSTG010000030.1, from coordinate 1,786 downwards.
GATGCTTTCACCTACTACTCGAATGCAGTGCAAAACAACGGTGACAGTTTGTCGTTCTTTGCCGGACCGAGTTCGCAACTGACAGTAGAGAAATTAGAGAATGGCATTTGGAAACAGACAGGTTCAGAGATATCTGCCGCCCGCAAACCTGCAACAGGCGGTATCTATTATGCTATTTTCAATAGTTCGACAGGGTATCTTAATAGTATCGGTACTGGCAGTGAAACATACATGAAAGCATACAACGGTGCATTGTTTATCCGTACCGACATGGCAGCCGGTGGCTGGGAGAACTACATCAACAACGATAATAAGTTTATCCATTTCGACGATGTTAACTCCACCTATAACAACTACTGGGTAAGATACAGTGGCGATGGCAGGTCGGTGAATATCGACGCCGAGATAGGAAACCGCATCAACCGTTGTTTATCGCGTCATCTTAAAGACAGAGGTAGGCTTGCCGATGCAGATGGCAAGGTTACACAGCGTAATGTGCGTTATTCCTACGACACCCGCAGCGGCTATTTCGATTATGCCGTACTCGGCGAATCAACCAACACGAGTTACGTATTCTTGTCAACCTACGGAGCCGACGCCGCAGGTGATGACGGTAGCAACAAAGTGTTCAAGTGGGTATATAACAAAACTAAAGATGAGTATGAGAAGGGTGATGCCACTCGCGAGAATAACCCAACTTATCAGGCTAAGTTCGAAGACCTGAGCGACTGGCGCTATCAGGCAGATGTATATGCACATGCCGACGGTACCAACAACGTTACTATAGGTGTGCAGGCTCGTCTGCCGGAGGGTTTACCACAAGACCTTGTGAAGAAAGAAACGCCACTTGAGGCATTAGGTGCTTCAACCACTGAAGGAAATTATATCATCCGCATAATCTACGACTTCAAGACCAACACCATCGTTACGGGTTGGTTACCCGGCGAAATAAACGCTGATAAGAGAGAAAACATCACTGCAGACAAAGAGATTGCCGGCAATATGATTCTCAACCGTGTAGAAGCAGGAAGCACTCCACAAATTAACATCACCGGCAGCAGTAAACTTACCGGTCTGAAACGTCTCTATATGGCACTCGAGATTCAGCGCGACAATGCATCGGGCGAGTATCAAAAGGTACGCAAAGGCGTAAGCAAAATAACCTCCAATGCGACAGAGGGTGACAAAGAGACGAATCTCTACTATTGGATTTCGCTGCCTTACGATTGCAACATCGAGGACATCTTCGGTCTGCAGGGCAGTTACGGCTATATGTGGGGCATATTCCGCTATCGCGGCGATGAGCGTGCACAAAAGGGTTTGTTTATCGACTCGGGCACATATTGGGAGTTGCTTCCACAAAATGGTACACTTAAGGCAGGCGAAGGATATGCACTGGCTATCGACCTGCATTACAGCGACTTCAACGAGATAAAAATCGACGATGTAACGCGCTCGTCGAAATACCTATACTTCCCCACCCCCAACAATGGGTACACGCTGAAGAATATCGACCATAGTGCAACCGACCTTCCTGACTATGTATGTACGATTAGCGGACGCGAGCAGTTCGACACCGGTTGGCATGTGGTAGGTGTTCCGGGCTTCAAAGATGTCAGCAATCCCGGAGTGGCTGGTACGGTTTATACACCTACGGGGCAGGCCCAACCGGCATTCTACTACGAGTATGTATATAACACCAAGGGGGATGCGGGCAGTAGCGACAATAATGCCTACCGCTATCACACCGCAACAGGCGACACCTATAAGGTATTCCACGGCTATT
>JAFSTG010000029.1 GCA_017450605.1 Paludibacteraceae bacterium | reverse complement strand
TGCTGTTGCTGCTGCATTTGGAGCATCTGCAGCGACTTGACGAGGTTATAGCGTGTCTCGTCGTCTTTTGGGTTGTTGCGTAGCGACTCCTTATATGCCTCAGCAGCATTGCCATAGTCGCCCATGGCATAAAGCGAGTTGCCCACGTTGTGTGCAACCTCTGCCTTACGTTGAGCGTATTTCTCAGGTTTACGCTTGTAATCTTTTGAATTGGTTAGAATAGAGTCGGCTTTGATGTATTCCGACAGAGCGTCTTTGTATTTCTCTTGTTTGAATAGCGAGTTACCCAAATTGTAACGAGCAGAATAACTATCCTCGTTTTTATTTAACCCTTTCCGGTAGTCGGTTTCTGCCGCAGAGTAATTTTCTTTGCGATATTCTTTGTTGCCGTGTCTGACATCGAAGCTCTCTTTTTGTGCCATGACAGGCAAGCAGAGCACAAGACTAAGCAGAGAAAGTAATATTATTTGTCGTTTCATCTTTAAGATTGTTTCGTCGTTAACAGATGTTTATGTTGAAAGTGAACTATACCGATAACAATAATTCCGGCATTTTGCTTAGGCATCAGCCTTCAAATCTTACATGCAAATTCTATGCCATCGAATGTGTGATATGAGCGCTAAGCAACTTTTTTGGCATGGTAATTGCCGTTTACAAATAAAATTATTAACTTTGCACACTTTTAACCCAAATTGTAAATTCTATGAAAGACTTAAAGATTACGTCTAATATTCGTGTTTACGAATACGATGAGTTGCCTGCCGACTTGCGCGAGTTGGTGGATGAGGCTAAAAAGATGGTTTTCCGATCGTATAGTCCATACTCTAATTTTAAAGTAGGTGCTGCAGCCCGCTTGTCGAGCGGAAGGATACAAGGCGGTTCTAATCAGGAGAATGCAGCTTATCCATCGGGGTTGTGTGCCGAACGCACGACGCTGTTTGCTGTAGGGGCTATGTATCCCGATGAGAGCGTGGAAGCACTTGCTATAGCAGCTTATACCAATGGTGATTATACCGAGATGCCTACGGCACCTTGTGGTGCATGCAGGCAAGTGATGCTTGAGTCGGAGAACCGCGGCGGCAAACCAATGAAGGTGCTCCTTTATGGCAAGAAATGCACGTATGTAGTCGATTCGGTTGACCAACTTATGCCGCTAACCTTTCTTCCTGACGATTTACAAGGGTAATGAGATTGATAATGTTAGGTGGTCTGCGACGCAGTAATAACAGATAATGAGGATAATAAAACGCATAGATATGTATATGCTCCGGAACTTTCTGGGGTTGCTAATTCTAACTTTTTTTATTTGCGTTTTTATCCTTCTCATGCAATTCCTTTGGATGCATGTTAAAGATTTGGTAGGCAAGGGCGTAGAACTGTCGGTGCTTGCCGAGTTTTTTATATATGCAGCCGTATCGATGGTACCTTTGGCACTGCCTCTTGCCATATTGCTTGCATCGCTTATTTCGTTTGGCAACTTAGGTGAGAAATTCGAATTGACTGCCATGAAAGCAGCTGGTATATCGTTATTTAGAATCATACAGCCGCTCGTTATAACAATCTGTTTCATATCGCTGGGAGCGTTCTTCTTCTCGAATAATGTGTTGCCTCGCTCGCAAGTGAAACTATGGACTCTTATTTTCTCGTTGCGTCAGAAGTCGCCTGAACTGGAAATCCCAGTAGGCGAGTTCTACGATGGAATAGGCGGTTATAATATCTATGTAGGTAACAAAAACAACAAGACCGGCATGCTCTACGACCTTGTTATCTACGACCTCACAGAAGGCTTTAAGAACTCAACCGTTATGCTTGCCGACTCGGGGAAGATCTATTTTACTTCGGATAATAAATATTTGCAATTGAGTCTGTTCTATGGCGAATCGTTTGAGAATCTGAAGCAGAACAGCGGTCAGAAAAATACTCAAAAAACCATTCCTTACCGGCGTGAAACATTCACTCATAAGAATATTCTTATCGATTTTGATACCGAGTTCAACCGTTACGACGAATCAGTGCTTCGCGACCAGCATGTGTCGAAAAATGCAGCAGAGCTGATACATTCTATCGATTCGGTGAAAGTGATAGCTCATGCCCGCTCGCACGACCAAAGTATGGAACTTATCCGCAATAAATATTTCGGACGTGAGAGGGTTCGCGATCGCCAGTTGAAGGATTCGGCGGTGGTCAATTCGGCAGAGGCTGCGTTGCCGCATGATATTGATTCGCTATTCCTTTCTATGAACGAACAGCAGCAGATACGCTCTCTAAAAAATGCTGTAGATAAAGCCAAAGCACAATGCGACCAAGTGGAGTATAATGCTTTGTTGCTTGACGACTCACAGCGTTATATACGCAAACATGCCATTGAGCTGCACCGCAAATTCACCCTTGCATTTGCCTGCCTGATATTCTTTTTCATAGGTGCTCCACTTGGCGCTATAATACGAAAAGGAGGACTTGGAGCGCCTGTGGTTATTTCGGTGGTTATGTTTATCATTTATTATATTATCGACAATACCGGTTTTAAGATGGCTCACGAAGCGTTGTGGCCGGCATGGGCGGGCATGTGGTTATCGTCGGCAGTGTTGTTGCCTATAGGCGTGTTTCTCACCTACAAGGCCGCAACCGATTCGGCTCTGCTTAATCCCGAGGCATGGCTCAAGCAGATTGAGAAAGTTAAAAACTATTCGATAAAAGCCGCAAAAGCAGTAAGAAAAATAGTGGATGAAAAAAGAAAACAACAAATAACACAATAATTATGAATACGATAGAAGAAGCAATCGTCGATTTTCGTGAAGGTAAGTTTGTAATAGTAGTTGACGATGAAGAACGCGAGAACGAAGGCGATTTTATAATTGCAGCAGAGAAAATAACTCCCGAAAAAGTTAATTTTATGTTAAAATACGGTCGCGGTGTGTTATGTGTGCCTCTGCCCGAGGAACGTTGCGCAGAACTCGAACTTGAGCATCAGGTGAGCAACAACACCTCTATGCTTGGTACTCCGTTTACCGTTACCGTCGATTTGCTTGATGGTTGTACTACCGGCGTGTCGGCTCACGACCGTGCCGCCACTATCCGTGCGCTTGCCAATCCGGCATCGAAGGCGAGCGATTTTGGCCGTCCAGGACATATCAACCCGCTGTATGCACGGTCGCGTGGCGTACTGCGCCGTGCCGGACACACCGAGGCTGCCATCGACTTGGCCAGGCTTGCCGGACTCACTCCTGCTGCTGCACTCATAGAGATAATGAACGAAGATGGTACAATGGCACGACTCCCACAGCTGGAGAAAGTGGCACAACAGTTTGATTTCAAACTTATTTCCATAAAAGACCTGATAGCCTATCGCCTCCGTTCGGAGTCGCTTATTGAACGAGGCGAAACGGTGCATCTCCCTACTCAATATGGTAACTTTATGCTTACTCCTTTTCGTCAACTCTCTAACAGATTGGAACATATAGCATTAGTTAAGGGTAGTTGGGATGAGAACGAACCGGTGTTGTGCCGTGTTCACTCGTCGTGCATGACGGGTGATATTTTCGGTTCTATGCGTTGCGAGTGTGGCGACCAACTGCATAAGGCGATGCAATTGGTGGAGCAAGAAGGGAAAGGTATAATAGTGTATATGAACCAAGAGGGGCGAGGTATCGGACTGATGAATAAGATTCGGGCATATAAGCTACAAGAGCAGGGACTCGACACTGTGGAAGCTAATGTGCATTTAGGTTTCGACCCGGATGAACGCGACTACGGAGTAGGAGCACAGATATTGCGCAGTCTTGGAGCAAGGAAGTTGCGTTTGCTCACCAATAACCCGATAAAACGTATCGGTCTTGAGAGTTATGGAATTGAGATTGTGGAGAATGTACCGATAGAGATTGAACCAAACCCATATAACGAGCGCTATATGAGAACAAAAAAACTGAAAATGCACCACAATCTGCACCTTGTTTGATTTTTTGCAGCGTATTGCAATAAGTTTTGGCATAGTAATTGTTGTTTGTAGAGTGAGTACGAACAACAATTTTTTATATGAAATAGGTGTTCTACTCTTTTAGTATTCATTCTTAAATTTTACAGTTATGAAAACACGTCTCACTTTTTTGTTTGCGGGGTTATTATTTATCTCGCTGTCGGTAGCGGTTCGTGCCGATGAGACAATCACGGTAACTGCTACAGATGCTGATATTTCTGCTAATCTTGATTTGAAGGCTGTAGCAACTGTATTTGGCGAAGCGGCTAATTTGGAAGAATTTGAGAAGCAGATTAACGATCCAGAGGGAAGAATATCGAATCTCGACCTCAACGGCGATGGTGTGGTTGACTATCTGAGGGTAGTGGAATCGACCAACGACAATGTGCATGTTGTTCTGCTACAGGCTGTGCTTGCAAAAGATATTTTTCAGGATGTAGCATCGATATATGTTGAGCGCGACGAGAATAATCAGGTAACAGTACAGATAGTCGGCGATGAGTATGTGTATGGTAGCAATTACATCATCGAGCCGGTGTATATCACCACACCTATTATTTTTGATTGGTTCTGGGGACCGCGCTGGACTTGCTGGTACTCACCTTATTATTGGGGATACTATCCGACTTGGTGGTGGGCTTACGATTGCTGGGTGATACACGACTATTGGCATCACATATATGCCTTCCATCACTATCATCCCTACTGTAGTTATCGTCATCCGCATGTCCTCTATCCGCATTTTGCCACTCAGCCGCGTCCGCATGCCCGTCACGATTACGCTGTGATGCACCCTAATACGAGTTTCGCTAACCGTAATACCGGTCGTGGAGTAAGTAACGCTCGTGATTTGCGTCCTACCGGTCGCGGTCAGGCGGCCACACGAGCTGCGGCAAGTACCAACCGTACCTTCGAGAGTTCTAATGTTCGTCGCACCGGAACGGTAGCCGGTTCGGCCACTCGTTCGGCCGGTAGTGCTGCACGTTCTGCAGGCGCAACCGCTGCTACTCGTTCGAATACTGGAGTAGCGACCCGTTCTGCAGGTTCAACTGCTGCCACACGTTCGTCTTCTATGGTTAGTTCTACTACTCGAACGGCAGGCACGGCTGCCCGATCGGCAGGTGCAACATCAACTTCACGTTCGGCAACAGCAAGTCCTACAACGCGTTCGTCGGCAACATCGGCTACTATAACCCGTTCGACTACAGGAACCGCAACCCGTTCGACGTCAACTCCTACTTCGCGTGCTACTTCTGCCACATCTTCCCGCTCGTCGGCAGTAAGTTCGGTTTCGCGTTCGTCGTCGTCGGCTACGGTAACGCGTTCAACATCTGCTCCTGCTACGCGTTCTACTACAAGTACTGCCACACGCTCGAGTTCGTCAACAAGTTCAGCAACACGTTCATCGGCAACTCGTTCGACCTCGACTCCGGCACGCAGTAGTTCTTCGTATAGTTCTGGTTATCGCTCGTCGGGTTCGAGTTCAGGCGGTTATCGCTCCTCAGGTTCAAGTTCAGGCGGTTATCGCTCGTCAGGATCGAGTTCAGGAGGTTATTCGGGAGGCGGGTCGTCAACTCGTTCTTCCGGAGGAGGAACATCGCGTGGTGGAAGACGATAATGAAATTACATTCCAGCTATTCTCACAAGAGGCGGTCGTAGGCTGCCTCTTGTGCTGTAATAATCAATGCTCTAAGGTCTGAATAACAATGGAATTTTTGAATATTGTTGCATGTTAACAAAAATAATATTACCTTTGTAGCGGCAAATAGTAAATATCATTAAAAAACATGGCAATTACTTTCCAATATAATAAAACTTCTCTTCAGTCGCTTGAGAAAAACCTGAAGATGCGTGTTCGTGCTTTGCCTACTCTTAAGAATAAGGAGTCGGCTTTGCGTATGGAAGTGAAAAAGGCAAAAGATGAGGTTGCTATTCTTGACGAACGCATGGAAAAGGCTATCACATCTTACGACCAGATGCTTTCGTTGTGGGGTGAGTTTGATACCTCGTTGTTACGTGTGGAAGACGTGCGCATGAGCGTGCGTAAGATTGCAGGTGTCAGAGTGCCTGTGCTCGACGAAGTGGTGTTTGTTGAAAAACCTTTCAGCCTGTTTTCTTCTCCGAAATGGTATGCTGATGGTTTCGTACAACTTAAGGAATTGGCACAAATAGGTATAGAGCAGGAATTCAGTCGCCATAAGCTCAGTTTGCTCGACTACGCTCGCAAAAAAAGTACTCAGAAAGTAAACCTTTTCGAGAAAGTGCAGATTCCGGGTTACGAAGATGCCATTCGTAAGATTAAAAGATTTATGGAAGATGAAGAGAACTTGTCGAAATCGAGTCAGAAAATAGTGAAAGGTAAGCGAGAACGTGAAGATGCCCTTAAAATTGAGAATTGAAATCTGAAATTTGAAATAGCATATATACTCGATGATAACACAAATGAAAAAATATACCTTCCTTGTTTTTCATCGTGAATACGAGGAGTTTCTTAGGCGTTTGCGCGATTTAGGCGTTGTGCATGTGTCAGAGAAAACCGAAGGTATAACATCCGACGAGCAACTTATGCTCAAGCAGCAGATGGCCGACCGTCTGACTGCCACAATCGCCCGTGTGGAGCAGAATCTGCCTGAAGGTGCAACACCTCTTGAGGCAACTTCAGGCAGCCAGGGTGGAGAACTGATAGCTCAGTTCGAACAACTGGTAAACGAAAAGCAAGCGCTTGTGCAATCTCAAGAAGAGTTACTGCGCGAACTGAACAAAATGTCGGTATGGGGTAACTACTCAACTGAGAAACTTCAGGCATTGGCCGATGCGGGCTATGTAGTTCAGTTTTATTCGTGTCCGCAATCGCAGTACGACGAGTCTTGGGAAGAGTTGTACAATGCTTTTGTAGTTGGCAAAGCCGACAAGACTGTTTATTTTGTAACTATATGTCGATCAGACGAGATGTACGAAATAGACGCCCAAGAAGTGCATCTCAACGAGCATAATAGTGTTCAGTTGAAATCAGATATTGATGCTGTACATGCTTTGGAAGTGGCAAAGCAGGCTCAGATTGAGGCTTGGGCAATAGCTCATTTAGATGAGTTGCGACAAGCATTGCAGAATACAAAGCAAGCAGTTGATTGGTCGCGCGTTACACTAAGTACCGAAACTCTTGCAGACTCATCGCTCAAACTTCTTGAAGGTTATTGTCCGATAGAGAATTGTGATGCACTTAACTCAATGCTCAACAACGCTCATATTTATTACGTAGCTGTTGACCCGACCGAAGAAGATAATGCTCCTGTTAAGTTACGCAACAATTGGTTTACCCGGATGTTTGAGGTGTTGACGGGTATGTATGGTTGGCCGGTGTATGGCGAGTTCGACCCTACGCCGATTCTTGCACCATTCTTCCTCCTGTTCTTTGCTATGTGTATGGGCGATGCAGGATATGGCATATTGCTTATTCTGTTTGGCATACTGACAAGCAAGAAAAAGATAAATATCTCGATGTTTGAGGGTCTTGGTCCGATAATAACCACACTTGGTGTAGGAACGTTGGTAATAGGGTTCTTCCTCGGTACATTCTTCGGTATCGACTTATATACCGCCTCATGGGTGCCAGATGTATTGAAAAGCGTAATGATAAAGGGTTCGGTTATGGGCTACGATATTCAAATGGTGCTGGCAATTTGCATAGGTGTGTTCCATATATGTCTGGCAATGATAGTGAAGGCTATATGCTACACTAAGCGTTTTGGTTTAAAGAAGAATATCGCCACATGGGGATGGCTGTTGCTTATCCTTGGCGGACTTGTAACTGCTATTTTCACTGTTACAGAGGTGTTCTCGCCACAGATTACCAAATGGGTACTCATTGTGATTGGTGCAGTGTCGGCGTTGGCAATCTATGTGTTCAATACTCCGGGGCGCAATCCGCTTATTAATATTGGAGCCGGACTATGGGATACATATAATATGGCAACCGGAATATTGGGCGATGTGCTTTCGTATATTCGTTTGTATGCTCTCGGTCTTGCAGGAGGTATGTTAGGCGCGGCATTCAATAGTCTGGGACTGATGGTTCTGGGTGATACTCCGAGTGTGTTAACTTGGGTATTTTTCATACTGATTCTTATCGTCGGACATTTGCTCAACTTGTGCATGTCGGCTCTTGGCGCGTTTGTTCATCCGTTGCGTTTGAGTTTCGTTGAGTACTTCAAAAACTCGGGCTACGAAGGCAAAGGACACTTGTATAAACCGTTTTCAGTTAACAGTTAATTTTTTAGATAATATTTAATCAATAAAATTATATTACACAATGAATGAAATTTTAGGTTATTTCGGTTGGGCTGCAATGCTTGGTCTTGCCGGTATCGGTTCTGCTTATGGAACTACTATAGCAGGTAATGCTGCTGAGGGTGGTTTGAAGAAGAACAAAGACAAATCTTCGTCGTATATGATTCTTTCGGCTCTGCCTGCTACGCAGGGTTTGTATGGTTTCGTTGCTTTTCTGATGTGGATGGGTAAACGTGCTATGTTTGCTGAACAGGGTGCTATGTTCTTTGGTGTAGGCCTGTTTGTCGGACTTGTATGCTTGTTCTCAGGTATCCGCCAAGGTCAGGTTTGCGCTAACGGTATAGCAGGTATCGCTGCCGGTCATGATGTTCAAACCAATACTATGATTTACGCAGCTCTTCCCGAGTTCTATGCTATTCTTGCCCTCGTTGCCGCCCTTATGGTATAACAAACGAGTATAATAGATTAAAACAACGTAGAGATGCATATAAGCACCTCTACGTTGTTTTTAACTACCTAATTATTACCGAACTGCTTCAGCCTTCAACGCTTCTGCGGCTTGGCGGATGTTGTCGGGTGAAGTGGCGAGGTTAATACGTACATAATCGGTTGCGCCGTACATCTCTGAGGGGTTGATGAGTACGTGCTCATGTTCGGCGAGGTCGGCACAGAATTGTTCTGCTCTTCTACCTAATGGTTTGATGTTGAGCCAAGCTAGATAAGTGCCTTCCATAAGTGAGAGCGAGAGTTCGGGCATGTTAGTTGCAATAAACTCGAGCAGATAGAGCCAGTTTTGGAACACTTGTCCGTTGAGCTCGTCAATCCATTGTTCACTTTCGTTATACGCAGCAATAGCTGCTACTATCCCGAAGGGATTGAGGTCGCAAACCTCGTGTATATTGATGGCGCGGTCGATGGCAAATCGTGCGTCTGCTTCGGGGACATATATATTTGCACATTGCAGTCCTGCAATATTGAATGCCTTAGATGCTGAGGTGCAAATGCAAAACTGATTATCGGCTGCGACGGTTGCAAAAGGAGTGTATTGGTGCTCTGGAAAACAAAATTCGCAATGTATCTCGTCGGATACAACAAACAGGTTGTTCTTATGGCATATTCGGGCAATTCGTGTCAGTTCGTCTTTCGTCCAAACACGTGCTGTGGGATTATGAGGGTTACAGAGCAGGAATACATCAGCTATGGCAGCTTGTTGCTCAAGTTTTTGCCAATCTACTTCGAAATGTTCACCTACATATTCTCGCCCTGCCGGAGTTATTGTATGTTTCTTCTTTGCTATAAGCCTACATTCAATAAGTTCGCATCCTATATTGCTGATACAACTGAAGAAACAATTATAAGCAGGGGTGAACGTAATAACTCGCAACGGCTCGTCACTCTTGGCTTTTTTTTTGTCGGATAGTGCACGTAGTATAGCAGAGATGGCTGGCACCACTCCGATAGTACATATAAGTTGCTCACGTTTTATCCCATGCCAATCGTGGCGTCTGCTAAACCACGAACTTACAGCTGTGTAATAGTCGTTGGGTATAATGCTATAGCCGAATACTCCGTGGTTGAGTCGTTCTTGCATAGCTCGAATGATGGCAGGTGCGGCTTTGAAGTCCATGTCTGCCACCCATAGAGGCAGGTTGCCCGAGGCTTGTTCAGAGTCCCATTTGTAACAGTTGGAACTTCTGCGATTTACGTATTCTAACATGGTAGGATAATAGGATTTATTAAGGTTGAGTATTAAATTGTAACAATCTTAAAAGACAGTCTTGAGGGACGTCTCTGCATAAGTATCAGCATTTAACTGTTATTTTGCAGTCGGCAGGGGCCTTTTGGTTGTTGTCGATTATGATTTCGCCCACTTCATCTACTTCAATAGAGCCGCTTGTGGGGTTTTTGATGCTGTGTATCCGTCCGCGTATTGTGGCTTCAACGTTTGAGTATTCAAGAGCGAGGTCGGCATCGTCGCCGAAAGTGCAGTCTTCCAAAATCAAGTTTTCGCAGTAGCAGAGCGGCTGAGTACCGGTGATATGGCAGCGGACAAGTCGGAAATTACGACTATACCAACCTAAATATTCACCATTGATTTCGCAGTCGATAAGTGTGCAGTTGTCTGAATCCCAAAACGAGTCTTTCGAGTTGATAACAGCGTTTTTTATAACTACATTTTGTGAATACTGAAACGAGTAGTTGCCGTCTTGATGATAGTTCTCGATTGTTATATTGCTGCTGTGCATAAACAGATAGTCTGCATTCTCTATTTTGCAGTTGTTAAGAGTAATATGGCTGCAATCCCAAAATGTCTCTTCTCCTGCAGGGATATTAACATTTTTTAGTTCGATGTGTTGTGCTCGACGAAACATCTTAGGAGCATCTACGAGGCAATCTTCCATTCGTATGTTGCGGCTGTACCACACCGATGAGCGGGCAGACTGAGCAAAGTAGCATTTTCGGCAAACAACGTTATCGTTTTCCCAAAAAACGTATTTGCCTTCGAAACGGCAGTCGTTTGCTTCGATGTTCTTACATTCTTTTATTGACGATTCGCCTAAATGAATAGTAACGTGCTCAAGTAGCAAATCTCGGCTTTTGTAGAGTGGCCGTTCTCCACCAAATTCTTCGTTAGTAATTTTTTTCATGATAATTGTATCGTTATTTTTTGTGTTTTTAGTTTGTATATTAGTCTGATAAGAAATATCGTACCTCTAAAGCATAGTTCCGCACACATGGCAATCCAAACACCTTTTAGTCCTAATTGTTGAGCAAGCAGATATGCCATCGGCAGTCGTACTATCCACATCGAGCCAAGATTCATTGCGGCTGGTACTTTAGTGTCGGCCGCTCCCATAAACACACTATATGTTACTATAGCTACGGCATATAGCGGTTCGGCAAACGCCTCGATACGCAGACATTCTACAGTAAGTTGCTGCACTGCAACATCTGGAGTCATAAGCGGCATTAGGTAAGGTACACCTGCATACATAAGTATACCCATCACCGTCATAAAAGCACACCCCAAAAGCACCGTGAGGACAGAGAACGACCGTTGCAGATCTTCCCGCCGTGCGCCAATAGACTGTCCGACAAGTGTGGTGGCGGCATCGCCAATGCCATAGCCGGGCATATAACATAGACCTTCGATGGTAATGCCGAACGAGTGCGCTGCAATAGCAATAGTTCCAAGCGGAGCAACTATAAGTGTTGACACTATATATGCCGAGCATATAGCGATATGTTGTACTGCCATTGGAATACCTATGTGCATGGCAGGTTTAATGATAGCGAGAGTGTCTTCTTTCTTGTCGGTTGTGTTTTTAAAAAGTCGCAACTCAGGTGATATAAACAGCACGTATATAGTGAGCACAATAGATGCAATGGTTATAGAACATGCAGTGCCTATTGCAGCTCCTAAAACACCCCAACCGCATACGAAGATAAAAACATAGTTAAAGCCAACGTTCAGCAGACAAGACACTATGTTCACAATGCTCGGCACTTTCATGTTGCCGGTGCTTCTTAGCATTGATGCCATCAGGTAGTTGACCTCCCATATCGGTATCGAAGCAGAAAAAACAAGGAAGTAAGTAGTAGCATCATCTCGTATTGAGACTTCACCTCCGAGCCATTGCGGAAGGAATGGTGCTATGATAATTCCGATAAGACCGATAACACTGCTGACAACGAGTGTAAAACGTATTGCCACGCGTAATATCTGCCGAGCTCGCAAGTCGTTGCGTGCTCCTATGCTTTGTGCCACCATCACGCCAAATCCTCCGGCTATCGACGAACAGAGTCCGCCCATCAGCCATGTGGTGGTGCTCACTATACCTATCGATGCCGAAGCAGAAGCCCCGAGCTGCCCCACCATAGCACTGTCAACATATTCCATCAGGATTGTGATGAGTTGCGAAATGATAGCGGGAAAAGCAAGATAAAGAGCAAGTGTGGCTTGCTCTGCAATAGGCATCGGTCCGCCATTTTGAACCTTACCCAAAAGAATATTCGTTTTCGATAATTTCAATCTTTTTTCTGTGGCGCATTTTTTCCGTTCAAAAACCGATGTCCCCTGTATCTTATATCGACGAGTAAAGACCTTGTCTTTACTATCAAAATTCACCTTCACTTTTATTCGCTATACTCGTAACAGCCAATGTCTGGTTTGCCGTCGGCAAGGCGCGAGCGACCTAAGCGGTCGGTTGGATAAAGAAGTGATATGTTGATATCAGCGGTGTCGCGTGCCAATGATAGCGAGTCGAGAGAGAAATTGTAGTATTCGCCGTTGTTACGGTTGTAGTATGTATTGGCAAACAACTTATCGCCTGATTTTATGAATATATTATCGGTGAATTGAGTGTTTGCTATAGAGTCGGTTTTCAGACAGTTATTATGGAATAGTCCTTGGTAATAGTCGGGTAGGGGAGTGGCGAGTGTGAAATTATGAGCCGACGAGCCCGCTACGATGCTATTGCTGAGGGTAACATGCGTCTTAGCATTGTTCTTGCTAAGGTTATTGACAAACATTGCCGATACATTTTCTTTGCCGATGCTGTGCAGACTCACATTCGACGAGTTGAAATATGAGGCTATGGTGTTATGAACAAATGTATGGTTGCCACCGGCTATGTAAACGCAGTAACTCGAGCAATTGGTCAGTTCGCAGTTCACTATCTTCGAGTTGAAATTGTGGAGAACCAGCCCGTACACGGCATTGTTGTGAATTCTGCAGTTCAGAAGTTCTATCTCGGGTAATGGAGTTGAGTTGGCAGCACTGCAATAAAGACCAACTGTTGCACTATGAATATCAAGGTAACTACATTCATTTTTACTTCCTTCTGAAGTGAGCAGGAATATTCCTCCCCAGAGACCTGACACATAGTCGTATGGTACTCGGTCGTAAATATCGTACATGCGACTGCCACGGAAAGTGATAGGTTCTTCGAGTGTCCCCTCTGCCCTTAAACTGCCTCTTACCACAAGTTGTGCGGAGTCAGCCATGTAAAATATCGTTCCTTTGTTGATAGTTAGTGTACAAGCCGAATCGACTTCTACATACCGCATTACAAAATAAGGCTTCTCGCCTTTAAGTAACGTATCCGATTTGATATGTAATTCGCGCAGAATTTCAACGTCCTGGCCGTAGGCTTCAAAACGAACGGCAACAGAAGCGTCATCAGTCTCTACATTCAGATTATCGGCTATGAGAACAGGTGAATTTGCATCTTGCGGGTCGATGAAAGCACTGACGAAAACAAACAGGCTATCACCTCCTGCAAGCAGGTAGTCGTCTAACTTGCTGAGGTCGCTTTCACCGTCGATATTTATATGGAAATACTTACCTTCGCCAAGACGAAAATGGCGGATGGTAATATCACTACGATTGGTGTTGTAAATTTTGAAAATGCGAGTGGTACTGCCTTTTGAGGTAAAGACGGTGTCGAAACTAACAGTGTCTTGCGAAAATACAATGCCTTTTTCTATAAGTATAGGATTATTTCTGTTGCAAGCAGCCAACAGAATAACTAAAATTGCCAATATGAACCCGTGTCTATTCAAAGTTGAAAGAGAGGGTTATCTGGTGAGTATATAGTCCCCGTAGCGATTCGCTATAAAACTTGTCGAGAGTTGAGATGGATGCTACGTTTCTTGCCGAGCCGTTGATGTCGAGCAGTTGGTTGCGAAAACCAAAACTATAGGTCAGTTGCGGACAGAACTTGAACCACTTAAAATAAAGGTCGCAGCCGAATCCCACTTCTACAAAATAGTTGAAGAAATCTGGTACGACGGGACTTTGCATAGCCGATACAGGCATCACGTCGAACGATATACCGCCTCCGCCGATTACGTATGGCCGATAGTCGAGTTCGCGTTCTGCCGACCACTTCAAATACAACGGTAAGGCAATAGGAATAGAAGTTATGAAAAACTGCGAACCATATTTCCCGCTGCCTTCTGGTAGGGTATGTCCTTCAGCAGCTTTATAGGTGAGTCGGCGCTCACTGAAGTGAAGTGTAGGCTGAAAGCGCAGATTAAGGTGGCGACTAAGTCGAAGGTCGGTGATGAACCCGACTGAGAAACCGGGCAGAAGAGTCGATTGCCTTACGCCTATGGTATCGGTGGCTTCGGGGGTGGAAAAATCCATAAAGTTAACACCGAGCGAGAAACCGAAATGAAACAGTTTCTCGTCGTAGTAAGGATTTATTTGTGCACTGAGTCGTGCGCAACCCACACATAATAGTAATATTACAATTACTTTTCTCACGTAAGTGATATTATTTTGTCGATAGCCATATCGTAGCCTTTTAGTCCGTAGCCTACATAACTTGCTTGGCAGACATCTTTCAAAAAAGAGTGATGGCGGAATTCCTCGCGGGCATAAATATCGGAGATATGAACTTCTACCACTTTGGCATTTGTCGCCGCAATAGCATCGCGAAGCGCTATACTTGTGTGTGTATATCCTCCGGCATTGATAACGATGCCTTCGCAGTCTTCACCGTATTCTTGAACCTTATCTATCAGGTCGCCCTCGTGATTGCTCTGAAAATATACAAATCTGATATTGTCGTAGCGATGGCGCAGTTCATCTAAATAGTCGTCAAACGTACGTGTACCATAGATTTGTGGTTCGCGCTTGCCAAGCATATTCAGATTAGGTCCGTTGATAATGGCAATTTTCATACCTCAGGAATAGTTGGTCGCTCATACAACTTATGCTCAACGAAATCTACAATGTCGCAAGCCACTTCCTGCTTACTCTTCAGCGGGTAGTGTTGCTCACCCTCTCCGGAGATGATAGTTATCTTGTTGGTATCAACTCCGAATCCTGCACCGTCATCGCGCAACGAATTAAGCACAATCATGTCAAGGTTCTTACTCTTGAGTTTCTGCTGTGCGTTTTCTGTCTCGTTGTTCGTTTCGAGAGCAAACCCTACAAGCAGCTGTTTCGTTGTTTTGTTTCTACCAATAGCAGCTGCAATGTCTTGTGTGGGGCGAAGCGGCAATGTCATCTCATCGTGGCGTTTGAGTTTTATATCGCTGTACTGCGCCGGTGTGAAATCGGCTACAGCAGCGCATAGTACTATGATATCGCTGTTTGCGGCGAAAGTCGTTGCTGCATCAAACATCTGCCCGGCAGAGGTAACATCTGCTATCCGGCAACCTTTGGCTTTCTGTTTAAGTTCGTCAGCTACCGGACCGCTCACTATTGTTACCTCGCCGCCACGTTTTAGAAACTCGGAGGCGATTGCGTATGCCATCTTTCCTGACGAGTGATTCGAGATGTATCTTACAGGGTCGATAGCTTCGCGTGTTGGTCCGGCGGTGATGAGGATACGCTTGCCTGTGAAAGTCTGTGCTTCAAGCAACTTATCAGCGGCTCTGAGTATATCTTCAGGCTCTGCCATTCGTCCGCTTCCCATTGTGCCGCAAGCAAGGAAACCTTCGCCGGTATCAAGTACAGTTACGTGCTGCCAACTCTTCAGCGTTGCTATGTTTTTGGTTACAGCGGGATGAGCGAGCATATTGCTGTTCATTGCCGGTGCTATAAGCACGGGTTTTCGCATGGCAAGAAAAGTGGTGGTAAGCGCGTCGTCGGCTATACCATTCGCCATTTTGCCAATTGAATTCGCTGTTGCGGGAGCAACAATCATAAGGTCAGCCCAGTCGTAAAGCGATATGTGTTCGGTGGAGTGCTCGTTATGCGGAGCAAACACATCGGTATAAACCTTGTTGCCCGACAGGGTTTCGAGGGTAACGACAGTAACGAACTGCAGAGCATTGGCGGTAGCACACACCTTTACCTCTGCTCCACTTTTGCGAAACAGACGAATAAGAAAAGGAATCTTATATGCGGCGATACCGCCCGAGATACCCACAAGTATGTGCTTGCCTTTCAACATAACAAATTAGAACTCGCGCTCTTTTGAGCCATTGCGAATAATCAACTCGTCGTCGATAAACTCTTGTGTGGCAATCAGAGTAGGTTTTGGAAGTACTTCGTATGAACGGGAAATCTCTATCTGCTCTTTGTTCTCGAACACCTCGTCGTTGTTGTCTTGAGGAATAGAGAAGTCTTGCAGTTTTGCATCAAGCTCTTTTTTGAGTTCGCTGCTTATCTGATTGGCACGTTTGCCTATTACGGCTACTGTCTCATACACATTGCCAATTTTTGCGTCCAACTCGCTCATGTCGCGAGTGATAGTGGTATGAACGGCTTTCGAATTTTTGTAATCCATTGTATTTGTCTTTTATTGTGGGTAATCATTAGTGTCCACTAAAAATTAAGAAAAAGTTCTTTGAAGTATTGAAAATTAGTTTGTTACAGCGATAATTTGTGCGCGACGATTTGATTTTGTAAATTTGTAGATAAAATCAGATCTACTTATGAATCAAGTCAAAT
>JAFSTG010000028.1 GCA_017450605.1 Paludibacteraceae bacterium | reverse complement strand
GTTATAGTACGAGAGGTTTTTGTTGATTCGTTGTCTTTCCAATGTTTGAAGGTGAAACCTTCGTTGGCCACTGCCGTCAGAGTAACACGCGTTCGATACGGATAAGTGCCTGCACCCACTACGACGCCACTCTTCGCAGGCTCTACGTCGGCTGTTATCTCATACTCGTTAGCCTCGAATGTGGCAGTGAAAATACCACCGCCTACGGGTACACGAAGTGTACGTACTGCATCGGTTGAACCATCCTCCCAATAAGCAAAATGGTAACCTTCGGAAGGAGTGGCAGTAAGAGTTATCTCTTTGTTATAAGGATAAACGCTTGCACCTTCCACCTGACCCATGGCTTTATTGTTAACCGCAGTCTTCACCTCGTAGTCTAACGGTTCGAATTGCGCTGTATAACTATCGCCGTTGATTTCGAGAGTGATAGTACGTTTTGCTGTTTTTTTGCCGTCTGTCCAACCGATAAAGGTATAACCTTCGTTGGCAACAGCCTCTATCTCTACCACCGAGCCATAGGGATATTCGCCAGCGCCGGTAACCCTTCCCATCTCCGAGTCTTCAGCCTCAGCCACAAGAGTGAACATATCGATGGCGAAAGTGGCGGTGAAGGTACCTCCGTTAAGCGGAACAACAATAGTGCGCACGGCATCGGTAGAACCATCTTCCCATTCTACGAAACGGTAACCATAGTTGGCTTTTGCCTCGATAGTAACCGAAGAGTTATATGCCTGATAACCCAATCCGCTACCTACCACCGAACCCATCTCCGCATCGTTCACCGCACCGGCTATCACATAATCTATAGGCTCGAAAATTGCTGTGAGGGTGATATTTTCTTTGTTTATTGTAACATCACGCTCAGCTTCGGCTACATCGTCAGACCAACGGATAAACTTATACCCTGTGTTAGGCGTAGCAGTAAGGTGAACAACGGTATGCTCGAAGCCCGACTGCGAACCGGTAGTGCTACCCATTGTAGCATCGCATAGTGCACTTACCGTATATTGACCGAGCAGACGATACGAAGCAGTGAGCGTCAGACCGCCTTTCGGCACCTCTATCTCGCGCTGCTGAGCGGTAACGCCATCCGACCACTCGACGAACTCGTAGCCATCAGAGCCTGTGGTGTTAATCGTTACTTTCGACAAATAATCGTATGTTCCGCCACCACTTACCGTACATTTTTCAGGGTAGTTGGTTGCAAGGGTTATAGTGTATTTATTTGGAGCGAATACAGCCTCGTAGTTTCCGCCTCCAAGCGGTACGACGATATCTAACGAAGCGTCGGTAAGTTTGTCGTCGGCATTCCAATTAACGAAATGGTAGCCGTCGGCAGGTGAGGCTGTAAGTGTTACCGCCTCGCCAAAGTCATAGGTACCATCGCCTTCGGCTGTACCCATTGCGGGGTTGTTGACCGACGTGGTTATCTCGAACTGACGAACGGTGAACGATGCTGTGAGAGTACTATCACGATCGAGACTGATAGTACGAGTGGCAGACTTGACCCCGTCAGACCAACCGGCGAACTCATATCCTTCGTTCTTTATAGTGGCTTTAATCTCGGTCGGCTCCATATAGTTATAGTCGCCCGAACCTGTCAGTTCGAGTATCGACTCGTCGGGCGAGGTAAGTGTCAGACGACGGGTATTACCCTCGATATTGAAATAACCATTGAAGAACGTTTCACCCTCCATCAGTTTTTTATACTTCTCTACATCCTCTTTCTTGCACAGAATCGTTGCTTTCTTGTCGGCACGACCTACACCGAGGAAAATGTTGGCACCTTCAAAAGTAGGACTGCCCACCAGCGTTACCACCTGCGAGCCTTGGTTATTTGAACCAAGCGAAAGAAATGCTCCGCTGCCTATTGTCTTTACCGAAGCCGGTATGACAACAGAATCGACATTAGCCAAACCTCGGAATGCATAGTTGCTAATTGTCTCCACCATATCGGGAATAACGAGTTTATTAATCTTAGCAATTTCGGGATTGTAGTTTTCTGTTCCAAATACGGCATTAAAAGCATTCTCCGACACTTTCTTTACCTCGAAGATATCTTTCAATTCGCCTATTATCTCGAGTTTATAGGAGCCGTCGCCGCTCGCAACAGCCGACTCTACATCGAAGGCATCGGCGGTGTAATAGCCGGCATTGCGGTTGTAGTTATACACTACCCCTTTCTCTTTATGCTGTCGTCCCCATACGTTCAGATAACCGCCATTGTCGGTACCTACCTGAAAGGCAAAATTGAAGATGATATTCATGGCATCGTCGAGAGTGGGCACGAAGAAGTCAACCGGTTCAGCTTTCGAACCAAGACCTTTGAAAGCAAGATTCTCCGGCAACTCGGCTATCTCTTTTATATTTTCGATATTCATTATCAACGGGTAATCCTGTCCCTTCACAGTATATGAATACAGGGTATCTACCTCGATAGAACGGATGGCAGCATTGCTAAGGCTATAGATTGCCAACACCGGCAGACCCGACACAATCTTAGGAATGAACACATCAGCCCTTGCATCGGCTACAGAGGCATCGTAGCCGTCAACCACATAGCATGGCTGCTCGAGGTCAACACCGAAAGCATCGTTGCGTATGTTCTCTTTGTACTTATATACAACGCCCTGAATAGTCTGCGTTGCGACAGGGATGATAGGTGCTGTAACGAAGTAACCTCCCCAGTTGGCCCCGTTCTTGTAAATCTTTGCCACATAAATAGCAGCAGGGACCTGCAGCACAACAGGACTGAGCATCGTTCCAACGCCTGCAAATGCAGCATCATCGCCGGTGCCTAATATCTCGGTTGGACGGCCGTCGAACACTACCGTGGTGATAGCCGCGCAGCCCTTGAAAGCAGCGGCTCCTATCCGAGTAACATTGCCGGGAATACGAATTGACGTAAGCGACGTACAGCCCTCGAAAGCGTTATTGCCTATTGTGCGCAGAGTGAGAGGCAGAGTCAGAGAGGTTATCGCTGTGCAGTCTTTGAAAGCGCCATCGGCAATAGCAAACACTGTATAAATGTTACCCTCAACGCGCAGTTTGCTCTCAACGGTAAGTACGCTCAAGCCACTACCGGCATCGTAGCCGGCAACAACATAGGTCTCGGCAGCAGGGTCGTAGGTGTAACGTACACCGCCTATCATTTGGTCGGCAGGTGATGCCACCAAAACAATTGCACTGAAAACAGTAAGCAGGAAAAGATAAAAACGTTTCATATTGAAATAAATGATTGATGTAAGTGCTGCAAAATTAACATTTTTCTTTATAACATACAAGCAACAATGAAAAAAGCGCCCCGAAGGACGCTTTTTTCATTGTTTTTGACAAGTATTTGCTTATTTCTTAACAGGGAACTGGAAGTGGTAAACCAACTTCAAGCCACCATCGAAATAGTTCATCTTATCAGCATAGGTGTCGGTTGCCGAAAGAACGTCAACTGTAGCAGGTGTTGTTCCCTGAGGAGCAGTAACGTTGATGAGCGACTGAGCACTGGTATTGTTCTTGAACGAGTTGTATGGAGCATAGTTTGCATACAAGCCAAGGCCAAGAGCATGACCATTCTTAAGTTCCCATTCCCAACCGAGTTCGGCTGTTGCCATTACATTGAATACGAACTGACCCTTTGCCCAATTACCTTTCTTGTTGTAGTCTTCGGTGCCAAGCAGACCTGTTACGTCTTCGTTGGTAACGGTTACACCCATATCGGTAAATTCAGCAGAAATCTCAGTGTTTTCATTGTTGGTAATGGTCTGGTTGTAGTGCTTCCAAGCAGGAACCATGAAACGTGCACCTACATTGAAGAAGAAACCTTTCTCAGTCTGCAACGAGTACATAAGAGGTACCTCTACCTGAATCTGACGGTCGTTCTCCTTGATTTGGTCGGTCTTAACAGTGTAATTTACGTTACCTGAAGTACCGTCGCCGTAGTCGGTTGTTACAGTGTAGGTATCGTTGAGGTTGTTCTTGCGCAGAGGCGACTGAGCATAACCTACCGAAACACCGGTAATAATACCATGGTTAACTTTTTTCTTCGCACCGAAGTAGTGAGCATATTGCAGGTCGAGGATACCATCGAAACCAAGTTTCCAATTGTCCATCGGAACAGCGTGCTGCATCAGAGATGCCACACCGCCGCGCAATCCGATAGAGAAGCGGTGATGCTTCGACATACGGTTCGAGCGAGCTTCCTGAGCAGGCTGAGGCTCTTCTTCTTTTTTAGGTTCTTCCTCTACCTCTCCAGGTTTATCACCACCATCTTCCGGCTTAACTTCAACTGTACCATTATCTCCATCGGCTGGAGTAACTTTCTCAGGAGTGGTCTCACCCTGTTTGGTATCTTCCTCTGTTGTAGTTGTGCCTTCCTGACCTTTATTCTCTTCGACTTTAGTCTCAGCAGGCTTAACTTCTTGAGGTTGACGGCTCGGACTGTAGATATCGTCGGGACCAACCCACGAGATGATACCCTTAACCAAGATGCCTTCGGGGAAACGCTTCGAACCTATTGCCTGAATAGTATGCTCGCGGTCGTAAACCCATGTTGAAGGCTCTTCGCCGGTAAGATAATGTTTTGTTTCAGGTTTGATCATGATGGTGTCGCCAACATGCCAGTCAGAGAGCGAGTAATGCTTGCCGGCATTCTTGTCGGTGCCGTCGGTGGCATTACTTTTCTTCTCACCGCCCTTGGCAGCCCCCTTGGGGGCTTTGCCATCGGGAGTGGTGATATCGTCGGGACCTACCCACGAGAATGCTTCCTTGAGAAGTATTCCGTTCTCGAAGCGCTTGCTGCCTACCTGCATTACATGATGTATCGAGTCGTACACCCATGCTGAAGGCTCTTCGCCGGTGAGATAGTGAGTAGTCGATTCTTTAACTACGACTTCGTCGTTTACATTCCAATCATTGGCGGGTACCTCTGCAAATACGAAAGAGGAACCAACGAGTGCTGCACCAAGTGCTAACGACTTAAAAAGATTTGTTTTCATAAATTATTTCCTCCTTTACTGTATTTATTTAACAATATATTTGAGAGTATGCTTCATATCACCTGCCTGAACACCTACCATATAGTAGCCGGCGTTCTCTTGAGCACGGAATGTGTAAGAGTCGGTACCTGTAACGGTGAAGCGCTCAACGAGAACACCCATCAGGTCGTAAACCGAAACAGTGTAGGTCTCTTCTGCATTCAAGCCGCTGAGCAGGATAGGCTCGTTTGCTACTACCATGTTAGGAGTGAGTTGAGGAGCAGCACCTGCAGTGGTGATGGTGATAATCTGGTTGCAAGAAACGGTAGCACCGCAAGGATCGGTTGCGCTCTGGTCGATGATAACCTTAGCATAGTATTGTCCGCTTCCGGCAATGATTGACTTACCATCGGCATCAACAGGAGCATAGTACCAACCTGTTCCAAGCTTGGTATCGGGGTTAGCAACCTCGTCGGCAGGATTCTCTACGTCGTAGAGGTTAACAACCTTGTACCACTCTACCTTATCGCCTGTCAGTTCAGGATAAGTTGCTTGCAGAGTCTTCTGGTCAACCATCAACAGACGGCCACCATAGCGTGATACTAAGGTGAACTTAGCATACTTGCTGCCAAGGTTCTCTGACGAACGTTTCTGAACGTCGATTGAAACAACGTTCTGGATACCCGACTGGCACTTGGTGTCAACGGTGTAGCGTACGTCAACAGTCGTCATCTCAGGAGTGAGAGTAACAGGAGATGTTGTAACGTCGTTCCAGTTGCCATTAGCGTCTTTTACTTCCCACTTAACCGATACCAGCGGCGAAGCCAACTCGTCGGCAGCAAGAGCAGCTGCAAGAGCCGATTGCAATTCGCTGATAGCAGCAGTTGCATCTACTTCCTCACCGCAGATAGCCTCAGGCTCGGTAAGTGTTGCAATTGCAGGAACTACGAGGTCGTTATATACATACAGGTTGTAGGTGTATGTCGAGTCAGCATTTCTGCCATCCTTAACAAACGGTACGTCGAAGTTTACTGTTTCGTTTGCAGTAACGGTCTTGGTAGCACCGCCATAGAGTTCAACCTCTGTGCCCGAGCAAACGGTATCGTTGATAACCAAAGTCTCGTGGATGCAGTCGTCGGCAACAGTTACATTGATGTCGGCACTTGTTACTACGTCGCCGCACTCGGTGGTAGCCTCATAGTGGAGAACGATAGTTTTAACAGAAGTAGGATAGAGCGGGAGCAGGTCAACATAGTCGCCGTTCTCGTCTTTGTACTTCCATGCTATCGAAGTAACAGCCTGAGTAGCCTTGTCGGCAGGAACGAATGCTGCGGTAAGTTCAGCTGTAGCAGCTGCTACGTCAACGCCGGCACCGCAAGAAGCAGTAGGAGTAGCGGTAGGAACGATAGCTGCAGGAGCAACCTTAATCTTATAGTCGTAAGTGTAAACTCGCTTACCTATTTCAACACCAGGAGTGAATACATAGTCGATAGTCTCGTTTACTATTGTGTAGTTCTCGTCAACAGTATATTCAACTCCATTATACGATGTGAATGTAGTACCCGAGCAAACGGTGTCTTTAGTCTCGATAACTTCTATTCTGCACTCTTTGAGGTTAACAGCCTTCTGGTCGCCTTCGATAAGGCTTCCGCAAGAGGTGGTAACAGCATAGCGGAGCAGAACTTGAGTTGCATCAGCCGAGTAAGGAGTGGTAGGCAATGCAAGCCACGAAGCAGCTTCGTCGCTGTAATATTGCCAATCAATCTTTTCTACATCCTGAGTATCGGCCTTTTTAGCCCCTTCGATCTTAGTTTGAATCTCTGTTGTGAGAGCCGACAAGTCGAATACTGTACCGGCGGTAAGGTCGATCTGAGCTGTCAGGTCGTCGATCTTCGGCAATACAGGGTTCTTCAGAATGGTTACATAGTGGTAGATGAGCGAGTCGCCACTCAGAGTCTTGTCGTAGGTGTAACGAACAGAGTCAACTACGAGGTCGTGGATTACTGTATCCTCATAGATAGGAGTAAGAGCGGTATGACCTTCAGCCTTCAGAGAATCGCTATAAGCAACGTCACCGGGGCAGATGGTATCATAGTAGTTGACAATCTCTTTATGAGGATCTTTTTTATCTACCAACTCAGCACGCAGATGAGTGTTCTGGTTGGCAGTGAACTTAATCCAAAGACCTGTTGTCCAAGCCTCAGAGGTAGCGAGGAACGTACGAGCAACCAACTTCTCTTTCTTATCTTCTGTGAACGAATACGACTGCGAAACAGTAGCCTCTTCTGAGCAGTCGAAGTAAAGTTCTGCTGTTACGTCATCCTGCAAAGGAGTAGAGAGGTTCTCGATGATGAGGTTCATATCACGCTCGTCAACATCGTTCTTCATAGTGTCGAGGCTTACATGATACCAGAATGTCGAATCTTTAGCATGCAAGTTACCGTTAATCCAGTCGAATTCGATAGGATTGGTGCAGCTTGAACCACGCGGGTCGAGCAAGTCGAGACGGAACTTGATAGCTTTGTCGGTAGTAACAAGCAGGTATGCGTTGTTAGCAGCTGTGTTGTTAATTACCGAGCGAGGAGCAGTCTTAGTGTAGATATTACCCGAAGCAAGAGTAATCGAGCGTGAAAGCATCTTCTCTACTACAGGGCAGTCGTACGACAACTCAACTTTTATCTTAGCCTCAGAAGCATCGATATTGGTTACCTTAAGCTCGGCATCACCCGTTGTATAATCGCGGATGTCCTTGAGGTCAACTACATACCACATCGAATCTTTTGTTTGAGTGATATCAACGTTGTAGGTAATAGGAGTAGCCTCCAAGCAGGCATCGATTGGGGCGATAGTCTCTACATTGTAGAGCTCGGCATATACATGAACTTCCTGAGCTGCTGAGAGATGAAGTTTGATATGGTCAACTGCCATATTGGTGAACAGTTCGCGACCCATCTCATACTGCTTGTCGTCGTTAGCCTTCAGGTTATACGAGTACGAAGCAAATTCTTTTGCATCGTCGCAAGTGAAGTACATGTTGGCAATCACCTGACCGGTGAAACCGTCTAAGTTATGAATACCGATACGAGCCGATTTACCCGGTTTGCTCTTAATATAAGTAAGGTCGATATCATACCATACTTCGGTTCCTGCTTTCTGGTCGTTACCGTTATCCCAATCGAACGAAACAGCGTGCAAGCAGTCTTGACCTTGGTCGGGGTTAACAAACTCGATATCTACATGGATATCTTGGTCGGTTACTATGCCGAACCATACGGTATCTTTCTTCGCAGGATCGGTGTAAGTCTTCACCATATCACGCTCAGCAGTCTTCGAATAGGTCTTACCTGCATTTATTGATAGTTCGCGCGACATAGGCGACTTAACATTATGGCAGCGGAATGCTACGATACCCTTGATGTTAACTTTTGCTGAAGGATTGAGGTTCTCTACGTTAACCTTCGGAACAAGAGCGTAATTGTCTTTCTCGAATGTGTCGAGAGGCAGATAGAACCAAGCAGTGTCGCCGGCTGCATAGTTAACGTCGTCAACTATAACGTCGATACCGTTGTCCCAGTCGAAAGCGGTAGCCTTATCGCAGATGTCGATCGACGGAGCATCGTCATCAACAAGTTCTGCCGAAATCTCAAGTTTCTGGTCGGAAACGATCTTAACAAAGATAATGTCGGCCTTCACTGTTCCATACATAGAATACGATATGTCTTTATATTTCTCACTGCCCGGAGCTGCAGTATAATGATAAGCAGTAGCGCTTGTTACGGGGCACTCAAACGAAACCTCAGCATCTACCTTAGCCGATTTCGATGTCGGGTTCTTGATTTTGATGCGGATAGCTTTCTCGTCAGGATCTGCTTTAGCTTTAGCAATGTTCACAGCATACCAGTGAGGAGCATCCGGAGTGTAAGTCTCGCCAATAGTCCAGTCGAACACGGTAGCAGTAGCGCAACTCGAGCCTTCGTCTTCAAATACCCACTCGGTGTAAACCTGAATAGGCTGGTCGAAGATAACGCGTACCCAAGCAGTATCAGCTGTTACCGACTGGAGAAGGTCCGAAGTAGGAGTCTGTACATAAGGAGAGGTTGTAGAAACAGAGAAAGTACGTTTCTGCATAGTCTCGAGAGCACACGGGCAGTCGAGCGAACCGTCAACGCGAACGTTAGCCTTCTTGGTGCCCTTGTTTACTACATATACCTTCGGGAGTTGTCCTTTCTCGTTAATAACCTTATCGAGAGCAACTTTGAACCATACGGTATCCTTGTCGTAACCGTTGTCGATAACAAGATTCTTACCCTCACCTGCGGGGTCGAACTCTTCAGCAGTCTTGCAGTCGTTGTTCAAATCGCCGGTCTCGGCAGGTACAAAGTCAGCACGGAACTCGATATTCTGAGTAGTAGTAAGACCTACCCAAATGGTATCGGTAGCCAAGTGCTTGTAGAGCGAGTTTTTCAAGGTTCCATCCTTCTTCTGGTTAGCAGGAATCGAGCGAGAAGCGTCGGTGGTTGACGTGTACGGGCAATCGAAAGCAACCTTTGCGTCAACCTGAGCAGTCTTCGACGATTTATTGGTAATGGTGAGCTTGATGTCTTGAGCCGTAGCAGGATTTTGGGCTTTTTCCTTTGCGTCCTTAATGGCGATAGCATACCAAACAGTACCTGCAGCCTGCATATTGCCGTTAACCCAATCGAAAATCTTAGCTTGAGCGCAAGCAGTACCTTCGGTACGTTTCTTAGCACGTGCCAAGAAGGTGATCTTCTTGTCGGAAGTGATACGAACATAAACAATACCAGTGTCAACACCCTGTTTCTCAGAGGTCATCTTGATAGCGTTGTTAACAACGTTACGCTCTACGTCTTGAACCTTAACAGCCTTTGCACCAAGGGTGAAGCTGCGGTCGGCATAAGCCGATGCGTGAGTTTCGTAAACAACGATAGCGTCGATCGAAGCCTTTGCATCTTCGGTGTTCTCAACCACTACTTCAGGAAGCAGTTTAGCACCCATCTTCTTAAGGTCAACCGAGTACCATTGTGTCAAACCGGCAGCATGAGTGTAGGTAACTTCCATGTCCAAATCGATAGGACTAACTACGTCGGTATAAACAACCGGCTCGGTGTTAGCCACCTCTTTTGCCTGAATCGACAACTTCTGGTCAGCATTAACGCGTACGAGGATGAAGTCATCGGCAAGCATGTCGAGATACTTGCGGTCGAGTTTCTTGGTCTTTACGCCGTTTACTGCAAGAGTTGTTGACTCTTCTGTTACACCGGTAGAAGGACAGTCGAAGCTGACACCTGCAGTCAGATGAGCAACAGCCGAACCTGTATTGGTGATTGTTACCTCAACGGTCTTGGTGTTGTCAGCCTTAACAGCCTTAAGGTCGATGTAGTACCACGAATTCTTGCCAAGCGATGTGTAATTAAGAGCAACAGGAGTAGAAGAAACCGTCAACTTAGGTGCGTTCAAGCACTCGGTATCCTTCTCACCCGGCTCTACCGGCTCAGCCGAGAAACTGATCTTGCGATTGGTAGTCAGTTTGATGTAAACTTTCTCGAGATTGAAATTCTTGATAATAGAACCACTTATCTCAATCGCATAATTACGATTAGGCGAAATCGATTTCGACTCCGGACCTGTAAGTTTGTTGACAGAGGTGTAATCTTTGCCTCCTACAGTTGTTACTACAACCGTGTAAGCCGAAACTTCCACCTGTGCTGCATTCGTAGCGTCAAGATTGTTCATGTAGAGCAACACATTCTCGCCCGAAGCAACTTTACCCTTCAACGGAACTTCATACCATACGGTAGTACCACCATTCTGCGTACTTCCCTCGGGTGTCCAAGTGAACGGTGTCGCCGTCTTCCAACCATCGTTGTCGTCTTGAGCGAAACCTACGCCCACCGACAAAATCAACATGGAAAAGAAAAGTAAGAACTTTTTCATTTGTTTTTTTAAAATTAGTGAATAATAAAGTTAATTAATAATTTGTTTCTATCTTATAAGTGCTTATTGCTAAATATCTATCTTACTATCAGTTTCTGAGTCGTAGTTGTTTGTTTGCCCTTGATTGTTGCCACCAGCACTCCGCTCTCGGATATCAGCAACTCGTTCTTGCCGCTTTCAAGCGTGTATCTGCCCACCACTCTTCCCGTGGCATCGCTCAGAGTCAACTCCGAGGGTTCGTCGCATACAAAGGTTACCGTTTCACCTGCTTGAAGAAGCGAAGGCATTATCTTAGTTTGCTCGGTAAGAGTACTTACTGCATCACTCACATGCAGACTCAGTCTTACTATATGCTCGCAACCTTCTTCATCTGCCCAAACAATATCATAAACACCCTGCTCGCCAAACTCATGATCGTCGTCATAACGGTAAGGCAGTTCGTCGGCTCTCAACACAATATCCCGCTCTTCTACCTGAGCCTCGTCAACCGTCAGATGCCAGCGGGTTATCTGACTCGTATAACGGTTAACAGATAGTGTGTCGCTTGCTACTGCCGATTGCCTGTACTCTTTACCATTAAGTTCAAATACCTGACCCTGACATATCGTAGTGTCAATATCTATGAACACGTACTTTGGCAGTACAGCAAGTTTTGTCTGGCTGACACACTCGCCCGTCTGTTGCTCTATTGTATATTCACCATACGACGTAACTCTAAAGCCATTATATATATAAGGTATATCAGTGTCCTCTAACGCTATGGTGTCGTTAAGCAATTGTTCCGGCTCGTCGATTCTCACATTCCATGTGGTTATCCTTACCGTAGTATCGTTAACATACATAGTATCGATGTATATCGTCGAAGCAAAAAGCAGTGTATCGCTCAGTTGAATACCATCCACCGCACAGCCTGCAGTATCCTTCTCAGCTCTGAGTAATGTAAACTTACCATCGCTCTCAAGCACCGTAAGCATCACGCGGCGCGTACACTCACCTTTTTGCCGTATAGTAACCGTTGTGGTACCATAACTCGTCAAGTGAGTACCAAAGTAGTTGTAGGGCATCAGGTCGGCATGTATCGACACAGTGTCTTTTTCCATCTCCGGAGCAGTAAACCGCACATTATATGTGGTTATCAACTGTTCGTCGAGGTACTTACCGCTATATGTGGTATCGCGCAAACTGCCATTCCGGCTCAGTTGCTTGCCACCCATCTCAAATATCATTCCCTCGCATAGGGTCGTATCTCTTGTTGCACGGCTTACCGTATATTCAGGCTCGAGATGCAGAATCTCTACATAGTCGCATTCGCCATCCTGATGAACTTCAAAACGGTAATTGCCGTAACTATTAAGTATCTTTAGGTTATACACATACGGAAACTGACGTCCTTTAATTTTTACCGTGGTGTGCTTCTCCTCAACGTCGGTCATCGTAAGGTTATAAGTCGTAACAAATATCGTGTCGGTGGTAAACCTATTGGTTGCAAAGGCTGTATCAATATATTGTGTTGCTTGTGTCAGTAAAGTGTCGGCAAGTTGCAACCCCTTACCAATGCACAAGGTGGTATCAACCGTTTTTTCAACAAACTTATAATAGTCGCGATAGTAAATATTGGCAGCATATTTCGATGCAGGTTTCGTAAAATTAACATACAGCGGCACACTATCTTCGTACGCACGTTTCAGCACATCAAGTGGCAGGAAATAAGGCTTTATCGAGTCGGTAAACACATGCCGGGCTACCACTTCGCCGTCGCAACTGCCATAGTTTATCGTCATCTCCACTCGCTCCGACATGTCGAAATCGTTGCGATAACGCATCACAGTCGAGCGCGAAGGACGTTTCTTAACATTCAGACGATACACCGTTTTCTCATCTTTAAATATATAGTTCGCGCGCGGAACAAGCAATAGCGGATTCTCGCAATACGAATGTGCTCCTACTGCACCCGAGAAGAATGTTATTCTGCCTCCCGAAGTGCCAAGCGGCACAATATGCAAATGAACATCCAAGTTATCCAATATGCTTGAGTTCGGATTGCCTCCCACCTTCTCAGCCACCTCGCGAGCCGACAAAAACATCGAACCATCGGGTACTATCACACGGCTGAGCGACGACGTGTCTGACGTACAGAAAGCGTAAGCATCAATGAGCAATGAATCTTCTGAAAACCAATATGCCAAAAAACCCTCGTTGAAGGTGGAGAACTTACCTTTCAACCATAACGGACTGCTGATTATCGTATCCAATCCGTATCCTGCCGACCTGCCGGCATGACAATCGCAGTAATATGCAGGTGCTCCTATGCAGTCGCGTATCTCCTCACAACTCTTAGGCAATATGCACGACGCCGCTACCGGCGCTACAACCATTAACTGCAAAACAGCAGCAACGAGAATGCTCGAAAATGTAATATCTTTTCTTTTTTCTGACATATTATCTTATTTCAACATCTTATTTTCACCACCGATATTACCGTCACACATGCTTATATATACCAACGCACCACACCCTAAAGAGTGTTTTGCCCAGCCAATACCCCTTCTGAAAGGGTTGACACACAAAAAGTTATGCAGCATAAATACGTGTCGCATACAATTAGACACACTATTTATGCTGCAAAGTTACGAATAATTTTCTTAACTACAATACAATTTATAAGAAAAAATGTAAAAAAAAATGTAAAAACGGTACAGTGCGCAAAAATATCTTTCGATTTATCTTACAATCACTTTTCTTGTCTCGCCATTTGCGTTGCCTACTACGTACATACCACTCGCCACATTGAACTGAGTTGTATCGCCTGCACCTAATACTGCCGAAGCAACAAGCCTGCCATCGACACCGTACACGCGCACATCGGTTGCCACGGTTGTCTCTATTATCAGACTTCCTGCAGCCGCTGAATATGCCACAAAGCTACTTTCGTCGCCCGATAGGTTAGCTACTGCCGTTGCCACATCCGAGCCTGCCTCACCATATACTATCTCGCCCGAGCGTTTGATTGCGCTAACTCGCATACCGGCTGGTGCCGACACACCAAGGAAGATACAAGCTGTGGTAGGTGTGATATCGCTGCCTGAGAATGGTACAAAGCAATCGTAGGTCTCGCTTGTAGGATTCTGGTCGTGAATGAATGCTCCTACAGGCGGACGTACGCCGCTAAGCGAAGTGTTGCCTGCAAAATAACCCTTCCCGCTTGCCGACTTAGCAGATGTAGAAGCCGTTTTCATGCCGTTACCCGACTCTGTTGTGCCATCGATAGCAGCACGCTGTGTTCTGCCTTCGAATATCAGCCACTTGCCCGACCAGTAGTCGTAGTCGTCGTTCACGCCACACATCGAGCAATATGGCAGACGCCAAGAATAGACACGTCCCTTCTGCATCAATGCATCACCCGCACCACGTTTTACGGGTTTCCATTCGGCATTGAAACGCGACGGTCCGTCTTGCTCGGCTCGCAACTCCCAGGTCTGCTCACCATCAATCTCATACAGATACCAGTCGGCTGACCATAGGTTTGTGCCGTCGTACTGCGTAAGCGGCAACAATCCGCGCTGCATGTAATCTTTCTTGTCGCCGGTATAATGGTCGTCGAAGGCGGTAGTACCATCGCGACGCTCGCCTATCCAGTTAGAGATAAGCACCACAAGCGACTTGTCAGCCGATACCGCCTTGGCACCATCTGGCAAGTCATGCTCTAAGTATTCGAGCAGTTCGACAAGCACCTTATTCTGCTCATTGATAGCTGTTGTACGACTGCCTGTGGCTTGCAAAACCGACTCGGGCATTGCCTCAAGCAGATATACGCTGTGTATATCGAAAGGTGCAGTTGTGGTCTGCCACGAATCGGCATCTACGCGCTGAACCATATATTGTCGGTCGGCAGCAGTATTCCTTCCGGCAATGAACGAGGTGGTGTTTTGCAAATCGCCGCGTGTCTCACCGCCAAGGTCGAAATATACCATGCGCGTCTGACCGCTTTCGGCAGTGAAACTGCGGTCAGGCAACGCTGCCGTCCATGCATCGGCAGACGGTGAGTAGTCGTTGCCAACGCCATAGAGCGTGAAACCCTGACCATTTTTCTCATCCATAAGCAGACGGCAATACACATTCTTCGTATTCTCAAAACCGCCATATACGGCATCAGGCGATGTGAGTAGCGTCACATACTCGTCAGCCATCGGCGTGAGATATACTATAGGCTCGTCTTCTATCTTTGCTATTACCGGTTCCGGACTAAGTTCTGTACCTATGTCGATACAGCCACCGCCCTTACTACCGGAAAGAATCAATGTACCATCGGTTACCGAACCGTCAGCCCACTGGTTATCCACTGTGAGTTGCCAACTATCGTGTGGCGAAGAGGGCTTGAACGCTATAGCTGGCGCCGGTACTTTGAAGTTGCTAACGCCAAACGGCACCTCTATACCTCTCGACCGACCTGTTATAGTGCCCACTTTAGCACCACCGGTAGCCTGAATGATACTATTGCCGGCAAGGTGAATGGTAGTAGCCGTGGCGTTGCTGAAGTTCATCACCGCACCATTACCCGAGAACACGTTATTGCCAAGATACAAAGTGAGTTCCTGAGGCTCGTCGTAGGTTGACTTACCCGACGTGTTATGATGACGGGCATAGATAATTGCATCTTGCAGATACACATGCCCGTTGTCGCCCGTAAAGTTCATAAAGCCACCGTCGGTCATATCCTTGCCCGTGTAAGCAAACGGACAATAACCGCTCACATATACCTTCTTTCCGGTTATATCTATATTGTCGAAGTTGTCGGTATGTACTTTTGTGGTATGGTCATACACATACTTATTGCCGTTTTTGCGATATACGAAACATGGGGTATGAGCATTGCAGCCATGCGTAGCGTCAGGCACGTCGAAACGAGGCAACCAATATTCTTTAACCGGGTCGAAATAGCCGGTAGGGTCGGTGAAGTCGTAGTCACCAAAACGCTTGCTTATCTTCTGCTCGCTACTACCTGTAACACCGAAGATATATAGATAGTCGAACACAGGCTGACCGGCTGAGTTGAAGCAGTCGGAGAAATCGTGCTTTCTCAAGCCATAATAAAGGTCGTCCCCCTTAGGGAACTGCTCAGTGCCGGTATCGAATATCTGCGTCGTCTTAGTAGCATTAGTTATCTGAGGCGAAGCGGAACTGACATTTATAGTAAGCGGAGTAATAAGATTGCCATGAGGGTCGCGTATAGGATTATCCTCAGCATCGACAGGAGTGATTGTTATATGTCCCGACTTACCCACATCGGTACAGCGCAAGTTAAGAGTATATTCGCCCCACGAATCAAATCCCACATTCTCTGTTATATATTCCATATCGGCATAGAAAGCCTCGTTGTCCGACTCTATTTTCAGTCGCTCATCTACTCCGCCGCAGGCACCCATACCATAGTAACGGAAAGTAACCTGTTGCGGCACTTGCAACGGATGAGCCTCTGTGCCGAACTGAGGGATATCGATACTTTTTACTTGGTTGCGGTCAGCACCATGCTCAAACTGCTGACGAAGCGTCAGATGGAAATCCTCAGCAGGTACGTAACCGGCAAAGTTACCATAGTAGGTGATTTCTATGTAGCGAGAATCAGGGTTAAGCCTTACATTCGAATGATCAAGTTCACTACCGTTTGTCCATGGTATAATCTCAGAAGTGAAGTTGGTGCCGTTGGTACTTTCAGCAACTTTCCAAGAACGATTAGATATCGACCAAGTTATCGGAGATGTCCAAAAAAGAGTATAAGTAGTCGCACTTTCACTCTTCGATTTTATATCTAACTTATCCGGAACCCCCGTGAAATACAATCTTGTTTTAACCGGCTCTGTTGACGTATTTATATGCAACACAAGTGTTGATGTCAGATCAAAACCGTCTTTCCACGTACCAAATTGCATTCCACGATGAGTGGTGTACATAACATTCGCAACATACAGAAAATATTCTTCTTTGTTATCATCTTTCTCTTCGAAACTCCAGGTTCCCTCTCCACTCACGCGCATCTTATTGTATATCTCAGGATTCAGAGTCCCCTCTCCATAATCGTTTTTAAACTGCACTACAGGTAGGCACACATCCGAACGACGTCTTACCCAACAAGTAACTGTCAGTGTTCCTGCATTATAATGTGCAGATGCTGCCTGCGTAACAGTGAGAGTATATTGCCGCTCGGTTGGCACGGTGCCCACTACTATACTCTGAGTAGCAGCGTTCCAACTCACCACACCGTCGTTAGGACTGACAGTAACTGTATATTTCGACTCGTTGTTATTCGAGCGGAAAGGATGGGTATAAGAGCTCTGTCCACGCCATAACGGACATGAGATATAGGTTATCTCTGTATCACGCTTCTTCACGATTACTTTAATGTCAACCGTAACAATACGGAAACGTTCGCGGTCGTCGGGTATGAAACGCAGTTTTCTGTCCCATCCGGGCGACTCGTTGACCTCCGGTTGGTAGTACGGACTGAGCCACTCGAAATGGCCGGGTACGTTCTCACTCAGACTCTCTGTCTCGTAATATGTGGCTGTACCACGAGCATTTGCGTCCTGCAGAGTTTGTCCCCAGATGATAGGGTCGCAGACAGGAGAAACAAGACCGTTAGTGAGGAGGTTAATAAGCTCCGGCATCCGGAAAGTAGTCTGTATATGATTCGACTCGTTGTAATTGCAAGTGCTCTCAGCCCATGCTTCAAGCACTACCGTACCGGGCTTATTCATAATAAGGTTGGTATATCTACCGCCGTCTTCTTTCAATAGCGATGCTATAGTGTTGTCAGCCGTGCCGTTAAGATTGTATTGCGACACTATCTTATATTTTATTTCACCATCGCCATTAGTGGCGGCATGTAACCTGCGCCCACCGTCTATCTGATATATCCTATTTGCTGCATCCACCGTCTCTACATCAAGCGGCACCCAAGTGAGTGTCTGTGCAATGGGGGTAACCGGAACGGGAATTGTGCAGTTTACTGTTGTATAGCCCCCGCCATATTTAGCATCGGGGGTGAAAACAACTACGTATTCATCATTACAATTAGCCTTCTGAGAACCCGTCTTCCAAGACCATGTACCATCAACATTTACGGATGTCATAGACGGATGAGTAGGAACTGGTTGCGTAAGAGTTGAGTTGCTTATTCTTGACTGGGAGGCGATGGTGGAGGCTGTAGGACAACCATTTTTTGCGGTACTCGGAGTAACAGCAGTGGTTTTACCTTTCAATGTAACAGAAGCGCCATTGACGCTTAGCGTTGCAGTATGAGAGCCGACTGCTGTTCTAAGATATTTGACCTTAATAATACTGTATCCGCATTTCCCCTTAACACTACCCAGATTACTTTGTTCTACGATAACAAATTGATCTGCATTAGTTCCTGAAATAGTAACATCCGCAGTTGCAATATTACTCCAATTGATTCTAATATCCTCGGTTTGTTCAATCACATACCCATTTGAGCCATAATCTTTTGTTGTAGATGGTGCTTCACAATATGAAGCCATAGTCAAATATACTTCTTTATGATATTTGGTTTTAGTTCCTCCGGCATCTTTTATCCTTATATATTTGGTATTTCTTGTAATGTTATTTGTATATGGACCATAAAAACTATATGAAGCATTAACTTTTACAGTAGCGACATCTTTCCATGTAGAATTATTTTCTGATGCTTGAATTGTTATTTTCTGATCAACCCAAACAATTCCACTTCCTCTCTTCAAGTCTATATAAATACTATATGCGGGCATAGTATTGCTTCTACTGACTGCATCTGTTCGTGTTTGAACTTCTAAAACACGATAAGTAGCAGTTTCTTCAGTTGTTGAGCGCATCACAACATAGCCATAAGAATTTACCTTAGGGTTATTATCAGAAAAATTCAAAGCAGTACCCTCTATAGTCACACTCGACCACAGATTGATAGTATTTACAGCCAGCACTGCAGTTAATATATATATATAGATTTGTTTCATTCTGCAATATGTTTATAGGTTATAAATGTTCTTTTTCGAAATTAAATTAACTAAAGTTTTCCTCCGCATCACCACCGCATACAAGGCAGACATAAGTAGCAGCACCCATACTCCGTCGCCTACCGGCATGCGGAACCATTGATTCTGCTCGGTGTTGAACCATTGTTCAAGAAACTCCTCCCACGAGAGCGAGGCAAACTCGGGGTGCTGCGCTATCCACAACTCGTATAACTCACGCAACTTGCCCTCGTCGAAATACCAATAGTCGTCGCCCACATATCCGCTAAGGAAGGCATCCGAACCGTCACGTCCCAAGCCGTAAAGCCAGTTATAAAACTCGCGAGCCACCATGCCGCCAGTATAGTTAGAGCCGTTAGCTATAACACGTTTGCCCGACGTAACACCACCCGCGGTTGTGAGCGGCACGCTGAGCGACATATTTGCCACCTCAGTGTAACCCGCCGTAGCCTTTGCCGACATCGTCTGATACGAACGTCTCGGCATTCGCGAGCCATAACGTCCGCTGCTCAAACTCGAAGCCGACACACCACCGGCATGCCTACCACCAAACCGCACCGACGGCATCGGAGATGCCAACGTTGCTGCCGAAGATGTTTCACCATTATATGTAGCCGCCGTTAATGACGAACCGTATGAGTTAACCGAGGAAGCGGAGGTGGCGCTATAAGAACGCTCTAATTGCTGAGTCGAGCACCATATACCTGCCGACGTGCCCTTGTGCGAACCACCGCTGTAAGAAGATAACGATTGTGTTCCCCAACCTGCAAATACAGGCAGAACACAAACCATAGCAAACACAATCAATATACTTCTCTTTAACAAACTTAACATAATCATTGCCTTATGCCGCAATCTCAATAGGTATTCATATTTCGTTTACCTCGATTTTGTAATTAATAACTCTCGCAAGAAAACCGACGTTTTTATTCTCAAATACCATAAACGGCATATTTTGCACCTTAAAAAACTATGCAAAAGTACACATAAAAAAGCACCCGACAAAGTCGAGTGCTCCTTATAATAGCGTTTTAATAAACTTATATAGGCAATTATTAAAAAATGTAAGGTTTTTTCTATGCCGATATGCTAATAATTTAATAAAAATCTTAAAAATCGTAAACCTTAGCCTACTTCCAATACTTATCTACCAACGCTTGTTTAATATTTACTTCTTCCGGACGGAAATGTTTTGCAAACAACTTCCATGCTATATCAAGCATTTCAGTAGTATTGATATTCACATCGATAGCAAGAATCTTATCGGAATAGTCTTTAGCAAACGCAAGACAACGGTTATCGTAGTCGGTGAGGTCGAAACCATTCTCAAGTTTAGTCTTTGCATTAGCAGCATCGGCATACAGACGCACTGCAGAATTCATCACCTGCGGATGGTCTTCGCGGGTCTTCTTACCTGCCACAAGTTGCTTAAGTCGCGACAGCGAACGGAACGGGTCAACAATAACCTTACCTATGTCAGTATCACGACGCAAATACAACTGACCTTCGGTTATGTAACCGGTGTTATCAGGAATAGCGTGAGTGATATCGCCACCCGACAATGTAGTAACGGCGATGATAGTAATAGAGCCGCCTGTGGGGAACTGCACCGCTTTCTCGTAGATCTTTGCCAAGTCGGAATACAGCGAACCCGGCATCGAGTCTTTCGAAGGTATCTGGTCCATACGGTTCGACACAATGGCGAGGGCATCGGCATATAGCGTCATATCGGTTAGCAGCACCAGCACTTTCTCGTTTTTCTGCACAGCAAAATACTCGGCAGCAGTAAGTGCCATATCGGGGATAAGCAGACGCTCTACAGGCGGGTTCTCGGTAGTGTTGACAAACGATACTATATGGTCGAGCACACCGGCATTAGAGAACACGTTCTTAAAATACAGATAGTCGTCGTTAGTCATACCCATACCACCAAGTATTATCTTGTCGGTCTGGGCACGTAGTGCCACATTTGCCATCACTTGGTTATAGGGCTGGTCGGGGTCGGCGAAGAAAGGTATTTTCTGACCCGACACAAGGGTATTGTTCAGGTCGATACCTGCAATACCGGTGGCTATCAACTCCGAAGGCTGCTTACGGCGCACGGGGTTAACCGACGGACCGCCAATCTCTACTTCCTCGCCTTCTATCTCAGGACCACCATCGATAGGATCGCCATAGGCATTGAAGAAACGGCCTGCCAATTGGTCGCTCACACGAAGCGATGGCGACTTGCCAAGGAACACCACTTCTGCATTGGTAGGGATACCTTCTGTACCCTCAAACACCTGAAGAGTAACCTCATCGCCTATTATTTTTACCACTTGTGCCAGCTTGCCGTTAACGGTAGCAAGTTCGTCGTTGCCTACTCCCTCAGCACGCAAACTGAGAGTGGCTTTTGTGATAGACGTAATCTTTGTGTAAATCTTTTGAAATGCTTTTGCCATAATATATTTATCAATTATTCAATTATTTCACCTTTCAACACCAACTTTCAACTTTCTCAAAACTCCGACGTGAAGTGGAAAGTTATGTTCTTATAGTCGTTTTGCGCCATCTGCAGCATATAGGCACTGTCGGCAAGAAACACATCCCTACCCTCTTTGTCGTATGCCATGTATTGCGCTTTGCGCTTCTTAAACAATTCTAATTCCTGCTCATCTGTCGTTTCGAGCCAACATGCCTTGTACATCTGCAAAGGCTCCCACTTACATTTTGCCTGATATTCGTGCTCCAAACGATACTGTATTACCTCAAATTGCAGTTGCCCTACAGTACCAACTATTTTTCTGCCTGTCACCTGATTGACAAACAACTGTGCCACACCCTCGTCCATCAGTTGGTGTATGCCTTTTTCGAGTTGCTTCTGCTTCATTGGGTCGGCATTCTCTATATACTTGAACATCTCAGGCGAGAACGACGGCAGACCCTTAAAATGCAACACTTCACCTGCGGTCAGCGTATCACCGATTTTGAAATTGCCGGTGTCGGGCAAACCCACTATATCGCCTGCAAATGCCTCATCAACCACCTCTTTCTTCTGAGCCATAAAAGCCGTAGGAGCCGAAAAACGCATCTTCTGGTCGAGACGGATATGGCGGTAATACGTGTTTCGCTCAAACCTGCCCGAACATATCTTAACGAATGCTATACACGAACGATGATTGGGGTCCATGTTAGCATGTATCTTAAAAACAAAACCTGTAAACTGTTGTTCTTCAGGAACCACTTTTCTCTCGTCGGTCAGCACCGGTCGAGGCGACGGCGCTATTTTCACAAAGCAGTCGAGTAACTCACGTACACCGAACGTGTTAAGAGCCGAACCGAAAAACACGGGAGCAAGGTCGCCTGAAAGATACGAATCAAGATTACTTACCGTCGATTGCTTGTTGTTGAACTCAGGATATACCTCAGTTATCAGTTCAAGGTCAGATCGCAGTTTCTGAGCGTCTTGTTCGCCTACAAGCGAGTCTATCTCAGGGTTGTTGACATCGTCGTAACGGATAGACTCGGTAACATGAGTCTTATCGGGTGTATAAAGGTCGAGCGTGTGTTGGAAAATATTATATACGCCCTTGAAACGCTGACCCGAATTGATAGGCCACGAAAGCGGTGTTACGCTTATACCCAACTCCTGTTCTATCTCGTCGAGCAAGTCGAACGGATCCTTACCCTCGCGGTCCATCTTATTGATAAACACCATCACCGGCGTCTTTCGCATGCGGCACACCTGCATCAGACGGCGGGTCTGAGTCTCTACACCCTTCGCGGCATCTATTACGATTATTACCGAATCGACTGCTGTGAGCGTACGAAACGTGTCCTCAGCAAAATCCTGGTGACCCGGAGTATCAAGTATGTTAATTTTATATGCCATAGGCTGACCACCGACAGCCAATTGCTGATTGCCATTAGGAGTATATTCAAACCCCATAACCGAGGTTGCCACCGATATTCCGCGTTGTTTCTCTATTTCCATCCAGTCGGATGTGGCGGTCTTACGGATTTTATTCGATTTAACTGCACCTGCCACGTGTATAGCACCGCCGTATAACAACAATTTCTCGGTAAGAGTGGTCTTACCGGCATCAGGATGCGAGATGATAGCAAACGTGCGACGACGCCTTATTTCTTCTTCTAACGATAACGACATTTATGATAATTTATATATGGGCTGCAAATTTAATATTTTTTTTTGGTCTGCGAAAATTTACTATATTTTTACCTGCTACCTGCTATCCCTTAGGCAGCACGAAGAAATACCAGAACAGCGCACCGCCTGCTGCTATTTGTAGCAGCAGAATCAGAGGAATAAAAACCCTAAAACTCTTATGCTGGGTTTTATGACGAAATGTCCACATTCCGAGCAACGCACCAAAACTGCCGCCAAGCAGGGCACTTACAAACAATGCACGCTCACTAACACGACGCATACCGTTGCGAGCAAGATACTTATCAATACCAAACAGAACAAAACTAAAAGCATTTACAGCTGCAATATAAAAAATAATATAACGCATCATTTATCTCCTTTCATTTTTCACCTTTCCCTTCGGCATAGCTTTTGCCTACATGCTCTACAACAAACCAACACTTAATCTCATCAACTGCCATGATTTACGGCTATATTCGTGTCTCATCCGACCGGCAAACAGTTGAAAACCAACGTTTCGAAATAACACAATTTTGCAGTCACAAACAGATGCCGATCGACGGTTGGATAGAAGAGACAATCTCTGGTATCAAAACCTACAAAAAGCGGCAATTAGGTCAACTGCTTCGCAGAGTACACAAAGACGACATCATCATCTGCACCGAACTATCGCGCCTCGGCAGAAACCTTTTCATGATAATGGAGATACTCAATATCTGCATGAGTAAGGAATGTCGTGTATGGACTATCAAAGACGGCTACCGGTTGGGCGACGACATACAGTCGAAAGTGCTTGCCTTTGCCTTCGGTCTGTCGGCTGAAATAGAACGCGAACTTATCAGTTTGCGCACCAAAGAGGCACTTGCCCGTAAACGCTCAGAAGGAGTCCGCATCGGACGACCTAACGGCAAACGCTCATCACGCGAAGCATATAAACTCTATAAACACGAGAAAGCTATAATACGCATGCGTTCTAAAGGAGCCTCAATCAACCATATAAGCCGTAAGTTACATGTCTGCCGTGCTACTGTACGTCGTTATTGCAAAATTATCGACGAGACTAATACCGACTCAGCATAATACTTCGCACGCCTACTTCTTTGCCGCTTTCTTAGTTGGAGCCGGTTTAGCATCTGTTGAGCCGGATGCAGCGGTCTGCTTCGCCTGCTTGTTTTTTATTGTATTATGCACAAACTTTGGCAGTAATGTTTGTTCCAAGCCATCAATCACCGGACCGAACATATACATCGCAAAGTTATCCATCGGGTCGCGTTCAGCCGACACTTTACATGTAAACGGCTCGTGCCCGGGATTACGCGGATTGCATACCGGCACCATTAGCGACAATACGAAATTGATGATTCCTGCATGTTTGGCAACCACCTCAACCGGCATCTTTGTCTTGTCGATATTTATCTTCAGGCTGTCGTAAATCATGCAGAAATCGCCCATAGCCGACTTGCCGTCGCCTGCCATTGTGCAATGCATATCGTGGAGGTTGGTTCGCAGATTAACACCGGCTAATGGTATCAAAAACCCATCAAGAGCAGCACCGGTAGCTTCCTGTATCCGCATGTCGGCACTGAAATGACATTTCTTGTCGTTAGTCAGGTTCAAGCCTAAATTAAGTTTGGCATTTTCGCCCATCAGACCCTTTGTTGTTATATGGGTTGTTGCTTTCTCGGAATTGGTGAAGTTCTTAATTGTAACATTCATTTTCCTGAGGTCCATCTTTCCACAATGGTCAATCTGATTTGCAAACTCCACTTCTAACTTTGCTATTTCCGATTTTATCGTCTTAATCTCAAGCGGCACTGGTATGCTCATTATTTCCTGCTGCGGCATCGGATACTGCTCTTTAGGCTTATAACGAACATCACGAAGTACTTGCAGACGCTCACCTTCCACCACTATGGTATCTATCAGCAAACGTTTCTGAGCTATCAGCCGAGGCAGATTACATGCCGACGTCGTCAATCTGCTTATCTCGGCATGCGCCCATGTAACGGGCACCTTGCCCATACGGTCGGCCAAATCGAATTTTCCGACGGTATTTCCGGCACTTATACCTTGCACGTTTATCGCACCTGTATCCTCTGTGGATAATTCTCGGATATGAGCTGAGAACAAGCCGTCGGAAGACATAAAACTCAGCCTGCGCAACAAAAGAGAATATGCCGAATCATCGTAGAAAAGCGAGTCAGAGTGCAAGTTGTAACCTACCCTGCCAATCTTGACATCAGCGCTATCTATATTCAGTTGCAATTGATTGTCTAAATAGCGTAGCGCAAAAGAGGCTCCGCTTACATCTATGCGTTTTATCTCCACCTCTGCGAGCCAACTGTTAGTCTTTGTTGAGTCAGCCACGGGAGGCTCACTCTGCGGCTTATTCTCTTCTGCTACCGATAGGAACTGAACATGCGGATTATCTATTGAGAGTTTGCCAATCGACAGACACTTATCTCTTATCAACCTTCGCAAACTTATATGCTTAACTGCCACTTTCTCCACTCTAACAAGCAGACCTGCCGAGGTAAGCGAATCGATAGTATCGGTTGAAAACACTATATCACGCATCTCAACCGACCTGCTACCTACCCTAACATGTACACTGCCATAGTCAACATTGTTGTCGATAGCACGTAAGCGTTCACGCAGTGCTTTGTCTGCCAACTTCGTAAGTACAACATCAGCAGTAAGCACTGCCGCAACTGCCAAAACCGCAACAACCGACAGTACAATCACACATATTCGCCAACCTCTACTCATTTTATTCTTTCTGCAAATTCACCATGCGTATGGAGACACACATAATGCATCTCCACACACATTCGTAAAAAGCAATTAACTACTTGTTATTAAATATTCAGCGAAGCCTTTATAGCCGGCACGCGTGCTTCGGCTTCGGCTGTACAACGCTCGTAATCCTTACCGGTAAACGGCTTGCCTATCTCGGTCTGTACAGGAATCTCGAAATAGAATTTTATCTTCGGTTCGGTACCCGACGGACGAACACTCACCTTCAGACCGCCCTCGGTGAAGTATTGCAGTACATTGCTTGTAGCATTAAGCGCCATCTCTATCTTCTCTTTCTCCCACTTGCCGTCAACTAAAGTACACTGGTCGAGAGTCTTGAAGTCTTTCACCTTCACCACCTTCTCACCCGCAATCTCTTGAGGCGGGTTTTCGCGGAAGTTCTTCATCATTGCCTGTATCTCTTCGGCACCGGTCTTACCCGGACGTACAACATTGATTGTTGTTTCACGCTGGAAACCATAATCTTGATAAATCTTTAGCAGATAGTCGTATAGGGTCATACCGTTATCCTTGGCGTAGGCTGCAATCTCGCAGATAAGGCAAATCGACGACGGTGAACATTTATCGCGAA
The DNA here is from genome assembly GCA_017450605.1 of Paludibacteraceae bacterium. GTDB lineage: Bacteria > Bacteroidota > Bacteroidia > Bacteroidales > Paludibacteraceae > Colicola. The sequence goes on along the minus strand of JAFSTG010000028.1, from coordinate 23,453 downwards.
CTGCATCGTAAGGCAGGAAACCGAACGACTCCTCGCCACCACCTATATATTTGCGCTTGCCTTCCCACATACGTATGCGGTTGGCTATCCACTTGAAGCCCGTATATTCGTCGGTAAGTGTTACACCCTGTGCATCAGCAATCTTACGGATAAGCTCAGAGGTAACGATAGTCTTAACAAGATACATATCTGGAGTGAGTTTGCCAAGACGCTTCATGTTGTTGATAATATAGTAGTGGTACATGATATTGGTTTGGTTACCATTTATTATCACCCACTCTCCCTTGTCATTGCGGCAAACTATAGCGATACGGTCGGCATCGGGGTCAGACGCTATAACAAGGTCTGCACCGAGTTTTGTTCCTAAATTCATACCCATCGTCATTGCCTCGGCATTCTCAGGATTAGGCGAAACAACAGTGGGGAAGTTACCATCGATAACCATCTGTTCGGGAACTACATGTATATTCTGGAAGCCCCACGAACGCAAGCACATAGGCACTATCTGACGACCGGCACCATGCATCGGAGTATATACAATATTTAAGTCTTTCTGACGAAGTATAGTCTCTTGGTCAATCATAACCGACTTAACTGCCATCATGTAGTCGTAGTCCATCTCGCCACCGATTATCTCGATGAGGTCTTTGTTTGCTTCCCAACGTACGTCTGAGAGGGTAACCTTGTTCACTTCGTCGATTATACCCTGGTCGTGTGGTTGGAGCACCTGACTGCCATCTTCCCAATAAGCCTTATATCCGTTATACTCTTTGGGGTTGTGCGAAGCTGTTACGTTAACGCCACCCTGACATTTAAGGTGACGGATAGCATACGATACCTCAGGAGTCGGACGCAGACTCTCAAACAGATAAACCTTTATGCCATTAGCCGAGAAGATGTTGGCTACCGTCTCAGCAAACAGACGTCCGTTGTTACGGCAGTCGTGTCCTACTACTACTGCCACTCTACCGTTCTGAACATTCTGAAAACCGCCTTCCTTCTGAACTTTAAGCATATAGTTAGCATAACCTTGGGTTGCCATTGCCACTATGTACTTGTTCATACGGTTGGTACCCGGTCCCATTATACCGCGCAGACCGCCGGTTCCAAATTCGAGAGTACGATAGAATGCATCAACAAGTTCGGTCTTGTCGTCGGCTTCCATCATTTTCTTTACTTGTTCGCGTGTTTCAGCGTCGTACGGCTCGCGAGTCCATACCTCGGCTGCCGCCATTACTTTTTTCAATTCTTCGTTCATAGTATTAAAATATTTGGGGTTATTATTCTTTCATTTCATCAGCGCTGCGGCTGTTTTAGCTGCAAGACGGGCATTATTAAGTACCAACTCTATATTCGCATCCAAGCTGTCTCCTCCTGTCAGTTCCTTTACCTTTGCCAAAAGGAACGGAGTGCATTGCTTTCCGTGAACACCGGCAGTATCCATCTGTCTGATAGCCTCGTTGATAGCCTTGTCGATTACGTCTTTGGGCATCGAATACTCTTCAGGGATAGGATTAGTTACCAACATTCCGCCTTTCAGTCCGAGGTCGAGTTTGGCACGGAAAGCCGCTGCCAACTCTTCGGGAGTATCCAAACGATAGTCAACACCGAAACCGCTATGACGAGTATAGAAAGCAGGCAGTTCGTCGGTCTGATAACCAATCACTGTTACTCCTTTTGTCTCAAGATATTCGAGAGTGAGACCTAAGTCGAGTATCGACTTGGCTCCTGCACATATCACCATCACAGGTGTCTGCGCCAATTCCTCAAGGTCGGCAGAAATATCAAAGGTTTGTTGGGCTCCGCGATGTACTCCGCCTATCCCGCCGGTGGCAAACACTCGTATGCCTGCCATTGCTGCTATCATCATAGTAGTGGTAACAGTGGTGGCTCCATCCTCACCCCGTGATATCAGTACTGGCAAGTCGCGACGCGATGCCTTGGTAACAGCCTGCCCTTTCTTGCCAAGATATTCTATTTCTTCTTTCGTACAACCGGCTTTCAGTTTACCGCCAATTATTGCTATTGTGGCGGGTACAGCGCCATTTTCACGTATTGTCTGCTCTACACGCAATGCCGTCTCAACATTCTGAGGATAAGGCATTCCATGCGATATGATTGTTGACTCTAACGCCACTACGGGCTTACCCCTTTCAAGGGCTTCTTTCACTTCTTTCGAAATCGATAAATAACTGTTCATGTGTGTGTTGTTTTCTAATTTTCAATAATATCTAAGTTTTCTAAAATTTCCAAGTTCTATATCTCCCCCTCTAAAGCAATATGTTCTTTATCTCGGGGTTCACCGCTTGTTCGCTCATCAGTGTTGCTCGTGCTGCCATCAGTCCGTATTGTGCTGTCTGAGGGAACTTTATTCCCTGCATCTCGGCATGCACCACACCGGCAAGGAAAGCATCGCCGGCACCAGTGGTGTTCACCACCTCACCCGGCAAAGCGGGAAAGACGGTCTCTTCTACGTCAGGCTCACCTTCTTGCAACTCGTCGGTATCAACGGTTCGCGCACAATATACGCCCTCGCCACTCATCGTTATATACACATGCTCTATACCAAGTTCAAGCAGTTTGCGAGCAGCCTCTTCCACCGTCTGACAACCGGTTACCACAAGAGCCTCTTTCAGATTGAGTTTCAATGCATGCAACCGCGACAAATGGTTATCACGCAACGCATTGATGATTCTCCATGCCTTGGTTGACGAGACTGTATCTACATACAGGGGCACTATACTATTGTCAAGCAAAAAACTCAGGGTTGACTCCGACAGGTTAGTGTCCGCCACAATAGCATCTGCACGATTAAGTTCGCCCGTGCGCTTCTCAAGAAATTCAGGCGTTATCCTATCAATAACATGCGTATCTGCCACGGCTGCTATCATTTCACCCATATTGTTATTTATACAGAGATACATGCCGCTACGCTCGTCTTTCACCATTTCCGACATGCCAAGGTCAATACCTATACCCTTGCAGTAGTCGCGCATCAGATTACCAAATATGTCGTTGCCGAACACACTCACAAACTTTACCTCATGCCCAAGCAAGCACAGATTATGGGCTATATTTCTTGCCACCCCGCCATAACCCAAACTCACATGTCCGGGGTTAGAGTCGGCAGCCACAAACGGCTGACTCAACGTAGCCGACAAGTCGAAGTTCGACCCGCCTATTACAGTTATTACACTCATATCTATTGAATTATTATTTTGTCGGTCAAGCGGTTGTTTGTATCGTCAATCACTACTATAAACAGTCCTGTATCCTCAGGAACTGCAATCGTCTCTATTGCCTCATTTATTGTAGTACGCATCACCAACTTACCTGTTGACGAGTAGAATGTTACCGTTGCCTGACCCTGCATAGCACGCACCACGCGCAGACGCTCGCCTTGATGCAGGTAGTGCGGAGAGATCTCGGTCGGCTGCTCTAATTCGGCACTGCGCGGAGCATCGGCAAACTCAACAGCACATGTTTTTATCTGCTTGCCGTCAACGGTGGTAAGCAAGCAGTAGTAGCGACCATCTAAACCATCAGGATTGTAAAGTCGTTGCTGTGTCTCGCCTTCCATAAGTTGATTATTGTTATACCACTGATATGCCACGAACCGGTCTTCGGCATTGTTAACGAGAAGCACATCTGTCCATTTCGAATAAAGCAAACCATCTTCGGCAATCTCGAAATAGAACAATTTGGCAACTTCGCAACGAGGACCTATAGCAAAATCGCTACCCGCAGCATAAAGTATTGCCGTTGCCGTGTAAACTCCTGCAGGAGGTACAACAGCCGGCATCGGGATATGCAAATAGCCATCGGTTATCTCGCTTGCCGTGATGTTGCTGAAACGAGCATCATCGAATACTATGTCGTAATGATCAGGCTCGCCGTCAACCACTGAGAAAGGCACAAGCACTTCTGCCGATGTGTTGCACGACGGCTCAGTACGCAATACGTTGAATGCAGGCTCCGACATCACATGCAGATGTATAGTACTGTCCTTCACTTGATATTCGTAGTCGCCTATTACCCATTGCTGACCAAGTGTCAGACCATGACCGCTAAACGACTGCCCCAAGCATACACTTTCGTAATAGTCGATACATTTATTAGGCGAGGGTGTAGTGTAGGTCAGAGTCTGAACCGAACCTGCCGGACAACCGTCGAAATATGCTCGCAGAGTATGTTCTGCCTCATCTGTTTGCAGTTTGAGCGTCAGGTTATAAGTCTCGTCGCCCATCATCGGGACAACAGCAATTCTGCCTAATTCGGTTGTACCTTCAGCTATTATAATATCATGTTGCGGATTAGTTGCCGTTACCGTCAGATAGAGTTCGTAAGCCGTCTCTTTGCAATATACCACCGAATGTGTCTCGCTCAGCGAGTTAACCGTCATTGCCAATGGTGCCGTTACTGCACCACCGCCATAGCATGCGGGAGCATCGGTGAAATAAGTTTGAATAGTATGCGCATAACCGTCGGCAGGCAGGTTGTAAGAGAATAGATAAGGCGAAACAGGCGAATCTTCGCGCGCTATCTCTGCCCCGAACTCGTCGAGCACTACCAAACTACCTTTTGCTCCACGGAAACTAACCTGAGCATTGAAGTCGAAAGTACCGTCGCAATTTAGTTCGCTCACCGTCGAGGTGATGCTGAAACTTACAGCATCGGGGAAGGTTTCTGTTATGCTATATTGGCACTCGGGCGAACCGCTGAACCACACCTTGGCTATATCTACTGTGCCTGCCGTAGTTTGCTGACCCTCAACAAGCCAACGGACAGCAGTACTGCCGAGATTCTGAGCCGTTAACTCGCCCGTCTTCTGAGCCATCAAATCGCCCGTCTGATTACTGAAGTCTATATCGTAGTAGTAGGAATAAGTGCCGTCGCAGTTGAGCGTACTAAGCGCCTCGTTCTTCACTATGTTAATAGTAGGAGCAAGAGGTGTGGTGAAGTCGAACGACTTAACACACGAAGGAGATGCACTGAAATATACACGCAGAGTATGGTTACTTCCGTCGGCAGGTAATACCCAATCGTAGGTGTAAGTCTCCGTTTCATCAGGAGAAGCATAACTCTTAAGTATGTTATTATACTCGTCAGCCAATACTAAGTTACCCGCTTGATTAGCAAACGTAACCTCCACGTGCTCGGTTACCGTTCCGTTGCAGTTAGCAGCACCCTCGGTCAGCACCGGTGCCAGCGACGCTATTGCAGGAGCAGTAATGTCGGTCTGTTGAGTATGTGTAGGATCACTCGTAAACCATGCCTCAAGTGTGTGAGTACCTGCTGTTCCTGCCGAGATGACATTGCTCGTTCCGGCAAAGAACGTGCCCGATGGAGCCGGGGCATTGTATATCTCAACATTGTCGGTAAGGTCGCGAATAACAAGGTTGCCCCCCACACCCGCATAGTTAACAGTAAAGTTAACTACATACTCGGTATTACAATTTCTCAGTTCCGTTGTTCCTGCAAACGCAGTGAACGACTTAATCTTTGGCGAGGTAAACGTCTTGGTGGCAACACAAGTAGGCATCTCAATGAAATAAACCCTGAACTCGTGCTCCTTACCATCGTCTGAAGGCACATCTGTAAAGGTATAACTTACTGTGCCGCCGGCAGGAGCCGCAAGAGTCTGACTCTTGCCTATCTCCGTGCACTCGATGGTAACTAACTTACCCGCACCATTCGAATAACTGGCAGTTACAGTTATGTCGTAACGCGTATCACCAAAAGCTGGTTCTGTAGTCGTTACCTGAACATTACTGATACCCGACACAAGCGGAGCAACAACATTGCCGGTGTAAGAGCAACCATGCGAACCATCAGTCTCCACTATATAAGTATGAGTAGCACCATCGGGCTGAATAGCCGGCAGGGTAACGGTAGCGGTATGAGGTGTGTTGTCGTCAACATCAATGGTGCGGTCGATATTACTTCCGCCATCCCAGCGCACATGCAACATACCATTCTGATTAGTATAGTTCACTGTTATGTCGTAGCTTAGGCTTGTGGTTGAGCAATCTACCACAGCAGGCGTACGGGTTGCCATAGCGCTAAGTTTCGGAGTGGCAGGAACGGGGTATGATGCAGTGTTAACTGTCTCACCTTGGCAACTCTCAGAACCAATGAAATAGGCATGGAAGGTATGATTGATATTCACCGTCGTCATTGGCATGGCATTGAAAGTAGCAGTTGCTGTATGCACACCTGCCGAAGCATCGGTAGTTATGGTCTGAGTATTGGCGGTCGAACCATCACTGATAACAAGTTTTCTACCTTGTGAATTGCTGTATTCAACAGCCACCGTAACACCGTACGTTGCATCGTTGCACGCATAAGGCTCTACTGTAGCTGTCGTACCGCTTACAACCGGGATATGCGATGCTTTGAACGGCTGAGCCATCTTTTGGCAGCCATGAGGACCATCAAACCACAGGTTATATACGTGCGAGTTGCCATCAGCCGTCAGACCGGTTATTGTCAGAGTGGTGTTCTTTACAAGCGGATTGCGGCTGTCGTACTCGCTTTCTGCCTTTGTAACCTCATCCGCTCCGTCAACATTAGCATGCAGCGTTCCGTCTTGATTGATAAAACTAACCGTCAATTGCAAGTCGTAAGTTCCGGTATTGCACGGACCATCAATAGTAGCCACAGTAACACCCGTTATGCGAGGTTCAACAGGTTCTTCATACGAATCGTCCTTTGTGCAACCGGTCGATGTCGAGAAATAAGCAGTGAACGTGCGTGTACCGTTAGCTGTAACAATATCATTAAATGTCTTGGTAACAGTAGTATTACCTGCAAGTTCAGACTCTGAAACGGTCATTATATGTCCATCGCCATCGGTTATCACAAGGTTGCCGTGCGGATTCTCATAATCCACTTTCACCTCAGCATTATATTTCGTATCGCCACAACTGAGGTCGGTCAGTGCAGTGGCAGTTACCGCCGATATTTTCGAAGCAAGAGGTGCGGTGTAGGTCTGTTCAAGATAACATGTCGGGGGGTCGGTCGAGAAATGCGCACGGATGGTATGCAGTTTGCCATCGGCTGTTATGCCCGACACTACATATGGTTGCGGCGAAGTATATGCCGACAGTGTAACACTCTGTCCGCTCTCCACATCGGTTATCTCAAGGTCGCCCGACCCCATCTCGAAGGTAAACATACCTTTGCATTCGTACTTCGACGAAGTGCACGAGGGCACCTGAGGATTAGTGGTTATCTTGGTATAGATAGCATGCGAAGGCTCTGCAAATGGTTTAGGGAACTTGCAATCGGTAGCCGTAGTGAAATAAACTTCGAAATTACGAGTGCCGGCTTTGGTCTCAATATTGGTAATAGTCTTGCTGATTGTTGTCTTTCCCGACAACTCTGCCGGTAGTACGGTAACTGTATGACCATCGTTGTCAGTTATGATGAGGTTGCCTTGCGGATTCTCGTAATCAACCTTCACCGTTGCATCATATAGTTTACTGTTGCAAGCCATCTCACTTGCTGTTATGTCAACGGCAGTAATAGCAGGAGCCAATGGTGCAGGATATGGCTTATCGGCATAGCACGAGGCCTCGTCGGCTGTGAAATGTGCACGAATAGTATGTGGCAACCCGTCAGCAGTTATACCTGTAAGAGTATATGCTTGCGGTGAAGTGTAGGTGCCGGCTACGAAGGTCTGACTCTTGCCACTCTCAACATCGGTAATTACAAGGTCGCCGGCACCCCACTCGAAGGCAAAAGTACCGGTACATGAATACGACGACTCTAAGCACGATGGTGTACTCGGCGACACTGTTATTTCGCCGTAGATAGGACGCACAGGCTCATCATATTCTGTTATGTGGTTCTTACCGTCACAGGTTGGCGACGATGTAAAATACGCACGGAATGTCTTATGAACATTAGTTGAGTTAAGATTGAACACATGCTTTACCGTACCTGCACCGGCTGCGAGTTCTGCTTCACTAAAGGTGTAAGTATTAGTTGCATCGTCTGTGTCCACTACCGTCAACTCTCCATCTTCATTCTCATAATTAACGGTTATCTCAGCAGTATAAGCCTTCGAGTTGCAGACTTGTGCACCAATCATCTTACCTACACTTACCACTCTCGGGATACGAGGCACTTCTACGGCTGTAACACCTTCGAACAGATACTCACAATCAAGCGGACTATCAGAATATACACGCAACTTATGCTTTTTGCCATCGGCAGGTATGCCGTTAAGCGTGGCTGTAGCGGTTTGTGGTGTCGTCTCTTTATAACTCAAAGTCGGGTTAACTACATCTGTCCACTCCACATCATCCCAGTCATAATGCAACTTTGTACCTTTGAAGGCTATATATTCGGTTGACACCTCAAGGTTAAACGTGGTTTTGTCGCATTCCTTATCTTTCTCTGTCAAAACAGGGGTGTGAACAGCAGGTACACCTGGTGCTGTAAATTGGGCACTGTTACTTCCGCCCTTATCTTTACCTTTTCCGTCAAGGCGGGTTATCTTTGCCGTCAGTGTATGCAACTTGCCGTCTGCCACCATTGCAGGATATGCTGCGGTGCTGAGATTTACGGTTATTTCATTAGGATTGACAGCAGGGTCGATAGTCTGACTTGCCACCAATGTGCCGTAAATATCATCGGTAAGAGTCAGTGTTACCGGATAATAGGTCGGTAGCGTCGAATAACTTACCTTTACATCAATCTCATATTTATCATCACCGCATAACGGCGTTTGTTTTATAGTAACTTGTGGAGCATCTACCGTTGTGACAGGCTCAAAAAGCGTGAGTACGAATCGCTGACAGTGCTTAATGGCTTGTGTAACAACGGATATAGGTTGAAAACGTATATCATCAAGAGCAAAATCGTTACCACCGGGATTGGCATTAGTATTGAGGTCGCGCACAGATATCCTAACGTTATTGGCATCTTCAGCCGAAGTATATACAAACGAGTTCTGATGCCATAGGTTGTCGAGATAATCATTCAAGTCGATAGGCTTACCTAATTGCTCAGGCGTGCTCCATGTCGAACCGCCATCGGTCGAGTAACTTATCTCAAACTGCAACTTTGCAGCATTGTTCATCTCGCCGTAGTTGTTGATATTAGCCACCCAGAACGAGAACATATAGTTGGTTCCTTTGGCAAGTTTCAAGTTAGGCTGTTGACTACCGGTTTCTACCACCCAAGCATTTTTAGAGCCACTGTTGTCGGCATCAAAAAGCGCGAAATGAGTACCCTTCTTCTTTTCTATTTTTTTCGTAAAACGCTGCCAGAATGCATTAGCATCGGTTACTATCGACATTCCTCCGGATATACTTCCTTTCAAGGTATAAAAGTCGCTCGACGAGGTGATATCTTTTCCCCAATAGTGATACTGACTTATAGTGCTGAATGGAGGCAAGGTAACATCAGAGTCAAAATTCTCTGTTCCATAATCAAATGTCGTAGAAGAGAAATTACCATTCACAATCAAATCGCCCGGTACTTCCGGGGCTTTTTCATATTCGTAATATGTATAAACAATCACCGTATCATAATTATACGCAGGAATAATCCTTTCATGGTCAGTAGTATTGCCATCATGCCAAATAAATCCGTCTGCCCCGTCCATATATGCCGGCGGTGCAAACGTTGTAGGAGCCGTGGCTGGCGTGTTTTCAAGATTAGTGGTGCTGATACCTGTTATAGCATTCGGAGCATCAAAAGTTGCTACAGCCGAATAGGGAGTCGAGAGAAACGATGCAGTAGCTGTTACACCGAGCGCTCCGTCGGCATACAAATCCGGCAAACTGAAAATAAGAGGTGTCTCCGGATCAGTATAATCCACGTAATGCTCGCCTTTTTCGTCGGTAACGGATATGCGCAAGGTATTTCCATTGGCATCACCAAATGCCACTATTCCGTCAAGCACGTAGGTGCTGTCGTGAGCATTGACCGACGAGGTTACTACACCAAAGTCGGTAATCTCGCTTGTCGGCAGACATTCTTTGGTTACGTATATATCAAGAAATTGACGCTTGTCGGCATCTTTGGTTGAAAGAAAATAGTAAGTATGAGAATCTGCCACATCTATTGTCTCACTCAAACCATCACTACTATAATAGCCCCATGTCGTTCCATATTGCATTGCCTTCCATTTTGTTCCGTCCCACTTAAACCATTGGTGGCCCTCTTCGTAGTCATAACCCGAAAGGTCCGATTTCAATAACGGCTGTAAAGAATACGGGTCGCCCGACGACTGCTTACATACTTCAATTACAGTTTTATCTGTATTCAGAATTGTGTTATTGGTAGTCGGGTCGTCGGTCGGCTTCTCAAAATAGTCATCCCATAACCATTTATCAGTTCCCCCGTCTTTCAACTGACGGAAGTTCTTCAGATAATTCTGTGTGGGATGAATATCTATATCATGCGACTGATTAACATTTGGAGTTGAATAATCATAAACATTCGACCAATCGGGCGAAACTTCTACCGAATTGCGTGTAAGAATAACCTTATCCCAGTCGCCGGCAGGCACAGTAATCTGCAATATGTCCGAACAATAATCCACCCCCACGGCCTTCTCACTCCATGCATTAGTACTTCCTTTATAAAAATAGGCAAACTTCCCTGCCGAGGGGTCGCTTCCGTACCAATCCCAATAATCAGGTGCTATTTTGACGAATATTACTTCCGTACCATCGAACACACGACTATACACCTGAGTGCTAAACACTACAAATAATGCTGCTAATATATATATCCTGTTTCTCATGTCTTTTCGTATTTTATATTCAACTTTCAATTTTCACCTTTCTCTTAATCTTTACTTACCTTCACTATTACGCGTCGGTCCTTCGAGAGGTTATGTGCACCTTTCTCGCTTGGCACGTTCTTGCCGTAGTACTTAAACACTATACGGCGGCGGTCGATTCCATGGTCTTCCAAATAATCAACCACACTGACGGCCCTCTCACGAGAAAGACGCATATTGTACGAAGCCGAACCAATCTCGCAAGCATGACCGCTTACTGCCACATGTTTTTCGGGATGTTCGTTCATATAAGCGATTATCTCGTCCAAATAGTCTTTTGCTTCAGGCGACAACGAATACTTATCGAACTCGAAATAGATGATGTGATAGTCGTAGTTCTTTGCCGTCTGTGTTCCATATCCGTCTCTCGAGCGGTTTCTTTGCCCTTTCACAACCTCCTGCTGTTTTCTCAGAGCCTCGGCACGAGCCTCTTCCTCAGCAGCACGCTCTGCCGCCAACTCGGCTGCCGCCATCTGAACTGCGGCTGGGAACAACGATTCTTCTTTCTTCGGAAGCTTGGACGCCTCGATTGTCTCACGACGGATAATAATGTTTACAACGGTATCCTTGTGCTCAACATACTGCTCTTTTAACTCAAAATTCTCATAATCATCTACCTTCATCTTCTGTGCATGTACACGCACTCCGAATTTCAAACCCGCCTCCCACGGACGAGCAGCAGTGGCGTCATTCAGACTGAAAGCACCACGATAGGGCTCCATAAACGGGAAATCCGCATTGGCAAAGCCAAGCGCATGGCGTTCAGTACGATTGATATCAAGAGCCGAATACATGCCGTATAGACCTAAGGCTATATCCGTTTTTTCTGAAACACGGAATAGCAGACCTAAATCGGCAAACACCCCTACACTCATCAGCGACACATCCATCTTGCCCTTACCTGCCATATCACGACGCTGAAACTCATGCAATTGTTCGAGAGTAAGGTGAGTGGCAGGGTAATAGCCACGATCTTCTATATCACCTTTTTTTATGTTATAACGATTATATAAGTTGAGGTTTGCGCTCGCTCCTAAATCCCAATACAGACCCGTCTTCTTCTCGCCGAAATACGTCTGATATTGCAACGACAACGGCACCCCTAAGGTATGCACCGTCTCACGCTCGCGCCAATCATATACGTCGGTAGTGTGATTATAAATCTCTCCGTCGGAATCCGTAACGCCGTTCCACTGATACGAACCCTTCAGACGCACAACTGAAGTCGAATTAGTAAAGCTTACTCCTAATCCAATACCCCAATGCTCGCCGAAGATATATGCATACTGCAATTGAACGATAGCCGCCGGAGCACCCGTCACCGTACCCTTATTGCCGATCTTGTAGCCAAGCGAACCATAGCCGCCACCTATATAGAAATGAAACTGACTGCCATTATGGTTGTAGGTAGTGTCGGAGGTAGTAGTGGTATTGGGAACATACAAGGTGTCGTGCTCTGTAATGATACTATAAAGGGTGTCATGATAAACAGCATACGTCTTATGTACACTCTTGTTTATCACTCGACCCTCATCGTCCAAGTGCTGGGTTGGTCGCTCTTCACTGCTCTCCTCGAACTCAACAGGTCCGGCAGCTTTCACCGTGTAAGTCAACGTGTCGCGCGACTGCGCAAACAAACCTACAGGTGCCAGCCATAAACTAATCAATAAAATACGTAAATGTTTATTCATAGGTATCTTAGTAGTTATTTTTTTTAGGGTGCTTCTAAAAATTAAATCTTTATCTCCACACTCTACTCGTAGTTCTGAAATAAGAAATCGTTATACGGGTAACGCTGTATGTGTATCTCCTTTATCTTGTTGTACATTATCCGTTTTAGTTCGTCGATATTATCTTTCTTCTTGGCAGAAATGAATATGCAGTTATCCGATAATCGTGCCATCCATGTGTGTTTCAACTCGTCAAGTGATATGTTTTCGCGAAGCATAGGCGTCAGGTCGTCGTCATCTTTTGGAACGAAGGTGAATGCATCGGTCTTGTTGAACACTACTATCTCAGGTATCACGTGAGCCGACTGCTTATCGTTCTTTTTATCAACCGTTTTTTGCCAAGGTTCTACGTCATTGCGTGCCCTCTGCTCGGATGTTGTCTCATCCGGCTTGAGCAGTTCACTTATCGTTCGCTCTACCACCTCATATTGCTCCTCGAAGTTTGGGTGCGAGATATCAACCACATGCACCAGCAGGTCTGCCTCACGCACCTCGTCGAGAGTCGATTTAAACGACTCCACAAGGTCGTGTGGAAGTTTGCGAATGAAACCTACTGTGTCGCTCAAAAGGAATGGCAAGTTATCTATCGTCACTTTCCTAACAGTGGTGTCTAACGTAGCAAACAACTTATTCTCGGCAAACACATCCGACTTCGACAGCAGATTCATAAGCGTTGACTTGCCAACATTTGTATAACCTACCAATGCCACCCTCACCATCTTACCTCTGCTCTGGCGCTGAGTTGCCATCTGCCGGTCGATTTTCTTCAAGTCCTCCTTGAGCAAGGCTATACGGTTTCTAATTATTCGCTTGTCTGCCTCCATCTGCGTCTCACCCATACCACGCGATGTTGTGCCACCACCACGCTGGCGGTCGAGGTGAGTCCACATACGGGTCAAACGAGGTAACATATACTGCAAATGCGCCATCTCAACCTGAGTCTTTGCATACGACGTCTGAGCACGACGAAGGAATATCTGCAGTATCAGTATCGTGCGGTCCATAACCTGAACGTCACTATGCTGCTTCTTACCATCTTTTCTGTTGTTTAACTCTTTCTCTATGTTGCGCAACTGGCGAGGCGACAATTCATCATCGAAAATCACGAGACTTATCTCATCGTCAGCGTTTGCTAAATACTCGCATATCTCACGCAGTTTACCACTGCCCACGTATGTGTTAGTGTCTGGTTGGTCAAGACGCTGAACAAAGCGTCTGACAGAACAAATATCGTTAGTATCAGCAAGAAAAGCCAACTCGTCTAAGTATTCACGGGTACGCTCTTCACTCTGACTTGAAGTTATCAAACCAACCAATATTGCATTCTCCATCTTAATATTTCTTATTTTCTATATTTCAACGAATCTATTAAGTTAAGGCCCTATGAAATAAACTTATGATAAAATCTGTGTAATCTAAATAATCTGTTTAATCTATGTGAAATTTCATTACCGGAAACTTTCAATGCGCTTCAAGCCAGTTCTTCCCCACTCCGCATTCAGCCACAAGCGGCACTTTCAGACTAACAACAGTCTGCATTTCACCTACTACTATCTCGTGTACTTTAGCCTCCTCCTCTGGCAACACATCGAAGCATAACTCATCGTGTATCTGCATTATCATCTTCGAACGCAAACCTTCTTCCTTCAACCGCCGGTGAATACGCACCATCGCCATTTTTATTATGTCGGCAGCCGTCCCCTGAATAGGAGCATTAACGGCATTACGCTCGGCAAAATTCCTTACCGTCGGATTGCGAGAACCTATATCTTGCAGATACCTGCGCCTGCCAAACAATGTCTCGGCATATCCTAAACTGCGAGCCTTCTGCTTAGCGCTCTCTATGAAATCCACCACCTTAGGGAACGAAGCAAAATAACCATCTATAAGTTGCTTCGCCTCACTGCGCGAAGAACCTAACTGCTGTGCCAACCCAAAAGCCGAAATACCATATATTATTCCGAAGTTGGCGGTCTTGGCGCGACGGCGCATATCGTCGGTTACATCCTCTATCGGGCACCCGAATATACGTGCTGCCATAGCGCGGTGAATATCTTGGCTATTTTCGAATGCTGCAACCATGTGCTCGTCTCCTGAAAAATGTGCCATCAGTCTCAGCTCTATCTGAGAATAGTCAGCACTCAGAAACAAATGGTCCTTATCAGGCACCACCGCACGGCGTATATCCTTCCCTCTTGCCGAACGTATAGGCAGATTCTGCAAGTTAGGATTGCTCGACGACAACCTACCCGTAGCAGTAACAGTCTGATTATACGTTGTATGTATCTTCCCCGTAGTAGAATCAATAAGCGAAGGCAACGCGTCAATATAAGTGGTGAGAAGTTTCTTCAACTCGCGATACTCCAATATCTTGTCGATTATCGGATGCTTGTCTCTCAACGACAACAACACCTCTTCCGACGTTACATATTGCCCGCCTTTTGTCTTTTTGGCATTAGCATCTAAATGCAGTTTTTCAAACAACACCTCACCAACCTGACGAGGCGAGTTGACATTAAACTCGCCGCCGGCAAGCGATACTATCTCATCCTCTAATTCACTCGCTTGCTCCGAAAATTTATGCGATGCCTCACGCAGGGCAGAAGTGTCGAAACGAACACCCGCCATTTCCATTTCAGCAAGCACCTCTATCAGCGACATCTCGGTGTCAATAAGCAATCGCTCAGAGAATCGCTCATCCAACTCGGCATTCAACTTATCGTATAGCAACCAAGCGGCGGTCACCTCAGATAGTTTATCTTCTTTACACTCGCAGTGAAGATAAATATCACTCAAGTAAGCTGCGTCATGGCGCAACTCGGGCTGTAGCAGATAATGCATAACACCTATATCACGCAAAGGCGACTCAATGACTATACCCGCCCCACACAACTGTTTATAGGTGCTTTTCAAATCGAAACCTATCTTTTCTATCTCCTTGTTGGCAAGCATACGCTTAACCTCGTCGGTCATATCTGCCACATACACCGATTTGCCGTCGGTTGTAAGATATACACGCATCACCGGCTCTTCTGCCGACGAAAACAAATCGCGCTGCACCACCGCCTTCGATGCCTCTACGGCTATAGCCACCCTCTTCCCTATTGCAGGTAGTTTCTCTGTCGCCGACACCTGCAAAGGCACTAAAGGCTGAACCGACAATTCTGTTTGGTTCTCTGTGGCAAACAATTCTTGCTGTGAGAATAAATCGGGGTGCACCTTTCGCTCGGGCGGCACTTCGGTAGCAACATTCAGGCGTCTTAATAACGAGCGGAACTCAAGACTCTGATATATTGGCACAAGTGCCTGATTATTCGGCTCACGTGTTTGCAACTGCTCCGCATCAAACTCTATTGGCACATCAGTGCGGATAGTAGCAAGAAAACGCGAAAAAAGTATCTGCTCTTTGTTGTCGGTTATCTTTTGTTTCAATGCCCCCTTTAGGCTGTCAGTCGATTTCAACAGATTGTCGATACTACCATACTCCGAAAGTAACCTCACTGCCGTCTTCTCACCCACACCGGGACAACCGGGTATATTATCCGACGAATCGCCCATCAACCCTAACAGGTCTATCACTTGGCTTGTTGACTGCAAACCATATTTCATACACACCTCATCAACCCCCATCTTCTCGTAGCCGCCACTATGACGCGGACGATACATAAACACATGCTCGCTCACCAACTGACCGTAATCCTTATCGGGTGTAACCATCAGCACCTCAAAGCCCTGCTGCGCAGCCTTCTTGGCCAAGGTGCCTATTACATCATCTGCCTCGAAACCCTCACACTCAAGCACACTGATATTCATGGCCCTAAGAATATCCTTGATATACGGCACCGCTGCATGTATATCCTCCGGCGTATCCGGACGCTGAGCCTTATATTGCTCGTATGCTTCATGACGGAAGGTCTTACCCTTAGGGTCGAATGCCACACCTATATGCGACGGACGAACAGACGCAAGCAACTCGCCAAGCATAGTTACAAAACCAAATATAGCAGAGGTGTTCTGACCACTCGACGTAATTCTCGGCACCTTTATGAAAGCATAATAGGCGCGGTAAATCATTGCGTATGCATCTATTAGCAACAGACGATTCATATCTACTCTTTTTTTAACGCAGTCGCCTATCTGTTCTTTGGCAAACCGGTGTTGCGATAATCGGTTATCACCCGATTCTCAGAACGAGAACGCCGCAAACTCTCGTACGAAAACGTAATACCATACCGGTTAACCAACTCGTCGTACAAATCGCGCGTGCTGACATACAACACATTGATGTTTTTCATTGCTTGATGATAAGCAAGCACATCCACCATCTTCTTCGAGTTCGACGCAGCTACATTGCGAATATCATTATCAATATCTTCCATCTGCTCACGAGTCTTACCAGTAGGATTGATGTAACGGAAGAACGACGATTTTACCTCCTCAGCCTCTACATCTTTCACTGCAACATACTCGCGCTTGGCGGCACTCGACGAAGGAACAATTATCAAACTGCTTTGATTTCCGGAGATTTCGTTATACGTCATCTCCCCATAAATGTTAAACACTTTCTCACTCATAATGTAAATAATTTAATTCAAAATGATTTTTTTCAACTATTCATCCGCTGACTGACGGACTAAGTACTTCCGAGTACTATTCACTATTATCGGTTTTGCTATGCAAAATTAGAGTTTTTTTTTTACTTGTGCAAATCTTTATTGCAATAATATTTGGAGTTTCTGCAAAAAGTTGTACCTTTGCACAAAGAATTTGCTAAAATCTTAAATCAATGTTCATTTTTTATGTTGTCTGAACTAATCAACAAACACGAGGTTAGCGCTGCCAACCGTCTGATAGATAAAGCCTCATCGGTAGCCATCATTACACACATCTCTCCCGATGGCGATGCGCTTGGAAGTAGCCTTGCCATGAAGCACTATCTTACCTCGCTTGGCAAAGATCCGGTAGCTGTGGTTGTACCTAACAAGTTCCCGCAGTTCCTCGCGTGGTTGCCCGACGCCGACAAAATCATAACGTTCGAAAACTCAGAAGCTGAAGCTACTGTTATTCTCAACGAGGCTGACCTCATCGTAAGTCTCGATTTCAACGATGCTAAACGTATCGGGAAAATGGGCGATGTTCTCCTCAATTCTCAGGCTGCAAAACTAATGATCGACCACCATATCGACCCTGCCGGATTTGCCGATGTAAACATATCTTACCCGCTGTCATCATCCACTTGCGAACTCATCTTCCGTTTTATTTGTCAGTCAGGGAACTTCCAAACTATATCCCAACCGATTGCCCAGTGTCTCTACACAGGCATGATGACCGACACAGGTAACTTCTCTTACAACTCGCAGAATCCCGAACTCTACAACATTGTTGCCCTACTTGCGGAGGCAGGTGTTAACAAAGACGATATCTACAACCGAGTGTTCAACACCTACAGCGCCGAAAGACTCAGACTCGTCGGATATTGTCTCTATCATAAGATGAAACTTTACCGATTCAACAAGGTCTATACCGTAGCTCTTATCACACTATCCCGACCCGAACTGATGCGGTTCAATTTCCAATCGGGCGACTCCGAAGGAATAGTAAATATGCCTATGCAAATCGATACCGTTCACTACTCTTGCTTCATGCGTGAAGATGTCGATAAGATAAAAGTGTCGTTCCGCTCGCAAGGCGACCGACCCGTCAACGAGTTTGCTGCCCAGTTCTTTGCTGGCGGTGGACATAAAAACGCGGCAGGAGGCGAGTTCTACGGAAAACTCGAAGACGCCGTACAACTTTTTGAGAAAAATCTCAACCGCCTCATCAATCCCGAATCATTAAAGCAATAAAACATTAAATCATTAAATATATGAAATCCGTTCGCTTTCTTTCAACACTTCTCGTGGCATTGTGCTGCACAAGTTGTCTTACCACACTACTTACCGTAGCAACTTCTACCCCAACTCCCCCTCCCCCTGCTACTACCACCGTGGTAACTACCCAACCGGCAACCACTGTCATCTACAACACACCTGTTTCAACAACCACCACCATCAAACCGGCAACTGGCAAATCTACCACTACAGTGATCGAGGTGAATGCAGCCACACGCGACATTTGTCTGCACCTCGACCTACAAGCCGTAGCAGCTGCATTTGCACAGGCATCTTCCGTTCAGGAGTTCGAAATGATACTCAACTCTTCACGCTACATGATTTCGAACCTCGACCTTAATGGCGATGGTTGGGTTGACTACCTTCGAGTTATGGAAGTGGTGAACGGATATAACCACGTGTTTGTTATTCAGTCGGTACTCGCTCCTAATATATATCAGGACGTGGCGACTCTCGTAGTTGAACTCGGTTTTAGCACTCCTTATTGTCAAATAATAGGAGCACCATACATCTATGGTACCAACTACATAATCCAACCCGTATTTGTTAAAACACCGCCTATCTTCGCACCTTTAGGACGACACGGATACACTCCATGGCATTCGCCATATTATTGGGACCACTTCCCATCACATTATGGCAAACCCGCTCCGCAATATCTGAGTCACTATCAGGCTTATGTAACAACATACATGCATGGGCATCACTATTGCCACGAAGTTCAATATCCTGCTAAGCCGCATTACACCAACTACGCCGCACTCAGCAACTCGGTTGCCCGCAACGACTACCAACGTCAGCATCCTGAAAAGAGTTTTGCTACACGTACCGCCGATATCCGCTATACTCCGTCAGGCAGTAACACAAGTCAGCGTGTTAATAATGCTTCTGACGTACGCCGCGTAGCCAACAACTCTACCACTACCACCACAAGTAATACCGGCAGAGGAGCTACTTCTACCACTTCTAACAGCAAAACCTCTACTTCTACCACCCGCACTGCCGCAAACACAACAACCGGTAATAAAGGTACCACTTCGAGTACCACACGAACATCGTCGGGCACTACAAGTTCTTCAAGTACCACACGCACTTCGTCGGGCACTACAAGCGGTACGAGCACCACTCGCACTTCGTCGGGAACTACAAGTGGTACGAGCACCACTCGCACTTCGTCGGGAACTACAACAAGAACTGACAATACAAACTCAGGCTCAAGTACTACTCGTACTACTTCACAGCCCACTCAGAAGTCGTCAACCACAACTTCTTCAACCCCGACCACAACTCCCGCCACAACTCGAACTTCTACTAATGCCTCTGCAACTCGCACCACCAGCACTACAACACGCGTAAGCACCAGTGGTACAGTACGCAGCACCAAGAGTAGCACCACATCTACAACCCGAAGCGCAACAAGCAACTCTACTTCACGCTCTGCTGCCTCAACCGACACCAACCGCTCCGCATCAGGCTCTGCTACCCGCTCGGCATCAAGCAGTTCTACAACACGCAAAGCAACCGACAATAATACCGGCAGAGGCTCTTCTACTTCTACCACTCGACGCAAATAGTTGCAAACAAACAGTATGTTCAACGCTAAAATCAAATTTTTAGGACGCCACTGGAAAGAACTGATTTTATCGGCTCTTAAAACTACTATTGTCGGTTTCGGAATGGTTATTACTTTTTCCGATGCTCTTCTCAACGTACTGCCTAAAGAAACCGAATATTCAAGGCCGTATATGTTGCTCTATCATCTTGTGCACCTTCCTTTCGAACATCCGTCAACTCTTATCGTTGCCGTACTTATTCTTATGCTCATAGGGCTTATTATCAACTGGCCGAAAACAAAAGCGGTATATAAAGATGCGAGCAGCGACCTGCGAGTAATTGTCGAATGTTGCGATTTGTTCAGCC
Organism: Paludibacteraceae bacterium; assembly: GCA_017450605.1. Classification (GTDB taxonomy): domain Bacteria; phylum Bacteroidota; class Bacteroidia; order Bacteroidales; family Paludibacteraceae; genus Colicola. The sequence goes on along the minus strand of JAFSTG010000028.1, from coordinate 3,111 downwards.
AACAAGGTATGCGAGTGATACATTGCGTTGACACATTCGATACCGCACTCGGAACTGTCATTTCACCACGTTCGGTACATGGTGCTTTCTTACAGAAATGCAAAGAGAATAATTTCGACATCGACAAGGCAATAACCGAAGGTTTGCGTTTTCAGGAACCTATAGCAACCGACGATACATTGCCTGCCAACCGACAACGCTACCAACTCGGCACTGTTTGCCCCATTACTCTTGGCTCCGATACTTATTGTATGGTCAGTTTCACCCACCTGCAGGCAAACGGCAGTATCGCCATCACCCGCAAGGAATATACCGAGTTTCTGCTCGCCATGTGGCATAATCTATCCACTCCGACATTACGACAAGACGAAGTGAATGTGGCTGTTATGGGCAACAGATTTGTTGACCTGCCTGCCGAGTTCTCTACCGAACAGAAAATCGACCTCATGATACAGACTTTCTTCATGGCAGCACGCGAGAAAGCTTGTTGCCGCACACTGCGTATCTGCGTTCACGAAAGTAACATGTCGGAAGTCGATTTCCCACACTATGCCACTATCATCGACCACCTTGCCAAACGACCTATGATGTAAATAGCCGGAAATAAATTTAGAAATAAGAAATTAAAAATAAGAAATCTGTTCACTCTCCATGTACAAGTATTTTGCTTTTATCAGTTTCCAAAGTAGCGATGCCAAAGAAGCACTTTGGGTCCAAAAGGCGATAGAGAGTTATCGCCTGCCTACTGCTATCAGCCGTTCGAAAGACCTGCCTCGCCGCATGCGACCATGCTTCTGCTATCTTAACGATATCAACCTGTCGGAAGAACTGATGGACGAACTAAAACTCCGCATGGAGCAGTCCGAATATCTGATTGTTGTATGCTCACCACGTTCGGCAAAATCAACATTTGTAAATGGTGGTATCGACTACTTCGTCAATCTGGGCAGACGCGACCATATAGTGCCGCTCATCGTTGAAGGCATCCCCTACTCCGGCGACCCCGAGACTGAGTGCTTCCCAGAAGCACTGCGCCGGCATTTTCCTAAGAATGCCGACCCTATGCTCGATCACCAGATTCTCGGCGTGAACATCAACGAGGAAGGAGCAGGAAGCAAAAATTGGAAACGACGCCGTGCTGTACTCATGGTAATAGCACGAATGCTCAACCTCGAGTTCGATAACCTATGGAACAGGGAGGTGCGCCGTCGTCGCAGACAGCGAATAACTATAGCAACACTCATCATCGCAGTCTTGTGTATGATAGCACTGACATGGCATTTTAGCAGAAGTGTTGATGTCAATATAAACCTCAGCGAACAGACTTTTGCTAACGCCAATCTGCCCGCTGCTGAAGATGCTTCACTCACTCTATTTCTGGAAAACGAAACGAAGACTCTCGATAGCCTCACTATAACACAACAGGTTACATTCTCTAATATTCCTCGCCGTTTTATCGGTAAACAAGTAAGATGCACCCTAACAGCCTCAGGGTACTTACCCGTTGATACCACTATCACGCTTGCCACCGCTCAAACCTTACCTATAAGCCGCGATGAAGCACTATATGGTAATATCAGTTTCCGACTACGCGGAATACCACATCCTGAAAACCACCAACTCGTCATTTCCGAACACACAATCAGACCCGATGCCGATGGTGCCGTCAGCCTCTCGCTTCCTATCGAGCAACAAGCGCAATTCTACATTGTATGGCTCGATGGCAAAGCACTTGCCGATACACTCTTCATGCCCTGCGGCACCGACGATGTAATGCTGGCCAACTAATCTACCGCACTTATTATATGCTTTGGCAATGGACGCATGTTGTATTGCGATGCCATCACTTCACCGTATGCCCCCGCAGAACGTATCGCCAAGAGGTCTCCACGCTGAGTCAAAGGCATTTTATAATCACGAACAAACACATCCGACGATTCACATATCGGTCCTACAACATCATAAACACCGTACTCCGACGAACTGCTTGTCAGGTTATCTATACGATGATAAGCACCATATAAAGCAGGACGGATCAAATCTGTCATGCCTGCATCTGCTATCACAAAGTTTTTCTCCTTACCGTGTTTAACGTATATAACGCGCGTAATAAGCGAACCACACTGACCAACCAACGAACGACCTAATTCGAAATGTAGTGTCTGACCACTGCGAAGCCTCAAATGTTTCTTAAACACACCGAAGAAACTCGCAAAATCAGGAATACTGTGTTCGTCTGGCTCTTTGTAATCAATTCCCAAGCCACCGCCTACATTTATATTCTTCACTTCAAAGCCCTTGCTCTCAAGACTACCAACAAGGTCGTTTACACGACTGCATAAGTCTATATACGGTTGCATTTCGGTTATCTGGGAACCTATATGGAAATGCAAACCAATAAACTCAATATTATGCAACTGTTGGCACAAAGCTACTGCCTTTTCCATATCTTCCATCTGAATACCGAACTTATCTTCTTTCAGACCGGTCGTTATATGATGATGAGTATGTGCGTCAATATCAGGATTAATACGCAAGCATACTCGTGCTTTCTTACATTTCTTGCCGGCTATAAGATTTATTATCTCCAACTCTTCAACCGATTCCACATTGAAGCAGAATATATCGGCATCTATTGCCGACTCTATCTCTGCATCCTGCTTCCCAACACCCGCAAACACTATCTTCTGAGGCATTATTCCCGCATTCAAGGCTGCCTTAACCTCCCAACCAGATACACAATCCACACCTAAACCGTACCTTCTAATCACTTCCAAAATTTCAGAAGCAGAACATGCTTTTATTGCATAATGAACACTATAATCAACGTTCGATGCACTTTCAAGCATTGCCTTTACCGTACGCTCAAACAATGCCATATCATAATAATAAAACGGAGTCGTCAACTCCCTGAAATTCTCAATCGGAAACTGCATAATATCAGAAATAAGAAATAAGAAATTAGAAATCATCACTACTGTCCACTAAAAAATGGACGATTAAAAATTAAAGTCAAACAATAACGGTTCACTTGAATCAAGGTGTTCTTTGTCATTTTGAAAATTAGTTTTGTTGAGTAAATCTGTAAGGTGCATTTTGCCTGTTAGCGAT